>JABDDZ010000005.1:74-51461 GCA_013287335.1 Chlamydiota bacterium | reverse complement strand
TTTTGCTCTCCGATTTTCTCCTATGAATTCGGGGATTGTTTCGCTTAAATCAACTTTTCGAGATTTATAGCTCTCTCTTAATGGGCTTGCAAATTGAGTTTGGGATATTGCAGCAACTTTTCGTTTTGCTGTATGGGAGGGAGATTTATCCTCTTCACGTGATTCATAACGAAATAGAAGAGTTCCTGCAAGGGGGTTGGATTCGTACATTGTCTGCTTTAATATTTAATATACAGTTAATTCTAATGTTAAATTATTTAATTATGATAAAGAAAAAACTATAAATCAAAATGCATATTATAAATAAGCAGAGCCATACGAAAATCTGCTCTTTTAACTTATAAAAATACCAACCTGCTAAGAGAACTCGCATAAATTGGGTGAATACGAGAAAAAATAGGCCTAATTGAATGAAGCCCGGGGGGGATAGGAAGCGGATGGGAGAGGGGCTTCCCAATGGGCGTATCGCTTCCATTCCATGGGTCGATACATACCATGTCCCCCCCGCTTATTACGAAGATAAGAGAAACAAAAACCCCTGCTAAAATCGCTTTGCCTATAAAAATCTGCATTCTCCCCATTTTTAAATCAATAACATTGATCGATAGTTATTGAATAGATTTCTTTTTTTAAGTTATTGTTAAGGCAAAAAGAGGGGATAATTGATGGGCTGGGGTTTGAATTTGGATGGTTTTTCGCAAGGCCGTCGAGTGATGGAGAGTCATTTTTTAACAAATCGTTATGAGAGCAGCAGTGGTTTAGAGAATTCTGAAATTTTCTATACAACTCTTACAGACACTTGGAGCATTGATGAGGATAATGTCCTCAAGAAAAAGAGCGCTTTTCAAAGGCATGTCGTTTCACGAGTGGCAATTCCAATCCAACTCGGTTTTGTCTGGCTGGACATGTTTATTACTCAAACTCTCCGAGGATTGCTCCTTTCTGGCGGCGGAGTTTTAACTCTTGATCTAAGAAAAATTATAGTGGGTCTAACGGATCTTCTTTCCGTCGCTGCCCAGACTATCGCACTACCCATCATTGCCCTTTTAGCCTTTTTTGACCCTCTGACCGCAATCAAGATCACAGATCACATTGAAAAGCAGATCGGCCAAGATCCTCGTAGCCATCTTCGCGATTTGCCGCTTGTTCCTCTTCTAAGAGATAGCTGCTTTGATAAAACCTTTGGAGTTGCAGTGGGCATAATCTCTGTCCCTCTTATGATTGTCAGACCCTTGATAAGGTGTCCAATTGAGATCCTCTCTTTAGAATTTACAGATGCTCTTTGTTGCATTGCTATGGCCATTAAAGAGCCTTTGATGCAGATATCAAGAATCTTTCGAATCCACCATGACGGTGTAAGAACCCGTCTACTCTTTGCCTATAGTGGAAATTATTTAGAGGGTGCTTCAAGCGTCTTAGTAAAAGTGCGTGCTGTGCAAACAAGACGAACGATCCCTAGTTGGTATTAGCATTCATAGATTGCCTTTCATTCCCTTGTAGATCAGCTCAAATGCGATGGCAATAATGACAAAGCTGAAAATCACGCGTAGAGTTTTGGTGGTTGTGCGAGTTAAAATCTTAGCTCCTGTGTAAGATCCAAAGAGAACTCCTATGAAAACCGGAAAGGTGATAATGGGATCTATATATCCTTTTGCAAAGTAGACTCCGGCGCTCACTGCTGCTGTGATTCCAATAATAAAATTGCTTGTCGCCGTCGAAACTTTATAGGGTATTTTCATGGCCTGATCCATGGCTAATACTTTTAGAGCGCCGGCTCCAATCCCAAGCAAGCCGGAGAGAATTCCTGCAAGGGTAATAAGGGCAATACCAAGAGGCACATGTTGTACATGATAGGAGGTTGGTCCCTTAAGGCTTTGGTAGCTTCCCTCTAATTTTAACGCAACCGCCCAAGGATGGGAGGGTTTATCTAATTCCGTTGTTTCTTTATGGCGAAGAGAGTAGTAGGCAGAAACTAGCAATACAATCCCTAAAATAATTGCAATCAGGGATCTTGGGAAGAAAGAGACTAATAAAGCGCCCGTCAAGGCTCCCACTACAGCGCCGGTTTCTAATAAAATCCCTACTCTTAGGTTAGTGAACTTTTCTTTGAGAAAGCCATAAGCCGCTCCGCTGGAAGTGGCCATTACAGAGATTAAAGAGGCTCCCATGGCAAGATGCATATCAACGTGGAATAGAAGGACAAGGGCGGGAATGACTATAATTCCACCGCCAAGTCCGCTGAGTGCGCCCAATATTCCCGCAAAATAAGAGACAATGAGAACAAGAAAAGAAAATAGCAGCACCGTCATAGTTGAGAGATAGCACAGCCTCTCAAAAATACCAATCCCATTTAAACGCAAAGAACCCAAAGGAAATAGAAATAACAGGATAGGCAGGATAGATTTATAATATAATATTACTATCAAATAAAAATATTTTGGAATGACATATTAGAGATATTATCTTTATCCTATCTATCCTGCCTATCCTGTTGTTTCTATTTTTTTCTTTGCGTCTTTGCGTTTAAATAATTACTCAACATCTTTGTAGGGCGCATATGAAATCATAAAATATTCTCTCTGTGTTCTCTGTGGGCTCTGTGGTAATAAATTGTTATTGCAAATTGGGATTTTCTCTATTCTTTGAAAAATGGAAAAGCTTGCCTGTCACCTTTGCAATCTTGGTTTGCCAACTGATCCCTTATGGCTTGAAGCTAATCCTTTCTGTTGCAGCGGCTGTCTCGTTGTTTTCCAAATTTTACTCTCTCTTGGGATCAACACCCCCTCAATGGATCATCCTATTATCTTGCGAGCAATTGAGGCGGGATTAATTTCAAACCCAGATTCCTTGGGGGAAAAAGAGAGGCTCAAAGGAGAGAAGAAAAAGATCTATTTCCAAATTGATAACCTCTTCTGTTCAGCTTGCGGCGTTGCAATCACCATTCTTCTGGAAAAAGAGAGGGGAGTTCTCTCTTGCTATGTCGATTATTTAACAGATCTTGCTGCTATTGAATATCTTCCTATACTAATTGGAAAAGAGGAGATTTTTAAAAAGATAGAGCAGCTGGGGTATTTACCAAAACCCATCGTTTCGAATGCAGAAAAGCAAAAGGGGCGCTCCCGCTTTTTTGTTGCAGGGTTTCTTTCCATGAATCTTATGATGCTGGCAGTCCCTCTCTATGTGGAAGCCTTTGGCATCTTGACAGAGGGGTATGAAAAGGTTTTAGGATGGCTCTCCTGCTCTCTTAGCTTTCCTCTGCTTCTCTATTGTGGAGCTCCTCTTTGGAAGCGTTGTTGGGTACACCTAAAGGCGGGGCTTTTTGGAATGGAGGGACTCGTTTTTTTAGGAACTTTCTCAAGCTTTTTTTTCTCTCTTCTCATGCTAATAGAGGGGAAGATCTTCTCTCTCTATTTTGATTCGATGGGAATGCTCCTTTTTTTAGTCCTTTTTGGCAAAGAGCTCGAAAAAAAAGCTAAGATCTCTGCAAAGGAAAAACTCTTTTGCATCACTAAAACTCTTCCACGTAGTGCCCGTCTTTGCTTAGAGGAAAATATTGAGAAGTTTGTGCCATTAGAAGAGATTCAAGCAGGAGATAAAATTAAAGTTCGGAGTGGTGAAAAAATTCCCTTGGATGGAGAGGTGCTCTTCGGAGAGGGAGCTTGCGATGAATCTCTCATGACAGGAGAGAGCCTGCCAAGGATCAAGCAGACAAAGGATCCTGTCATTGGGGGATCTCTTTTAAAGAGGGGAGAGCTCACTATCCTTGTCACCAAAACAGTCAATGAGACCTTTCTGCATCAGGTGATTGAGCTGATAGAGGCTCAGCTTGGGCAGAAAAAAAGGCGCTATCCTCTTGTTGATAAGTTTTCTAGCCTTTTTGTCCCGGCGCTTCTGTTACTTGCTCTTGGGGCATTTTTTGCTCTTCTTGCTGCTGGAGAGGGGGGGGAGGCTGCTTTTGCGCGCGCTCTCACGATCTGTTTGATTAGCTGCCCGTGTGCAATAGGGCTTGCAGTCCCGATGAGCGAGGCCTTTCTCATTGCAAATCTTGCCAAATTAAAAGTCATTGTGAGAAATAGAGCGGCCCTTGCTTTTTTAGGAAAAGAGAGCGTCTATGTTTTTGATAAGACAGGAACTGTGACTCACGGAGATTTTAAATTAAAGATGGATGGAAAGCCCCTTCTTATAGAGGAGAGGGGGATTATCAAAACATTAGCGCTAGCCTCCCGCCATCCCATAGCTTGCGCCCTTAGCTTTGCAATTACTGAGCCACCACTTCTTTTGAGTGAAGTTGAAGAGATCCCAAGCAGAGGAATGCGAGGGATCTATCAGGGAGGAGAGGTCCTGCTTGGCTCAAGCTCCTTTTTAAAAGAGAGAGGGGTTGATCTCATCGAAGAGAGAGGGCCAGAGCAAATTGGAACTCTTCTCTACTTTGCCATGCATGGAAAATGCATCACCACTCTTATCCTCGAAGATAGGCTCCGCAGCCGGATGAAAAAGATGCTTCTTAGATTAAAGGGGGTTAAGACTCTTCTTCTTTCAGGAGATATTGAGGAGTCGGTAAAAAAAGTTTCAGAAAAATGTGGTTTTGAAAGTTATCAAGCAGCTCTTTCTCCTCTTGAGAAGGCTGAGGTGATAGCTGCCTTTCAAGCAGAGGGCGCAGTCGTTGCGATGGTGGGGGATGGAGTCAATGACGGTCCGGCACTTTCGGCTGCAAATATTGGCATTTCAACAAGAGGAGCTCTCGATCTTGCTATACACGCCTCAGATCTCATCATGACAGGCCGTGATCTCTCCCGCATCCCTCTTATTCGAATGATTGGAGCTCAAACAAATAGGATTATCAAACAGAATTTAATCTGGGCTTTTGGTTATAACACTCTTGCAGTAACGCTTGCCCTTTTTGGAAAACTCACCCCTCTTCTAGCTGTCTTTGCAATGAGCTCAAGTAGCCTTATCACCCTTCTCAACACCCTCCGCATCAAACTCCCATTTAAAAAAATTCAACGCAAAGACGCAGAGGCCCAAAGTCGCAAAGAAAAATTAACAAGATAAGCAGGATAGGTAGGATAGATATTATCCTTATCTATCCCGCCCATCCTGCTTATCCTGTTGTTGTAAGTTTTTTCTTTGCGCCTTTGGGCCTTCGCGTCTTTGCGTTGAATTTGTTATTTAGCGGGTGGGAGGAGAGGGGGCAAGCCTTAGGGTCGCTGAGTAGCGGTTATCACTCTCCCGATTTTCGTAAGTGAAGATTAGGTGCCAGTGGTCGAAAATCACCCGAGTCACCTCAATCTCATATTCTACGTAGGTTGGCATATCGTCGCGGTTCCAGCCATGTCTTAGAATGAATTTTCCCCAGATATCGGGATTCCAGCGATAAAAAAGGCGCGCTAAAAATGTATCCCGCTTATCAGAAAGAGGAGAGTTCAAAAGACGCTTCTCCGAGCGTGTCACATCGATTAGAAAATTATAAAAATCTGCTTTTCTCCAATCATATTTACTTCTATGGCGGTATTCGAAAGAGAGGGCAGCATTTTGAGTGAATGTCCAATCAATCCGTGAATTATAAAAATCGAGTTCTCTATGCTTAAAATTCCATGCAGAGTCCATTGAAACAAAGAGATAGCTTAGGGGAAACCATTCAATATTTGCATAGCCCTTAGGAATGACCTGGGGGATATGACGTCCATCTGAAAAGGCATTTGTCCAAACATCGAGATAGATGGGTCGATTGATGCATCCTCCCCATTTCGTATAAATGGAGTTGCGCACCCCAAAGCGGGTAACGCCAAAGATATTGTAGGCATCATAGATTGTGAAGATATAGGCATGGTCGAGCGGAATGCGCGGCCTCGTTAAATAACGGAAGTCAATGTAAGGCTCCATGACATGCTTAAAATAGGGGAAACACTTTGAAAGAGATGTCTCGGCTCTCACTCCCACATCTCCAACAGCTTGTCCAACAGCTTGTCCATCTTGACTATTGCTGTACATAATGCCCCTAAACCCCGCATAGGGCGTGATTGTAAGGCCCCGATACCAGAAAGGTCGGTAAAAGGAGGGACTAATCGCAATGTGTGCTGAGTGAAAATTTCTTACTTTCTTTTCATCAGGATCCTTGGATTTCATAGCCTCTATAATTTCATCGCTAAAGCGGTAGTCGAAATAGCTCGCTTTGACCCAATTTTCAAAGATCACACCTGTTGATCCAATCTCAAAGGGTCGCCAGGTATAATAGAAAGTGGGAAGCTCCTGGTTGATCGATTGGAATCTATTCACGCGCACACGTGTGAAAAGGGAGGCGATCCAGTTACAGGAGTTTTTACGGAATTCAATCTCAGTTCTCTCTGCGGGATTTAAATCAAAATCCTTTCTCTGGTATTCGGCGGCCATGTCTCCATCGCTCACAAAGTCATAAAATCCCTTAACCTGGATATCTCCCTTCCAACAGCCTAAATAGCTCCCTTCCAGGCGGTAGCGATCCTTCCTTTTAGGATCGTCAATCGAAATATCATGGGCATAATAACTCCGTGTATAAAGCTCTGTTGAGCTGTCGCAAGGGGCATACTCCGTCTCTATACCCACACCGGGTCCACGAGCTAGGTAGCCATCGAGTCGCAAATACCCATACAGCTCTCCAAGAGTTAAAAATCGGTAGCGTAAAGAGAGATTTGTTTTCAAAAATCCCCCATATCCTACCTGGACAGCAAGGGGAGAATCCCCAATGCTCATTAAATTAAATTTGACCTTTGGAAACCAGGCAAGAGGGACTCCCTGTAAACGAAAAGTAATATTATTCGCTGTTAGGATGCGATCTTTATTCACATAGATTTTGGTTGAAAGCACCATCACATCCTTGTCAGGGCTTTCAGAAGTTGATATATACCCTTGATTGATAGTGAGTTCTCCATCTGGATTAAAAAAGATCTCCTTGCCTCCCAGATACCACGGAGGGGCTGCCCCTCTTCCATCGATGAGGAGGCCGCTTTGAGTGAGAAGGTCATAATAAAAACAGCGCCCTACAAGCGTTTTATTCTGATAGTCTATGAGGAGATCTCCTTCGCAAAAGAGGGAAAATTCAGGAGGATCACTATCCAGACGTTTGACATAGACAATTTTTCTTGCCTGCACCCGGATGCCCTGGGTTACAAGAACGCCCCCTCTCTCTGTAGAGAGGACCCCATCTGCATAGATGGGGTCTAAAAGGTCAACGACTACATTCTCTTCAAGGGATTTCAGTTCAAGGGGTGATGGATTGCAAGTCGGGATGCAGGACCTGCAATCAACAGGCCAGGGCTTGATGGGGTCATCTGTCAGCTGCAATGCACAAAGAGAGGATGAAAATGCGAGAAGCAGGAGAAAAAGTATCTGTCTCACTCTGTTCCCTTTATCAAAAATCCGGCTAAGGGGTACTTATTATTTGGGTGTCCATCCGTCATCACCCTCACAAGAGCTGTAATGCCTTTTTCATTCTGTTTTGAGACAAGTAGTTCTAAAGCAGAGAGAAGAAGAAGAGAGCTCTCCTCAGGAGAGAGAAGATAGTGTGAAAGACGTTTTTTGGATTTTGTCTTCTCCTCTTTCAGGCGAATAAGGGCTGTCTTCTGCTCTCTTTCAATAAGAGCAATGATCTGGTCTTCAGTTGCTTTTTCTTCTCCAAGACGATAGAGAGCTAAAAGACAAAAATTGCGCACAAGGGGGGCTCCCGCTTTTTGCTGCTCTTTTAAGAAAAATTGCATGATTCTCTCATTCTTGTGGTGGCAGAGTAGTTCAATAACATGGGGAATAAGCACCGTTTCTGAACTAGCAAAGATTGCCTCGGCAAGTTTTAAAAAGAGATCTTCACTGAGCTCTAAAGCGTCATTAAGAAGGGCGATTTTTACTTTTGTTGTTTGGGAGATGAGATCGGGAAACTGTTTAGTGACGAGTTCTGCGGAGGGGATGACCCGAAAGGATGTGAGAGTCTGCCCGGCAGAACGAACGGGAAGGATGCCTGAACCTCTATGAGAGGAGAGAATAAATTCTTTCAAGACCCCAAGTGCTATGTCCTCTCTTAAGCCGAGCAGCGCTACGCCGCAATTAAAGCGCAAGGTGGCATTAGGACTTTTGGAGAGCGCCTCCAAAGAGGCCAGGATCTCTGCCCGCTTTTCGGAGCTTACCTTACTGCCAATTTTCCCAAGGAGAATGATAGCAAAGGGGTTCTCTTTGCCAGCCTCCTTTAAAATGCTATCAATAGCACTCTCCTCTCCAAGAGAGAAGAGGGAGGCTGCCGCAGCGATTTTTAGCTCTCCCTCTTTAAAATTGGCAACATGGCGCAAGAGGGGAAGGGAAGAGGTATCTTGCAAACGACCTAATGCAAAAAGGCAGGCCTCCTGCTGGCCATGGTTGGGGGAGGTGGCAAGAGACTGGATTTGAGGGAGAAGATCATCTCTTCCCTCTTTTGCAGCATAGCGGATGGTTTCGATTTTTACATCGACCTCTACATCATTCAGAAGCTGTTTAAGCAGGTGTGTCGCAGCTGGGCCTTTAAGTTTAACAAGGATTTGTGGAAAGAGGGGGCGTAATTGGGTTGGCACCTTTGTTAAAAGGGAGTGCAAGTGAAGAAGTACAGCTGCATCATTCTTTTGAGCGAGAGTATAGGCCGCCTCAAAGCGGGTTAAGAGAAAAGTGGAGGAGAGCGCGCGAATGAGCAAAAGATCTGCTTGGTCATCCTGAAGCTCTGCAAGTCCAGCAAGGGCAGCTAACTGGATAGTCATTTCATTACTCTCTATTCCCTTTTCAAAAATGGGAAGAAGATCTGTGTTGCTTGCTATGGATGCGCCAAAAAGAGAGAGAAGCTGTATCTCCTTGTTTCGGCTTTTAGCTCCTTGCATTAGCAGCATCATTCCCATCTCTCTTAAGAGGTCAAAATCATGACAGGAATTTTCACTCTGTTTTTGCAAATATAGATTAAAAGCTTTGGATGTCTGTTCTTTATGGAGGAAAAAGAGGATTTGTCCCCGCTCTTCCTTTGAAAAAGCAAAAAGAGAGGAGACGAGGGTAGAAAATAGCAGTGTAAGAAAAAGATATTTCATCGAAGATAGTCCCAGAGATCGATATCAACTTTTTTTAGCAAGGAGGCAACTACATTGATTGGAAGACCCATTACATTGTAAAAACAGCCCTCTATCTTTTTTACGATGATGCTACCGGCCATCTGTATTCCATAGCCCCCAGCTTTATCTGTGCAGGAGAAGATCGTGTGGTAGCGCTTAATCTGCGCTTCTGTCAGTGGATGAAAAAAGACACGGGTCATCTCTGCTTTAGAAAAGATCTCCTGTTTAGAAAAGAGGCTGACAGCGGTATAGACTTCATGAGAGCCTCCGGCAAGTTCTGTCAGAAATTGGAGAGCCTGTTTTTGGTTTTCCGGTTTTGAGTAGAGCTTCCCATCTTGAAAAACAATGGTATCGGCTGTGAGGATGCATGCATCGGGATAGCGGCGTGCCAAATTTTTTGCCTTTCCCTCAGAAAGGGTCATAGCATAGACGAGGGGATCGCCATTAAAAGGGACCGCCTCTTCATCAAATTCAGAGGGAATTTGGGTGAAGGGAAGCGAGAAGTAGTCCAAGATCTCTTTTCTGCGCGGCGAAGAGGATCCTAAAATTACACGCATGTTTTAACCAATGCAAAGCAGAGATATTAACCTGAGTTTTGGCTTTATTTCCACGACAATTCAACAAGAGAAAGGGAGTGGCTTCAAGGTGCAAATAAAAAATACACCATAGAGCCCTAGCCTGTGTTCTCTGTGGTGGGTATTTGCTTTGACTTAGGCAACGGGGAGGGAGCCGAGCATAAACTCTCCGACGCTGCTCTCTTCAAGGTAGTTTGTCCCTATTAGTTCGCAAAAGAGATCTGAGTTCCCAGATCCGATCGCACAAGGGGCTAACTCCATTGCTGTCGCCACGAGGTACATGGTTTGAATAAGAACTCCTAAATCTTTTAAAATCAAAGCATAAGCCATCGATTGGTATTTCCAGAAGACTCTTTGGAAACGAGCGCTTACAACAATCAATACTTGTGGATATTCTTCTTTTGCAGATGAACGTTTGGCATCATGTAATAACTTTTCGGCTAAGCTATTAAATTCTGATACATTGCATAGTTGATGCGCAAGCGGATGATAATGATAGACTCCCTGCTTTATCCCTTCGCAATTGTAGACCACTAAATAAAGCTCGAATTCGTAAAGGGATCCGCCACCAGGATAGGGGCGGGAAGTAAACTCTTCCTCCTCTCTAATGAAGAGTTTTTTTACACGCGCACATCGGTAAAGAAACTCTTCGAGTTGCTGCAAAGTAATGGGTTTCTCGCCATGTTTTCGAATCGATTTTCGTTGTAAAATAGCCTCCTCGATGGAGAAGGTTAACGTTTTTTCCGGTTTCTGCAGTTCGATAATGCCTTTCTGCGTGCAGGGTTTGATAGCAGGTTGAGAGGGAATAGCTCCTTTAAAGCGAAAAGTCCCGCCAATGGGGGCATTATGTCGTCCTTCTCGACTTCGAGAGTGAAAAAAAAGATCATGAAATTCCCACTGCCTTGAATTGGGAGATTCTTCCCCATTAGTTAAGATCTTTGCCGAAACGAGCAGAGAGAACGTTTCTTTGACACCCTCTGCAGGTAAGTGGAGAAACTCTTTTAAAATCTCTTCTAGAGTCAGAGGTTTTCTAAGAGCGAAAAAAAAGGGGAGAGCATCAGGGTTATAAAGATGCACACGAAGAGGGCTAAGAGGGGTTTCAATGATGAGCTCTCCATTATCGGAGCGACATAGGGCAAAGCGGGAAAGCTGGTAGGCTCCTTCAGGACTCTCTTCATGCAAGAAGTTTGCATTAAGAGGAACAAGCTCAATCAAAGGAGTTCTATAAATTATAAGTCCGTGTTTTTTAAGTAGATCAAGATAGTAGTAGTAGCAGCTTAGTTCTTCAATATCTTCAAAGTGAGGTTCCTCTTCGAGAGTCTGAAGCGCTTGATAGACTGCTGGAGTTAGATGATTGAATTTCAAAGAGATAGTAGAAGTTTCCACACCTTCTTTTTTTAAAATTGCTTCAGGGATTAATTTAAGACGCATTTTATAAAAACATGCCGATAGGATTGAGGTCAGTTTCTTTTAATGGAGCTTTCAACTTTTGCATTTTAACAGGAACATCGTAAAGGCGTCCCTCCGCAAACCTGGGCCAAAAATGACGCAGGCCTGGAACAATTACACGCACTACACTCAAACCAATCTCACTGCGGGTCTGATCCAGCACCAAAAATTCCATGCCACGGCTTTCGACAACTCTTCGACAATAGTTAATATCTTCCAAAAGATCAGAGGTTTTCCACTTTGGATATTCTGTAGCTTTTTTAATCGGCAACGCATTTCTCAAGTAGGCATGATCTTTGACTTTTGTGCTCTTAAACCAATCAGAGATAATTTTTTTATCAATGAAATCCTGCTTTCCCTCTCCAAAATGGCTCTCTTGCCAAAAAGGAGATGAGTCTAAAAATTGATTCATCTCTGTTAAGCTACGCAAAATGGCAATTTCGGCCTCTAAATGGGCTCCAAAACCTATAAAAATATTCTCTTCCTGTTTATCTTTAAGCCTGGAAAGGGCTGCAAAGGTTGGAATTCCTAAATCGGTTGTAATATCTAAAACCCAAACTTCCCGATTGCGCAAAGCATATTCCTGCAATAAACTCTCTATATACGGTATTTGAAAACTGGCTAAATCAACTGATGGAGCAGTAAGACGGTTATACCACCAAATAGCGACGCTATCTCTTTCTACAAGTTCTAAAAAGCCCTGCAAAATGGCCTCTTCTAAATAATTACCGGCAGCGCATCCATTTGAATCGCAATGACCTTTCCGTTTACTCTTCTGTTCAGGGACTCCGTAATAACAGCAATCGGTTGGATAATATTTTATTCTGTTTTCAGTTAACGAGAAAACAGGCGTCCAAGCAATCACCTTTTCATCTGAAAGTGGAATAGGGATTTTCCAAAAAGAATGGGATTCTGCATTGAGCTTTTCTCGGTTTTTATACTGCCTCTCGCTAAATAAGGAGACTTTTGCAGGGTGAATGGCCTCCTTTTCTAGTTGTTTAAAAGAAGCATAAATTATCTCTTCATCTCCTTGAAAAAAACCTGATGAGCGTTCCAGAGCTTCGCAGAGTCCACTGGCTTTTGCAGCAACCTCTGATACTCCTTTTCCCCCGGTTGCCATTCGGAATGTGTTCATATTATGGCCCTTTTGAAAATCGGGAAGACCGCAATTAGAACCACTGTAATAAACATGGATGGGGGAGTTGTGAGAACTCGGTTTCAAATATTTGACAACACCAATGATAGGGCTGATATATGGCTCAAATTTCTTGACCGTCTCCTCAGGCGAAAGAGAGCGAAAATCCTCTTCTTTTTTTCTTTTCTCAAGGGTAATAGAAGAGGATTTATGCGAGACTTGAGGATCCCCGCAGCATCTACAAGTGGGATAGTTAATCAAGAGATGTTCTCTCATGTTTAAATCGATTGTGTTAAACGTCTGTATTCTTCCTTCCAAATGCGCGCTTTTCCCTAAAATGATCCGCTTAAATACCTCTATAGCGGTTAAATTCCAGGCCAACTGCCTTGTGGTCTCTAGCATTGCATGGAAGGGGGGACAAAAACTCTCTCGATTCTGTTTATGCTGAAGATAAGATTCTTCTAAACGATTAATATTTAATGATTTTACGAGACATTCATAACACGCTTTTTTACTTGGGTCAAAGAATGGGCCTATCCAAATTTCACTCCCATAAGGTCTACAAATCAACCAGGGCTTATTAATAGGGCGGAATGCTTCTAATTGTAGATAATCATGGACGCATACAATAGAAAAATCAGCTTGGGTCATATCGTCGACAAGCTGAATAGATAGTCTCGCAAGCAAAGATTTAAAGCCGTCCTCTCCTTGTAAAAAGACTCTAACAGCTTTTAGATTAGCAAAAGCGGCCTCTTCAGATACATCCAATAATCCGCAATAAGCTGCTAGTTCAGGTGAAAGAAGTCGACTATTTGTTTGGATCAGCTTTTTCTCTTCCAATTGGGAAAGAGTATAGTAGACTCTTGTTGTCTCGATTTCCCCTTCCAATTTTGCAGCTAGCTCATCAGCAGAAAATTCTCCAGACAATAAAAGAGGGGCGAGGACACAAAGCACCTCGCCCTTTAAAATAGTTTTCTTACATTCTGAATAGAGAAATACTCTTTCATTATCTAGAACTTCAACGCAGTAAGCAGGATTCCACTGTAGTTTCCCCATTCCGTCAACAACTGATAGGGAAAGGTGCTCAATCGACATTCCAATAAACCTGCTTCTTTTCCGGTTTTAAAGCGAATGATGAATTGTGCAAGAGCACCCTCCTGCAGCAATGTCCAGGAGGTTTTCTTCTAAAAGCTCACCTTGGGGTTTCTCTGGTAAAGTTAAATACAACGTATTTTTTGTATTTTCATTTACAACCAGCTTAGTGCCTGGGGAGAGCTTGAGGCCATTAGATTCCAGAGTTTCCTTTGGATTCTCCAAAAGGCGCTTCTTAAAAGCAGGATCGCTCCACGCTTTAGCTACAACTTTCGCCCATTTTTTTTGAAAATCTTCATTTTTTTGTACCATGATTTCACCTCCCGTAAAGTTTTATTCGTATTCTCAACCACCGCCAAATGAGGAGGGTCCTGGATGCCCGGCAGCTATTTCCTGAAGCTTCTCTTCGGAAAGCTCTCCTTTTGGCTTCTCAGGCAGGGTTAAATAAAAGTTAGTTTTTGTGTTTTCGTTTATGACAAGGCGAGTTCCTTCTGGAATCTCGAGACCATTAGATTCTAGGATCTCTTTTGGATTCTCCAAAAGGCGCTTTTTAAAAGCAGGGTCGCTCCACGCTTTAGCTACAACTTTCGCCCATTTTTTTTGGAAATCTTCTTTTTTTTGTACCATTTGCCACCTCCTGTGGTTCTTTTTGGTTCATAATGAAAATGGCACATTTTTTAAAATAAATATTTTCTACTATTTTTTTATTGAGGATTTTTTTCTGCTATGGTAGAGATTTGCTTGATCAAACTAGGATAGCTTTTTGGGAGCAGATGAGAGATGATGCAAGAAAAAAATCATTAGAAAGACTCTCTTCTCCTGAGCAGCTCGACCGTCTTCTCGTAATTATCCGTCCTCCCGGCTGGATCGCTCTATTAACACTCTTTCTTATCATTATAGGGATCATTTTCTGGTCTTTTTTTGGAAAGCTCCCTATGACCGCAGAGGGATCAGGTATTTTCTTTGACCCTAGATCTATCGAATTGATCCAAAGCCAATCGGAAGGAGTGGTAGAGGAGGTCTTTGTAACGATAGGGGAGTATGTCAAAGCTAAGGCCCCCCTTGTAAAAATTAAAGCGATTGGCAGCGATGAGAGCAGGATTATCTACGCCCCCGCCAATGGAAGGGTTTTAATGGTCAACGTGCTGCGGGGCGAAGGCTTAGCTTTTGGTAAAAATCTGATCTGGTTTCAAATGACTCAGAATGAAGAGAGGGATCGTGTCTATAGTTTTTTCTCGATCGAAAAAGGAGATCAGATCAAGCCAGGAATGCGGGCACATATTATGTTTGAAGCTGTAAGATCGGAAATTTATGGAAAAATGGAGGGAGTCGTACTAGAAATTCTTCCCTATGCGGCCAGTTCACAGGGCGCCATTGTAAAAAGTATTCCCTCAGAAAAGCTCCGAGAGTATTTAACAAAAGGAGAGGCGCCGGTTGTCGTGGTCATTGAGCCGTTGCTTGATAAAGCAACGCAATCGGGGTATCAGTGGACGACGGGCAGGGGGCCCCCTTATCCGATTCTTCCAGGATCTATTGCCCAGATAGAGGTCTTTCTCGAAGAGAAGAGACCCATCACATATATCATTCCTTTCGGTGCTAAATGATAGATATCAAGTTTTGGAGAAAAAAAACACCGACTGTTATTCAGATGGAGGCCGTTGAATGCGGCGCGGCGTGCCTTAGCATCATCCTGGGATATTATGGGCGTTTTATCCCTCTAGAAAAGCTCAGGCTCGATTGCGGCGTTTCAAGAGATGGCAGCAATGCCCTAAACATGGTAAAAGCCGCTAGAAGCTACGGGTTAGAAGGAAGGGGATTCAAAAAAACAACCGAGGAGCTCTACTCGCTCGACTCTCCGGCAGTGATCGTTTGGGAATACAATCATTTTATAGTCATCGAAGGTTTTGGAAAGAAGGGTGTCTATATCAATGATCCGGCCGTTGGTCCCCGCACTATCACCTATGAAGAACTCGATGATGGGTATAGCGGAATTCTTCTAATGTTTACACCAACTGTTGCATTCAAAGAGGGAGGAAAGCCTCTCAGCCTTAAAAAAGAGCTCTTCGAACGTCTCAACAAAGTTCCTCTCCCTCTTTTCTATCTTTTGCTAGCAGGTTTATGCCTCCTTCTACCTGGTTTAGCGCTTCCTGCCCTCTCCCGGATCTTTGTAGATCGCATCCTGCTTTCCCATATATCTGCGCTCAGCTGGATTTTCTTGATTAGCATTCTACTCATTGCCTCCATTGGCGGTGTGTTAACATGGCTTCAAAACTATTTCCTCAATAGATTAAATGGACGCCTTGCTATTCAATTTGCGAGTCAATTTCTCTGGCATACCCTACGCCTTCCCATCGCTTTTTACACCCAGCGGTTCCCTGGTGAAATAGCCTACCGCTCCACTTTAAACAACCAGGTTGCTGAGCAGATGACAGGGCCCCTTGCCACAACCTGCATCGATCTTTTTTTAGTCATCTTCTATGGCATTATTATGCTCCAATACGACCTATTAATAGGGAGTATCGGATTTGTCGCTGCCCTCGCTAACATAGGGATTTTTCTCTGGATTCAACGCTCTCGCAAAGATGCTTACGCACGGTGGCAGCAGGAGATGGGGAAGTGGATAGGAAACTCAATCAGCGCCCTTCAGCAGATGGAAACGATTAAAGCTATTGGGATTGAGTCAGATGCTTTTGCTCGTTATGCAGGCTATTTTACAAAAAATATCAATGCCCAGCAGGAGATCAGTAAAAAAGACACCATTTTGGGAACGGCCCCTGTTCTTTTGCAGGCCCTATCCATCGCAGCACTTCTTGCGATTGGAAGCTTAAGGGTTATGGAGGGGAAACTCACATTTGGAATGTTAATCGCCCTACAAATTCTCATGGTAGGTTTTCTAACTCCTATCGGACGCTTTATAAGCTTTGGGCAGACCATGCAGAATATTAAAGCCGATATTGGAAGGCTCAATGATGTATTGGAAAATAAAATCGATCCAATCTACCAGGGGCGAGCTCCTCTCTTACCTACCTCATCTCTCAAATTAGAAGGGTATTTAGAGTTTCGAAATGTGACCTTTGGCTATAGCCCCTTAGCCCCTCCTTTAATCGAGAAGCTCTCCTTTAGAATCGAACCGGGAAAGAGGCTTGCTCTTGTGGGGCCAAGCGGTTGTGGAAAATCGACGATTTCCAAGCTCGCCGCCGGTTTATTTAAACCTTGGGAAGGGGAGATTCTCTATGATGGCAAGCCTTTAAAAGAGGTGCCAGCAGAGGTCTTTTATCGCTCGATTGGATATGTCGACCAGGAGATCCTCCTCTTTTCAGGAAGCATACGCGATAATATCACTCTCTGGGATAGCACTGTCACAGAAGAGATGGTGATCAAAGCAGCGATTGATAGCGTGATCCATGATGAGATCATGCTGCGAGAGAAGGGGTATGAGAATATTCTGGCCGAGGGGGGAAAAAACTTAAGTGGTGGTCAAAGGCAGCGGCTAGAGATTGCAAGGGCGATCCTTTATTCTCCCAGCCTTCTCATTATGGATGAAGCAACTAGCGCTCTCGATTCTGAAACCGAAAGAGAGATCTCAGATAAGATCAGGCGAAAAGGGTGCGGAGCTGTGATGATTGCCCATCGACTCAGCACGATTCAGGATTGCGATGAGATCCTCGTTTTAGAGAAGGGGAAGGTGGTGCAGCGGGGGACACATAGAGAATTAAAAAGCCAATCTGGACTTTACTTGCAACTCATCGAGAGTGAGAATGTCTGAAATTGAGAATCAGATTATCGGAAAGAAAGAAAAATGCGAAGTGATGGGCAACCACTCCATCTATCTGCACCAAAAGAGAGAAGTCGTCTGGTTTCTGGAAAAAGGGTCGGTCAATCTTTTTGCCATTGAAAGGAAAGGAGGAAAGCCTGAAGGACATCGCACACTCATTACGACAATTTCAGCCCCCTCTCTACTCTTTGAGATTGAAGCTCCACAAGAAGCTACCCATGAGATGGTTGCGATCACCGAAAGAGAGAGCCTTCTTTGGGTAGCACCTTTGGAAGAGATTGCAAAAAGTCTGGAAAAAGATTCCTCCTATATTCATCAATGGATCAACTCTCTTGCCCATTTTTATGAGAAAGAGATCGTCACAGAGACGCAAAAAGAGATTGAAGCTCCTGAAACTGCAACGCTTGGGAAAGAGGAGACTCTCTCTTTAAAGCGGGCTTTGACCCATGCTGAAAAAGCCAAGATTAATTGGATTGAAATTGCTCAAGGAGAGGTTGAATTTTTAGGCTACTCAGGCTTAAGGCTTCCAAAAGGTCCCTTTCCTCTTACCTATAATGGCTGGGTCAAAAGCCATGAAGGAGCTATTGTAAAAGCTTTTCGGGAGACAGAAGAGTGGAAAAAAGGGCTCAGCTTCTATCATCAAATCCTTTTTGATTATCTCTACCACCGGAAAAGAATCGAGAAGGAGGAGGAGGAGGAGTTATCGCAGCAGCGGACTCGCAAGGAGAATGAACATCTCCATGAAGCCCTTCAGGATATGGTCTCTGTTCTCACCCCGATTCTTGCAGTTGAAGTGAGCGGTGAAACAGCTGTCCGATCGATTTTTGCTGCCTGCAAACTGATTGGATCCTTTTTGAAAGCAGACTTTCATTTGCCAAAAAATCTCCCGGAAACCCTTGATCTCCCTCAGCTCTTAGGTGAGATAACAGAGGCCTCTCTTGTACGCTATAGACAAGTGCGCCTCATAGGCGAGTGGTGGAAAAAAGACTCTGGCCCTCTTCTTGCCTTTTATAGGGAGAGTCTAAAGCCTGTTGCTCTCCTCCCAAAACGGTCCGGCTACTATGAGATGATCGATCCAGAAACAGCTGAACGTAAAAAAGTGCTAAGAGAAGATGCAAAAGAGCTGGCTCGCGGGGCATTTACTTTCTATCCAACTTTTCCAAGTGGACTTAAGACAGGGAAAGAGATGCTCCATTTTTATTTGAAACACAATACAAAAGAATTTACTCCACTCATTTTTTATAGCATCCTCGCGGCCATTATTTCTCTTGTTCCTGCCTTTGCAACAAGTCTATTAATCAATACGGCGATACCGGAAACAAATTATTCCCTTTTGTGGCAGATTGGGATCGCCTTATTTATGAGTGCTCTTAGTGCCGGTCTCTTCCTTTATTTTCGCTCTCTTATCCTCGCGCGTCTAGAGGGGAGATCGAGCGATCAGATTCAGGCAGCCCTTTGGGACCGCTTACTCAAATTACCTCTCCGTTTTTTCCGCCGTTATACAACGGGTAATTTGATTATGCGCGTTATATCGGCTGAGTGGATGCGAGCTCTATTAAGTGGAAGTGCAACCCGCGCTTTATTGTCGGGGTTCTTCTCTATTTTTTACCTTTTTGCTATGGCTATTTTTGCCCCTATCCTCACGCTGATCTCTCTTGTAATTCTCGCTTCGAGCTTCATAATCACCCTCATCTGCGTACGGCTTTATGCCCTCATGCAAAGAGAATTCTACGAGCTAGATGGGAATATTAATTCTTTCCTGATCCAGATTATTTCGACAGTTGGAAAATTACGGGTAGCAGGAGCTGAGAATAATGCTTTTTCAAAATGGGCCCATCTATTTGCGAAGTATAAAAAAGTCGAAATCCGCTCTTTGCATGTGAAGAATATTGTGACAGTGATGAATTATATTCTTCCCTTTCTCATGTATATGGCGATTTTCGGCTATATGATAGGAAGCCATGAGAAAATAACTATTGGAGCCTTTTTAGCTTTCAATATCGCCTTTGTCAGTTTTTATCTTGCAATGACCGACCTCAGCAATACCCTTTTGGAATTGACACCGATTTTGCCCCTGTGGGAGAGGACGGAAGTAATTGTAAAAGAGCCGCTTGAAGAGCAATTGAAAACAGAGAGTCCCGGTAAATTAAATGGGGAGATCCATGTTGATGAGGTTTACTTTAAATATGAAGATAATGAGAGCAATACTTTACAAAATATAACCTTAAAGGCTAATCCCAAGGAATTTATTGGGATTGTGGGAGCATCTGGCTGCGGCAAATCAACACTTATCCGCCTTCTCCTCGGCTTTGAAAGACCGACCTCGGGAGCTATTTATTATGATAATAAAGATCTTGCCACTCTTGCAATGGTTGACTTTCGTAGACAGCTGGGTGTTGTTTTACAAGAGGAGGGGGTCGTTGCGGGTTCCATCTATGACAACATCACCTGTGGGGGCATTTACAAACCCGATGATGTGGAGCGCGCCCTTGAAATTTCCGGATTTGCAGAGGATGTTGAATCCTTTCCCATGGGTTTGCATACCTACCTCTCTATAGGAGGGAGTACCCTTTCCGGAGGGCAGAAGCAGAGGCTTCTGATTGCGCGTGCCCTTCTTCCCAAACCTAAAATCCTTCTCTTAGATGAAGCAACAAGCGCTCTTGACACTCGAAATCAGGAAAAGGTGATCAAAAGCATCGACCAGCTCGATGTGACGCGCATCGTCATTGCCCACCGTCTTAATACGGTTAGGAATGCCGACAGGATCTATGTGATGAAAAAAGGGGAATTTGTCCAAATAGGCACCTACGAAGAGCTTGCAGGAGTGCCTGGCCTTTTTGCCGACATGCTCCAACGACAATCTCTCTAAGGGTTTGAATAAGATCTAATCGTGCCCGTGCCGGTGCCCGCGTGTATTGTTAATCAAAAATGGGTAAAATTTTATTTTTTAGCGAGAAAGAGGGTGGCGACGCCACCAAAAAGAGGTGTGACTTTGACTGTTGAAAACCCGGTATTTAGAAGCATTTTTTGCACTTCTTCGGGTGAGATAAAATGGTTGATGCTATCGCAAAGATATTTATAGGCAGCCTCATTATTGGCAAGTAGGCGGCCTAAAAGTGGAAGAAATGTTTTCAGAAAAAGATAATGCAGAGAACGCAGGATAAAAAAGCGGGGGCGCGTCAGTTCCAGGATGGCAAAAACTCCCCCTTTTCGCAAGACCCGAAAGCCCTCCTGTGCGCATAGAAGAGGCTCTTTGATATTGCGTAGGCCATAAGCTAGAGTGATTGTCTCAAAAGAGTTCTCTTGAAAGGGAATCTTCTCGGCATCAGCTACGCAGTATTTGCATCTCTCAGTTAAATCTCCCCCTTTTTGCCGTGCAATTTCAATCATCTCCTCTGAAAAGTCGAGAAGGGTCGCATGCCCTTGCGGATTTTTATTTAAAAACCCATAGGCGATCTCCCCTGTTCCGGCACAAAGATCGAGAAGATCATTTCCCGATTCGCTCCGGGCTGCATTGATTAAACGGCGGTTCCAGAGACGATAGAGTCCCATAGAGAGGATAAAATTCATCCTGTCATAGGATTTGGCAATACTATTGAATAGGGATTGGATAGAAGCAGGTTCTTCAGCAGAGTATTCCATTAGCTAGCTCTTTAAAGAGGTGAATGGCGTTTTTATGCTCACTCCCAAGTTTGAAATGGCAAATCTGATAATACTTTTCTATCACTTCTTTTGATACTCCTGTTTTTTGAGAGGCCAGCATTGTAATCTCTTCAGGGTGCGCTATTGACCAGTTTAAACTCTCTTTTAGCCTTTCGGTAAAGAGAGCGAGAGCCTCTTTTTTTTGAAGGGAGAGGTTTTTTTGGGCGGCAAAAACAGCAAAAACGCAAGGGGTACCGGTTTTTTCATACCACTCGGTTGCCAGGTCAATTGTTGTAAAGCCGGGCAGGGTAAGATTTTTAAGAGCCCTATCTCCAATTAGTAAAATCCCCTCATAGTCGGAGAGGGGAAGGGCGGGGTTTAAAATCTCAAAATGGGGAGAGACATTCCAAAAGTGGCGGCAGAGGATCTTTAAAAGCTGTACGGATGTGGCACTCTCGGAGGTCACTCCAACTTTTGCGTGATGAAGAGAGGAGAGGGAATTTTTAATATATAGATTTACACTGAGTATGGCATCTTGCGCTGCAATTCCAAACTCCCCAATGGGGATATAATCTCCCTCCACAAACTCATATAGGCTAATAAAGCTTGCATCGAGAGTGTTATCTCTTAGCATCCTATTGAGCTCGCTTGGTACTTGGAAGGTAAGCTGGGCCTGGGGATTGATTTTTTTTAAACGGAAAGCTCCATTAAGAGGGTAAGAGTTAATGTAATCAATAAAGCCTACCGATAACATATTCTCCTAAATCTCTCCGGTATGGAGGAGTTTGGGGATCCGGTTTTGCGAAAGGATAAGCTGGTTCATTGTTGCCTCATCCATTTTGATTTTCACTCCACCTGCCATCGTGATGATTTTTTCTTCCTGGTTGGTTGAAGAGAGATCATTTCCACCCCAATGAAGAATCTCTAAAGCTTCATCGACTCCCAAATAATTCCATAAGACCTTAATATGCTTGATGTTATCAAGCATAAGGCGGCTCACTGCATAGACAAGGGGGATATTTTTTTTAATTAACCGGTTTTTTCTCTTCCCAAGGGCATTTCCCTCCTCTCCGAATTTAAGGGGAATAAATGTCTTAAATCCTCCTGTAATATCTTGAAGTTCTCGGACTTTGCTAATGTGATTAATGAGATGCTGTGGAGTTTCTATATGATCAAAGAGCATTGTAATGTTTGATGAGAGTCCAAGAGAATGGGCAATTCTATGGATATTGAGGAACTCATCAGAGGTGATCTTTCCGGGAGCGATCTTTCCCCGGATCTCCTCATCAAGTACTTCAGCCCCGCCGCCAGGAAGGGAGCCTAATCCCCATTCCATCATGCGAAGAAAGACCTCTTCTACAGAAATATTGTGAAGCTTTGCTAAAAAATCATATTCTACGGCAGTTAATGCTTTAATGTGATAGTTGGGATTAAGTCTTTTAATGCGTGTGAAAAGATCCTGGTAGTAGGGCAGATCACACTCTTTCCAAAGTCCTCCCACGATATGGATTTCAGTTAACTCTCCTGGAAGAAAGCGGGCAATTTTTTGCTCAATCTGCTCAGGCGTGAGAAACCAGGCCTTTTCCCATCCCGGCTTTGCATAAAAAGAGCAGAAAGGGCAATTGAGCTCACAGAGATTTGTCGGATGAATGTATAACGTCGAGGCAAAGTGGACGATATCTCCTACTTTCTCTTTTCTCACCCAGTCAGCAAGCTTGCCAACAGCTTGAATCTCCTCCTCATTTGTGAGTTTGAGAAGCTCTAAGCCCTCCTCTTCGTTAAGCCGCTTATGTTCTCGAATTTTTCTACTTATCTCCTTTAAGAAAGGAGTAGGCATCGATTGTACACATTCTTCTACAACTGCTTGACTCATTTTTCTTCCTTATTTTCTTCTTCTTCTTTGCAGCTTGTAGTCTTGCCGCAAGTTCCACATGTGTTATTTTTATTGTCTTTGGAGGGGATATATCCGCAGCCTTTGCCGCGGAGGCGTGATTTACCTGTAAGAATCCAACCAATTCCTAGAAAAATGACAACCACGCCCATCAAAATTATGCTTGCGATGATTGTAGAAAGAGAATTCATTACCAAAACCGGGATGAAGGGAAAAAATGACGCTACCAAAATGGCGAATAACTTCGCAAGAAATAATAGATAAGCACCACAGAATCGACTTTAGGAATAGAGTCGGGGTTGCCCGCGGGCAAACCCGATTCTTTTTTTTAGGGTTTGATCGGAGAGGAGTTGGGGGGGAGTTTGGGGATCGCTTCTAGATCAATCCAGATGGGGGAGCTCCAAGCCATATGACCATCCTCCTGGGTAACACGGAGGTAGTAGTAAAGAAAGGGGGAAAGATCAGGTTTTTTCAATGCAACTTCTTCAAAATTGATCATATCATCATAAGAATAATCGATATGATAGCTTTTGGGATGAAAGGTTTTTATCACCTCTCCGCAGCGTAGGATCTCAAGGGTTTTGATCGCGTCTGTCCCTGCGACATAACCTGAGATGTGACGGTTAACTTTTAGGCCTGGCTTGGAAGTAATAGAAAGCTCAGAGCCCATTTGCTGGCCCGCAATAAGAAAGCCCACAATGATCCTCTCTCCGGTCGTTGCATAGCAGCTTCTTTGATTCAAAGCTTCCAGAAGAGATTCTCGATTATGTTTGCCGGCGCAGATGGCAGTTAGACCGGGTGAATATTGGATCTGTTCGCTTTCAAAAAAATCACTATAGATCCCTCGATCGTCGAGGCCGCCTGCTACAAAGCCAAAACGGTGGCCGGCTTTTAGGGCCTCTTCAATTGCACCGGCGGGATCCTCGCCAATACCTTTACCCCCCTCTTCGTAGGCAATAGGATGGCTATTGCCCCGTTTTTTGGTTCTTTCGCTGCAACCCCAGGCATTATAGATCTCAACAACACGTTCATATTCAGGGGTAAATTCACTAAAATCGTACGAATTGCCCTCTCCCATCGTAAAGGTCGGGATGGAGATGAAATCTTTGGGGGAGTGGCTCTTATAGATTTTTCCAAGAGTGGAGCTCTTACTATCTTTTTGACGTAAAATGGGCTTATTATCTTTTGCGTAAATCAGATGGCGCACGCCTTCTTTAGGAGATGTACCCGGATATTGAAAACCCAGAAAAGTGATAAATCGATCCTCTTCATTAAAATCTTGAATATTTTGAGAGATGACTTTCCACATATCGTTAGTAGTCTCTTCTTGAGAATCAAAGCAGGAAGTTCCATAAAAATTCAAATGCTTATCATCTCGGAAGTGGCGTAAACAGCTCTCTATATTTTCTGTTGAGTCAACCCGTTCCGACTCCCCATGTAAAAGTCCCCAAAAAAGACTGCGTTCGCTATCGGGAAAGCACTTTATAGGAGCAGAAAAGAAGGTCTCCTGGTTTTTAAGATTGCGCAGGCAGATGCGATAGATGCCTTCTTCGTTAAAATAGAGATTGGGAAGAATCACAAAACCCGTTTCCGGAACAAAGAGCTTCCAATTAAGGTTTTCTCTTAAGTGTTCGTAAGAGAGCTCAATGAGAGTATCTTCGGGTGCAAAATTGGTGAGGTTACCATAGTGGTCTTCAAAGCGTACGGTGACATCAAAACGTTTATTTTTAGCAACAAAGGAGGGAGATAGAATACGGATAAAATGGAGGGGGCCTCCTCTAATATCCACAGTAAACATTTCGGGCTCTTCAAAATTTCCCTTTCCCTTTGGATCGATATAGAGCAGGAAAGGACGGCGTCTTTGGATTGTGAGCTGGCATTTATTGCCAGCTTCTTCTGGCTTCTTTTTGGATTTGGGAGGAGCTCCGATCACGATTGTGAATTTACTTCCAATTTTCAAAGAGGTGGGAAGAGTAAACTCATATTGAGGAATAAAACTGTCAGGAACTTCAACCTCATTGGCCTCTAAAAGGGTCCCATCTTCCAAAAGGGCATAGATCACATTGCTCTCTTCTGTCAGGTCACTTGTGGGAATATCCCAATCGATATCCCTCCCAAGACTCTGGATGTCAAACTTCAGCCGCGCCTCTTTTTGCAAAGGGAGAGCGGTAGTGTAATGAAATTTCCAATTACCGGTTTTGCCTGCACGGGCGGCACCTGGTTCACTTAAACAGATCGATCGACGCATAATACTTGTGGGTATGAAAGATAGTGAGGATCATATTCTTTGAATGATTTTTACTCAATGGCCTTCTTCTTGATTAAGGGCATCAACTGCTTCATTTGGTTTTTCAAAGAGTGTGAAGTAGGGTAAAAATCCGGTGATATACAAGACATTTTCGATAGGTTTTGGAACAGATGCGAGGTAGATATGACCTCCCTGTTTTTCAATTTCTTTATGGCAATGAACCAAAACCCTGATCCCCGCAGAAGAGATGTACTCTAAAGAGGTAAAATCCAAGACCACATCTTTCGTGCCTCCTTGGATCGCTCCAGTGATTTGCTGCTCTACATCTTGAGAAGTACTGCTATCAAGCCTTCCAACAAGTGCAAACACAGTGGCCTTCCCCTTTTTCTCTTCATGGATTTTCATCACTTTCTCCCTAAACATTTATAGTAGAAATAGGGGAGATTAGGACTTTTGTCAATAGATTTATCGAAAGTGAAGAATTTACTTAAATGGCATAGGAGATAATCCGTGTGGGGCGGAAAACAGTAATCTTGATTTTACCCGAATGAGGGATCTTCTCTTCAATTTTTTGAGCGAGAGCCGATGCAATGTAAGCAGCTCTCGCATCATCCACTTTCTGGGGAGAGACAAAAACTCTAAGTTCTTTTCCCGCCTGGAGTGCAAAGGCCTGGATCACTCCTTCAAAGCTTAAACTGAGCTCTTCAAGATCATGCATCCTTCGAAAGGTTTTTTCCAGATCCACACTTCTAGCTCCTGGCCGACTCCCTGAAATGGCATCGGCCGTGGAGCAGAGGCTTCCTTCGATGGTAAGGGGGTCCATCTCATCATGATGGGCACCAATGCCGTGAGCCACCTCTTTTGATTCGCCGCACTTCATTGCAAACTCATATCCGGCTATAGCATGGCTCTTCTCTTTAGTAGGAGGAAGAGCCTTCCCAATATCATGAAGAAGGCCAATTCTTTTTGCCAAAGCAACATCGAGAGAGAGCTCTGCTGCGATAAGTCCCATCAAGAGGCTAACTTCAATCGAATGTCTCAATAGATTCTGCCCAATACTTGTGCGAAAATAGAGCTGACCAAGGAGTTCGGTCAGATGGGGATGTAAGGATCCAATTCCAGTCTCTAAAATGGCCTCATTTCCAAGAGTGATGATTTCTTTACCGATATTTTCCTGACAATTTTTGACAACTTCTTCAATGCGCGTCGGATGAATGCGCCCATCTTGAATTAAATGCTGAAGGGCGTTTTTAGCGACCTCTTTTCTAATTGGATCAAATCCCGAAATCAGAATTGCAGAGGGGGTGTCGTCAATCACAAGATTTACTCCGCAAAGCTCCTCCAGATAGCGGATATTCCTTCCCTCCCTGCCAATAATTCTCCCTTTAATGGATTCATTTGGCAGAGGAACAGTTGTTATAGTGAGTTCGGAAGTGCAGGGAAGGCAAGTGCGATGAATAGCCGTTATGAGAATTTTTTTTGCAAAAAGGTCAGATTCTTCTTCGATAGCTTTAAAATTTCGAGCAGTTCTCTTGGCCTTTTCTACACTCAGGGAGTGATCGATTTTTTGGAGAAGCTCTTCCCGCGCTTCTTGCTGAGATAAACCCGAAAGAGTTTCAAGCTCCTTTTCAAGAATGCTCTCCCTCGCTTCAAGGTCCTCTTTAAAGGCGTTGAGTTGCTGTTGTTTAATCTCCTGTTCTTTCTGCTTTTTTTCTATCTCCAAAGTCCGGGTTTCCAAAGTTGAGGCTCTCTTCTCAAGGGCAAGCTCTCTTTGTTTGATGTGCTTCTCCTCCTTTTGCATCTTTTGCAAAAAGGATTGCCACTTTTTATCAATCTCCAGCTTTGCAATGAATTCTTCTTTTTCGCATTTGAGCTTTAGCTTTTCCGAGTAATTTTCTGCCTCTTTTTCAGCCTCCTTTAGAATTTGCAAACCTATCGCATTGAATCCACCCTTTTTGAGGGTGAAGAGAGTGTAAAAAAGCAAAAAGCCGAGAAGTGACCCAAAGGAAAATATCAAAAAATTCATATATTTTTCGGTCTTGCGATAATTCTTACCTTTTCAATGCTTCTCTCGCTAGAGCTGATGATCTCTAAATCAAATTCCTGATTATGAATTTTCTGCCCCGGCTTGGGGATGGATCCAAAGCGGTGGAAGAGATACCCGCCAATTGTATCATAATCTCCCTCTTGAGGAATATGAATCCCAAAGGTCTCTTCAGCATCCAGAATATTCATACGAGCATCGACAATCCAGCTTCCTAGCCCCGGTTGCGCGGTGTAGAGCTCCTCCTCATCAAAGTCATACTCATCGGCGATCTCTCCGACAATCTCTTCCAGGATATCTTCGATTGTCACTATCCCTTCTGTCCCTCCATACTCATCGACAACGATGGCCATATGCATCTGTTTTGATCGGAATTCCTGTAAAAGCTGAGAGGCTTTTTTAGTCTCTGGAGTGTAAAAAGGGCGCTTGATGAGGATTTCAAGAGAATCGTTTAGGATAGAGGGATCTTTTTCTCCGCGGTCAATATCCATATAGAGATCAAGGATATCTTTAAAGAGTAGAACTCCAATGATATTGTCTATATTCCCTCGGAAAACAGGGACACGGCTATATCCCTCTCCAATAAGTTGCTGGCTTGCCTCACGGATAGAAATGGAAGCTGAGAGGCAAAAAAGGTTCACTCTTGGAATCATGACCTCTTTTACGATCCTCTCCTTAAATTTAATGACTGACTCAATGAGCTTCTTATCAATGGAAGTGAGCTTTCCTCGGACATTGGCCCGTTGCAAAATCTCCAGAACGGCATCAGTTAAAGCATCGATTGTGTCTCCCTCCTCATTTTCTTCATAATTTTGCGCCGCTTTCTCTTCTAGCTTTAAGAAAAAGAAGGTGATGGGGAGGGAGAGCAGAAGGAAAATAGAACTCATCGCCATAACAAAACTGAGGCCTCCTTCACTATTTTTTAAAGCGATAAGGTAGGGAAAGAAGGCTAAAACAAAAAGGGCAACAATAAAAGTGATGATGTATCCGAGAAGGAGTGTTGAAATGGAATGAAACCAGGGTTGGAGAGAGAAGGCAAGGAGGATTGTTGCAGCAGAAAAAAGAGTGGCAAGAATGAGAGAAATTTTAGTTGCAAAAACAAAGACATCAAAGCTCTGTTTGGGGAAAAGAAGGCGGTGGAGAGGGAGGTAGATCCCTCTCCCATAAGAAGAATTCATAATTTCTCTTGAGCGGTACTCCCCCAACCTGTCAAGACAGAAAGAGGAGGACGCAACAAAAAATCCGGAGAGAAGAAAGAAAAGCGGAATTAAAAACCAGATCGTAGACAACAAATAGCCTCAATTTTTTTATATTATAATTACCTGAAAAAAAATTAAACGCAAAGTCATAAGTCTAATAAAGAAGATGCCCCTCTTCTAGGAGCCTCTGCATCAGTTTTTTTTCATGGGCACGCATTTTTTTTCGATCCTTCTCGTTTAAATCATCAAAACCGAGAAGATGCAAAAGTCCATGGACGAGATAGAGTGTGATTTCTAAATAAATATTTTGTTCCTTAAGTTTTGATTGGAGTAGGTAATCAATCCCAGTTTTTGGGCAGATAAAGATCTCTCCTAAGATATGATATCCTGGAGCGCCCGGCTTATCGATAGGAAAGGAGATGCAGTCTGTTGGAGCTGGATCATCGAAGAACTCCTCATGAACTTGGGAGATCCTCTCTACTGTGACAAAATAGATAGCTACTTCATCGCTTAACGCATTTTCAGCAAGCAAAAGGCTTTCTACAATGGGCTTTACGGACTTAGGATGGATTAAAAGATCCTTCTGCTCATCAAAAACAACTACTTTCATAGACTGAGGTTTAGAAATTTTGAAACGAAAGGAAATTTTGGAGTGCATTGACTTGTCACTACACTCCAAAGGATTTTATGGAATGGCGGGGGTTTTGGGAAGCCCGGTGACTTTGTTCTTCCCTTTAGTCCATCGACCAAGCTTTTTTAGAACAGCAATCCGTTCAAATCGCTTTAGGACATTCCGCTTTTTGCCACCTTTTATTGCTTTGCCGAAACTGGGATGCCGAGACATGACTATTTCACCTTTGGAATAAAAATTTGATTAATAAGTTCTTTTTCTGCAAGGGCATTTGCATGAGGCCTATAACCTAGGGAGAGATTGTCCGCTAATGGACCTGTCTTTTTTGTAGTGATGTTTTTGCGTTTGCGAGGCGATTTTGCTCGTCGCTCTTGTTGTTTGCTCATCCGAGTCATGAGATACTCCTTTAAAAATCCAAAAGTCTACCTATTCCCCAAAATACTTTCAAGTCTCGTTGTGAAATTGTGCAGCAAAACCAACCTAAAAAACATACAAGTATGTTATCATTGACAATAAATTTAATGTTTTAATTCAGAAATAACACAATGATTAATATTGTTTTCTTAAAAAAATGGGTAGATTCTACTTTGTTAGATATAGAAAAATTAAGCCTCACTGATGAAAAGGTGGAGAAACTTGCGTCAAAAAAATGGCAAAATTGCTACATCGACATAGCTGGGAAGTTTTTTCAAAAAATCAAATGGGGATGCTGGGATCCCTCCATTGGAGCTGATAACGCTTTACAAGAAAAGATTATGCAAGTCATGGAGCTCGTGCAGGGAGAAAGCGATCCATCAATTCATTTCAGAGGGAAAATAGAAGGGGTTATGCAAAGAGCCCAATACGAATTACCAAATTTGGCAAAAACACCCTATTTTTCTTGGCTCATAAATGAAATTACCAAAAAAATACAAGCAAAGATCCAAGCAAATAATTTTGAGCTGGAGGATTTCTTTGAAAGAGGAATATGGATTCCTCTCTTGTTGAAAAAATATATCATCCAAAATGTTATTGCGGAGCTAAGAATCACTAACTTGTGTGCATTGGGCCAAGACAGGGCATTAGCTGTTTTCACGTTGCTTGGGACAGCTTCCGGTTCTGCAGTAGGAGAAACGTTGATCAGGCTCGAAAGAACGAAACAGTTTCTTCTTCCTAATGAGTCTATGCAAGATCTTGTTAAAACCTGCATTTTGTCAAGCGGACTCTCTTTTCTACCTTATCTTCAAAATTTTTTTCCAAATGCAGAGGAAGAGAAGGAGGTTTTGGTCTCTCTTGTTTTAGAAATGATAGCAACTTCTCCGAGAGAAGAGCCACTTGCTTTCTCTAGAAAGGAAGTGTTGGCCTACCTCTCTTTTTGGCATCTGGATGAAAACCAACTTCTTTTAGGGAATATAGATAAATTTTTCCAAGTGACCGAAGCGGAAAAGGAGAGTCTACCTCAACTTGCCGAAGAAGCTAAAAATTTATTTAAATTACATCATGCTAATTCTGGCGTCCTTAGTTACCCTATGCTCTTAAAACGAGCGATAGCAAAATTACAAGCCTCCCCCGAAAAAAAGGAGGTCCATAGACTTAAAAAGGAAATCGCAAATAAATTTTTAACAGAAAAGAAATGGGGTCATCTTGCAAAGCGTGGGATCTTTTTTCTCGAAAATCTCTCATTATTTGAATTCGATGAAATAGAAAAGGTAAAAATCCTGAAAAAAGCCAATCACTACCATTATTATGAGCAAATTATACAAATTCTTATTACTCTTCCTTGGTCGAGAATAAAGGAGAGATTAGTGCTCCGGATGGCTAGGGACAAAACCTGCGCCCATATTCTACCATTTCTTGATAAATTAGGTTTTGATGCGCAAAGCCCAGTTAATAATACAATTGAGCAATTTGTTATTCGAAATTTTCTAAATAAAAAAATTAGTATTATTGAAAATACACTCGAACACGCGCTTGGGTTTACGCTTTTTGTAAAGATCCCTCCTGATCTATTTCTATCTCCCTATTTTGGAAAACTAAAACCCTTATTTTCTTTAGCGTGCGCAGTAGCTCCTATCTTGATAGATATTCCTGTTACGGTTGATTGTTATGCTCCTGATTTTCACAAACAATATTTAGAGGCAATTTCAACCTTAGATAAGAGGGAGCCAGGATTTGGCAAAGCATTATCCATTCTTATAAAAAATAGTGGTGCAGAAAAAATCATTCGGCAAATGAGTAGTATTGGGAAGGCAGAAAATGATATTGATCAAATTAAACTTAAGCAACTTGCGCATGCTCTTCACCCCCTTGCTTTTGATGAGATATTTTTAACCTATTTAACGCTTCTCTCTCATGAATTTGATAAAAATCCAGAAAAGAGTAATAGAAAAAAAGAGATCTCAGTAAACATTTTGACACAAGGGATCTTAAGCGCGGCAAACGCATTTAGAAAAGATGCAAAAGTGAGCAATGGGTGGATCACCCAATTTTGTCTATTCATACGTGATGAGAAACCCGTTGTCGATATCCCTTCTCTTCATCGCGATTCTCCTTTTGCAGCCATTTTCCCATTCCTTTTCTTCCAACTCCTGCTAGCATCTGAAAAAAGTGAGGAATCCCAATTTTATAAGGCTGCTCTATTTTTTATAACTGAGCATGCTGAATGGATTAAGGGTCATCTTCCTCCCTCCCTTTGCAAAGAGATTGCAAAACATGCCACCATTTGGCATTCCTCCAAGTCTTTTATGCTTCTCAAACGAGGCAATCCTTATGCTCGGAACCCTATTGCATTTCTATTTAATCAAACTCAGTTAATGATGCAAAATGAGCTTTCTATTGAGAAAGTTGAATTATCTCTTAAAATGATCCTGTTTTCATTTACTATTCTTTATTCAGACAAAACCACAAAGTCCACGACTGCTGAAGAGGTTTTTTCAGAGGATATAGATTTTTTCTTTAACAAAATGATCGATTTTATATCCCTAAAATTTCAATTGCAAAAAGAAGAGAGAGAAGAATTGATAGCTATTTTAATGCAATGGGAGGATCCGCACTTTCTAATGGAGTATTATTATCAGCATGAGAAAGAGCCCGATATTATTAATCCTTTTATTAACTGGTTTCAAGCTCTTGTACGCAAGAAGCTTCCGTCGTTGCGTTTTGAAGAAGGGGAGCAAGGGAAATATTTCGCTCAATTCAATCCTTCTTTGGTAGAGTGGCATAAAGAGGAGATGGAAATAGACAAAAATAAACTTAGAGAGATTTGGGATATTGGAACAACACAAAGTGTGGAAGTAGCTGAATGTATCAATTATTTTCGCCAAAACTTTCCTCAGCTGTTTGTTTGGGAAAATGTTAGTTGGCAATGGGAAGAGCTTGACCTTAAAGAAAAACTCTTCTGGCAACAACAAATTCGAGAGATCAAAGACAGATATAAAAAAGAATTACCGAAACAAAACAGTGAAATTGCCAGATGGAAGCTGCTTTGGAACCTCATCCAGCTTCAGAAAGAAGAGAGTCCAAGAAAATGCTTACTCCTTCTTCAAGCTCTTCAGGATTTTATGGGAAGCTATCGCAAAAAGCGAGCTGAATTTAACGAAGGGCTTTATAATCAACTGAATCAGCTCATTACGCAACTCCAAGGAAAGTTGCAAGGAAGAATCGATCACCCTCTCAATAGAATTCATTTGAGATGTACCCACTCTCCCCAACTAGCTTTTAATATTTCCAACGTAACTCTTGGAAGTTGTCAAAGCATTCATGATCCGTCTTACAATAAATCTCTTATTGGAAGACTTGTCCATGGAAAACAGAAGATATTTATAGTAGAAGATCCTTTGACAGGGCAGCCGCTTGCTATTGCAACTGTTAAGCTTCTTATCGATCCAAGGAGTGGGACTCCCGCTTTATTGCGAGAACCTGTTTATCAGTGCCGTGGATGCTCTCTTTCTACGAATCAGCTCGAAGAAATAGTCACTCTAGCACTAGCAGTTGAATGTGAAAAAAAGAACATCCCTCTTTTCATTGCAAAAGTCGGTGGGAATATACATTACTGGGAAGCGCACCAATCACCTTTACTTTTGGCTTCTCGGGGTGTTGCACCTCTTCTTTCCAAGACAGGTGGTATTCCAGAATATGAGGATGCAAATAGAATGAAGATCCAATTGAGTTCTGAATATCTTATTCCCAAAGAATTTCTTATAAGAATAGAAACCCGACTAGTTTCCAATGGGCTTGTTGCATAAATGTCCCATATCTATATTTCTTTGAAAATTTTGGAGTTCCAAACTTGAGAAGAAATCAGGGCGATACCCAAGGCATCTTGTTATTAAATTTTTTGCGCGGGTTAACTCTTGATTAAGGAAAGTTTTTTCAGGGCTTTGCCCTGATTTCTATGCAAATTTTGAACTCCAAAATTCCTCGTGAATAAAAAATCCTAAAGTCGAGTCTGTGGTAATTAATAATTTATGGTAAATTAGATTTATGCAACAACGCTGTTTTTCAATGAGAAACATTTGGATTTATAAATAATTTCTACTTATGTTAACATATTCTCTAGTTAATGAAAGTTAGGTTGTATGTCTGGAGATATCGCAATTTCTCAAAAGATCCAGGGCGGGGGCTTCTTTCAAAGTTTGGAAGATCCTGCAAAACGCAAAGCCGTTGCTAGAGTGGCTCTTATTGTTTGCACCCTCTTTGCCCTTTGTCTTGTTCCCGGGGGGATAGGGTTAGCCGGCAATTCTTTGGGTTCTACATGGATTGGCAAGATGATCACCAGCCTTACTTTTAAAGGGGCTCTCTCGATGACTGTGATAGGCGGGATAGCAGGCGCTCTTGATTTTGGCGTTTTTGTATGGCTTGTCATTGAACATCTTCTTGGATTTATAAGGCCTGTCGCTTTTGAGCTTGATAGAAGAGATTCTATTGATAAATATCTAGATGAAGTAGTTGATGAGTCCACGGTTACTTCTGTTGATCCTGCGAAAGTTTACCGTTTAAAACTTCCGCAAAATTCTTTTGCCATCCTAAAAGATACTTCTGATTTTTATCTTATCGTTCACCATCTAGAGCCTATTACACAGTTGGACTTACTTATCGCAGATCGCCCCTACTTACTCCAGCATTATAAGCGTGATAATCATACTATTATTCACTATGCTGGTTATCTAAATACTTTTGAAAAGATAAAAGAGGTGACGGAGGTCTGCAAAGATGACTTTAGAGAACAAAATATAGTGCCCACCTCACCTATAGGGTCTATAGACTAATACTCTTCTGCCAGAAGGTGGTCGTCTGTTGTGACAAGACCGCATGAGATGATGTACTTAAAGGCATCCTCCACTTTCATATCGACGACGGTGATCTCACTTTTTTCATACATGATTAAAAATCCCGATGTGGGATTAGGCGTTGTAGGGATAAAGACTGAGACGAGTTCTTTACCAATACTCTTTTCGCAAACAGAGGCGACCGGCCCGCTGACAAGTCCAATGCAATAGCCCCCGTGGGTCGGATAGGGGACTAAAACCACCTGTTTAAAGGAGCGCGACTGACTCCCAAAAATGGTTTTTATCATTCTTTGAGAGGTCTTGTAAACCGTTTTGATAACAGGGATCCGATGCATCATATAATCAGAGAACTGCAGTAGATATTTAAAAGCCAGCAGCCGTGTCAGAAACCCAAGAAGGAGTGTTGAGCAGAAGAGGGCAAAGAGAAGGAGAATTTGTAAGAGAAGATGGATCAGCACCCGGAGTTTAGGATACCAGGAAAAATGGACAAAAAATTGTTCAAAGAATCCAACAAAAGGGTCTGTTAGAAAATTAATAATAAAAGCAACGATCCCAATTGTTACGGCAAGGGGTAAAAGGATAATAAGACCAGTAAGAAAATATCTTTTTAACATAGCTTTAGTTGAAATCTCCATGGCATAAGGGCATATTCTTCGGCATAATCTATCCCAATTCTGGGAGATGCAATAATCTCCTCTTTTTTGGGAATAATTCCTCTATCTTCAATCCAAATACGAGATCCTGTCAACTCTTCTCCATTGAATGACCGCGTTACACCCAAGGCCTGCGAGAGATTGCCTGGGCCATTTGCAGTGGTTCTATCCAAAATCTTTTTACCACGCCTTTTAACCATTAATTCAATTCCATCTGTCGGAAGGATTGCCCGCAGTAGAATGGCGTGGGGGATATCCTTGCCATTTGTGACAACGTTTAAAAGATAGTGAATCCCATAACAGATATAAACATAGGCAACTCCGCCTGGGGAATAGAGCACTTCATTGCGAGGGGTCCTTCGAAGATTATACGCATGAGAGGCTACATCTTCAGGGCCCCTATACCCTTCCGTTTCAATGATTATTCCTCCTGCTATTCCCTCGGGGGTAGCTGTAAAAAGATATTTCCCTAAAAGCTGCTGGCTTAAAGCAATCACATCATCATGAAGATAGAATTCTTTGGTAAGAAGAGTCATTTTCGTCTTTTTGACTTACGCGGCTTCTCTTCTTGTTCTAATGTCCATTTCATCTCAAGAGTGATGAGATTCACAGTCAAAAGCCGGACCTCTATATGTTTGCCGGTTGCAAATGGCTCCCCCTCATGCCTTCCTCGGAGGATTTTTTTCTCCTCTTCAAACTCAAAGTAGTCATCTCCAATTTCAGAAATATGGATAAATCCCTCGACGAGAAATTCACTCACCTCAAAAGCAAACCCAAAGGGTTTAACGCTTGTGATGACAGCTTCATAGATTGCATGGGGATTTTTCTTTTGGGCCGCAAGAAGCAGGCGAAGTTTTTTCAGGAGTTTGACACTATTTTCAGCTTTTGCTGCAAGACGCTCTTTTTCAGAACATTCAAGAGCTATTTTTTCAAGGTCATCACCCTCTTTTGTCTCATTAAAAAGCACTCTATGGACGATAAGGTCGATATAGCGACGGATGGGAGAGGTAAAGTGGGTGTAGTGGTCGAGCTTAAGACCATAGTGGCCAATATTATTGCAGGAGTAGATGGCAAGCTTTAGGCTTTTAATGAAGGAGGTGGCTAAAAAACGGCCAAAGGGAGATTCCTTTGCCTCATCAAAAAGCTTTTGCAACTCCTCTCCTGTTGGAGGAGAGCTGACTTTAAAACCGAAAAGGGAGGCGAGAGAGCCAAAATTCTCAAGGTTCTCTGGGCTTGGGCTTTCATGGATTCGGTAGGTCAAGGGTTTTTTGGCATTTGAAAGATGAGTTGCCACAACTTCATTTGCTTTAAGCATGAATTCTTCGACAAGTTGATGGGAGATATCATATTCGATAAGACGTAATTTCTCGGGAGCTCCTTTTTCATCTACAATAATTGCAACTTCGGGAAGAGAAAATTCAATACTTCCTCGCTTGTAGCGTTCGCGTTTTAGGGCTAAGCAAAGGTCTACCATTTGCTTAAGTAAAGGAGCGTATGGGCTTTCTACCTTTCCATCGAGGACAGCTTTAGCCTCCTCATAGGAAAAGCGCTTGCGGCTTTTGATCATGCTTTTTGTGATTTTCGTACCCAAAAGCACCCCATCAGGGGAAAATTCCATTAAAATTGAGGCTGCAAGACGGTTGACATTGGGTTTTAAGCTGCAAAGCTCGTTAGAGAGCCTTTCGGGCAGCATGGGGAGGACGGCGCCTGGAAAGTAGACGGAGTTACACCGTTTTTTCGCTTCAATATCAAGCAATGAACCTGGCTTTACATAGTGAGTGACATCTGCAATATGGACCCCAAGGTGGTAGTGCCCCTTCTCATCGACAGTTAAGGAGAGGGCATCATCAAAATCCCTTGCAGTTTCCGGATCGATTGTAATGGCTATCTGATGACGGAGATCCTGCCGATTTTTATCCTTGAGTTCATTAGCTGATACGCTTTTTCCAAAGCTCTCCGCCTCTTTGATGATTTCGGGACTAAAGGCATTGTCGAGGTTAAACTCTTCAATTGCAGCAGCGATGTCGCAGGAGGGGTCGGAGATATGTCCAATATGATAGGCAACCTCTCCCTTGGGCTCTATCTTAGCTCCGCCCCATTCGCTTACATGAATTACGATCCGGTCGCCAATTTTAAGAGAAAAACCCTTTAATGAAACGGTTACAGGAGAGGAGAATCCAATTAAGGGAGCATAGGCGAGGGCTTTTTCTTTAGAGAGAATGTGGGTGATAGTTCCTGCTAAATGGGAGCGTCCCCGCTTAAGGATCTGATAGACCTCTCCCTCCGGTCCCTTCTCAGAGAGGCCCGCTTCGTTGATAAGGACTTCGACATGGTCCCCATCAACAGCTCCATTTGTCAGGTGCTTGGGGACAAAGATCTCTTCGGGGAATAGAGCTCTCTCATCAGGCAGCAAAAAACCAAATCCTCTGGGGTGGACGCGGATTACTCCAATAGCGAGAGTTGAGGGGTGAAAAGCTAAAGAAAAGCGTCCCTTTGTAACGCGAATCTCTCCCAAGTTTACAAGCTCGGAGAGAGCTTTTTGGAAAGTGGGGGCGTGCTGTTCTGGAACACTAAGCCTCTCCTCCAACTCACTCCCTTTGAGAGGGGCATACCCTTTGCCTTGAAGAAATTGGCGGATCAGGTTGAGATAGCTCTCTTTAAGACGTGCATTTTTTTTATTTGCCATGATTTTTGCATCATAGCAGAAAAAGCCCAAAAATGCCACATACTCTCTTTTCCTTTTTTTTTCTTAACATAAAATATAAACATTTTTTTATTAAAAAATAATTCTTAATACCATATTAACAATGTTCTGTTATTATTATGTTATAAATTATTATTATAACAGAGGTTATTAAAATTATGTCAGGTGTTACACGCAGAGATGCTCAAGTTTTTGACCCCAGTGCATTCAAAGCAGGCTCGAATGCACACTCATGGAAAGTAGCAGCACTCGCCCTCAAGGTTTTGATTTTTGTTGTGGGGATAGCGGTTCTAGGAGGTGGCATGGGTGCCGGCGGAGGGTATATGATGCTTTCAAGCAGCCCTTGGGATGTGCCCTTCATAGTTGGAACAGTCTTTGCTGGAGTAGCTTCTATAGTATTTGCCCCTGCTGATCTCTACCTTATAGTCGCTGGAATCAGAGACTTCCTTGCTATTCGAAAAGCCCGGCAAACAGATTTAAGTGCACCTATTCCTCACGATGCTCCCCCTGAAGTAATCAATAAAATCATGAAATCCCCCGAGTTAGTTAGCAAACTCAAGGTCGAAGAAGTAGTTGAAGTGAAAGAAGGCGAAGCGCCAGCTATCCAACCCCTCTCGCTTGAAGTTATTATGCGCAAAGCAAATGAGCAATTTGATGCTTCGAATGAGGAAAATGTAATACCCTCAGTCTCAATCGCAGAGTTATCTAAAATGCGCCCCAAGCTCGAAGATGAGGATGGAAATTGGAAACCCGGATTCCTTCTGGCTCTTTATCGGAGTATAGTTGCTTCATCTCCTGAGGGAGATGCAAAAAATAGCGTTTTGGCCTCTCTTCTGATCGGGATTGGCGATAATATTTCTCAAGCCCCCGACCTTTTAGTAAAGATCATTAAGGATGAAATACCTTTGGGAGGTGAACAACGTCCTTATTTTAATGAGTTAGGAGAGTTTTATGCGAATATAAAAGCGGAAGCGCGTAATGACTTTCTCCAAGCTTTTACCAGGGAAGAAATGTTAGAAGTGCTTCCACTGCTACATTATAATATTCAAGATGAAGGCCTAAAAGCTGAAATAGCAGCGAAAATTGCTGAAGATGGTACTCGTTTTGCTAACTGGGTATCTGATAAAACGAGCTATTTTTCTACGAATATTGCTACATTTTTTATTGCCATGAATGATGAGCAAAAAGTTGCTTTTCTCCAAAGCGTTGTTGAAACAAGAAGAAAATCCGTTTGGAAGCGTCTTAGCAAATTAGAATTTAACGATCGCGGATCAGCGAGCGTGGTTAGTGCAATGAATTCATACCCAGAATTAGTTGCTAGATACTTTGTATATGAGCATTTTATCCCTTATTTTATGGGCATGAATCCAGTTCAGCAATCTGAGATTCTTACTTATATCGAAAATACAATGAATGTAGACGAGGCTAATCAAGGAACAGATTACATATTTGATTTGATGAATGCTTGCCTTGGCAAAATGCAGGCTGGAGATAAGCCTACCGAAGGTCCAAAAAATTTCGAAGCACTTTTTAAGATTATGATATACATGTTACAACGCAATGCGTTTAATGATTTTCTTGTCGATAAGCAAAAGTTGAATGACGATAATTTCAAACGTATTGCCGATAATTTAAATCATCGGGCCAAGACTCATTCCGAGTATAAAGATTTGATCCTTTTTATAGTTGGGACCGATCGATTCAAAGAACTTGAAAAAGCTGAAGGAGATAAATATCAATCTCTTAATTCCGTGATGAGAAGAAAAATTTAACTTTAATTAGTCGATAGATATTTTTCCGGAGTTGGGATCTCACCTGGCTCCGGATTTTTTTTTCTCTATTTGGGTTAATCTATCGGTTTTGATATTCTTTCTCTAGTTTGGAGAGGAAGAATGGCTAAATATGATCATGGAAAAATAGAGAAAAAATGGCAGAAGATCTGGCATGAGACAAAGCCTTTTAAAGCCGAAATCGACGATACTCGCCCTAAATACTACGTTTTAGATATGTTTCCCTATCCTTCGGGCGCTGGATTGCATGTGGGCCATCTGCTTGGGTATACTGCGACCGATATTTTGGCCAGATACATGCGCCAAAAGGGATATAATGTCCTTCATCCCATGGGATGGGATAGCTTTGGCCTTCCAGCAGAGCAGTATGCCATACGAACAGGCACCCATCCAGCCATCACCACCCATGTAAATACAAAAAGATACCGTCAGCAGTTTGAATCGATTGGCTATAGCTATGACTGGGATCGAGAGCTCTCAACAAGCGAACCCTCCTATTATAAATGGACCCAATGGATCTTTACCAAACTCTATGAGATGGGGCTTGCCTATGAGGCCGACCTTCTTGTCAACTACTGCCCAGCTCTTGGGACAGTCCTTGCCAATGAGGAGATTGAAGAGGGCTATTCCAAGGAGGGGGGGCATCCAGTTGAAAAACGCCCCCTCAAGCAGTGGGTTCTTAAAATCACAGCTTATGCCGACCGTTTAATCGACGACCTCGATCTTGTTGATTGGCCTGAAAGTCTGAAGAAACTGCAAAAAAATTGGATTGGAAGAAGTGAAGGGGCTGAGATCGACTTTCCTATTATCGATAGTGATGAGAAAATCTCTGTCTTCACAACTCGTCCCGATACAATTTTTGGAGTGACCTATCTTGTTCTCTCACCCGAGCATCCTCTTGTCCAAAATGTTACAACAGAAGAACAAAAAGAAGAAGTCGCTCACTACAAAAAAGAGGCTCTCATAAAAAGTGATCTCGAAAGGCAGGAGCTCGCTAAAGATAAAACGGGTGTCTTCACAGGAGGCTACGCCCTCAACCCCGCTACGGGCAAGCCTCTTCCTATATGGATTGGAGATTATGTTTTAATGGGGTATGGAACAGGAGCTATTATGGCTGTTCCCTCCCATGATGAGCGCGACCATGCCTTTGCTCTCAAATTTGGCTTGCCGGAAATGCGGGTGATTGTTCCAAAAGATCTAAAGGAGCGGGAAGAGCTCTTGGCTACATCTAACTGCTGGGATGGAGAGGGCCCTTACATTAATTCAGAGAGTCCTCAAGAGAACTTCTCTCTCCATCATCTCTTTTCTCCTAATGGCAAAGAGGCGGCCATTGCATGGTTAGAAAAAAAGGGGGCCGCCCGCAGGACAGTCAATTACAAACTTAGAGACTGGATTTTTTCCCGCCAGAGATACTGGGGAGAGCCTTTCCCGATCTTGCATTTTGAGGATGGCTCTAAAAGGGCATTAGGGCTGGATGAGCTCCCCCTTCTTCCCCCTGAAGTCTCCGATTTTAAACCGACGCACACAGGGGAGAGCCCTCTTGCCAAACAGCCCGATTGGGTCAATATCTACGATGAAAAAAGTGGCAGGCAAGCGCGTCGAGAGACAAATACAATGCCTAATTGGGCGGGCTCCTGCTGGTATTATTTACGCTTTTGCGATCCGGGCAATAACGCATCTGCCTGGAGTGAAAAAACTGAAAAATATTGGATGCCTGTAGATCTCTATATTGGGGGGGCAGAGCATGCAGTGCTTCACCTGCTCTATTCCAGATTTTGGCATAAGGTGCTCTATGATGCGGGTCTTGTCTCAACAAAAGAGCCCTTTCGCAAACTCTGCAACCAGGGCTTGATGATTGCCCGCTCCTACCAACGCTCAAGCGGTCTTTATATCTCCCCCCAAGAGGCAATTGAAAGGCAGGGGAAATATTACCACTGGGAGACGGGCGAGGAGCTCCATTCGCAGATTGAAAAGATGTCTAAATCCAAACTCAATGGAGTGAGCCCCGATGAGGTGATTGAGGAATTTGGCGCAGATGCCCTCAGGCTCTACTCAATGTTTATTGGTCCGATCGATAAGGAAAAAATTTGGAACACAGAGGGAGTGTCTGGTTGCAAAAGGTTTTTAAACCGGATTTTTGAGATGGCAACTGGAGAAAAAATGCGGAAAGAGGTTCCAGAAGAGGTAAGAAAAGCGGCTCTCAAACTTGGCTACAGGCTCCTCGATGGGGTAACCCATGATGTAGAGAAGATGCTTTTTAATACTGCCATAGCAAAGATGATGGAATTTCTCAATGAGTTTACCCAGCTTCCTTTCTATCCTAAAGAGGTTGTAAAATGGGTTATTCAGCTCCTGATGCCTTTTGCTCCCCATATCTCTGAGGAGCTTTGGCACTATTTAGGAGAAGAGCATCCTCTTTCAACCTACCCTCTACCACCTGTTGACCTCTTCTTTCTAATTGATGAAACTGTTACATATGTTGTCCAAGTCAATGGAAAAGTGAGAGGACGCTTTGAGCTTCCTAAAGATAGATCGGAGGAGGAGATTGTAGAAATTGCAAGAAAAGATGAACATATAGCCAAGTTCACGCAAGGAAAATTAAAAAAAGTTGTCTTTGTCCCTAATAAACTTTTAAACTTTGTCATTGAGTCCTAATGTTACTATACGATATTGCCCTCCATTGCGCTGCTTCATTCTTTCTTCCTAAAATGGGCTGGAAGATGCTCCGAGAGGGGAAATACAAGAAGAGCTTTCTTAAAAAAATGGGTGCGGAGTTTCCCATCATTATAAAGAAAGGCAAGCCCCTTATCTGGGTGCATGCAGTCTCTTATGGAGAGACAAAAGCGATTTTTCCTCTTGTCAAAAAGCTGCAGGAAAATTTCCCCTCTGCCCAATTTCTCTTCTCCTCAACAACTGAGACGGGCCATGCTGAGGCGATGAGACTTTTTCCTAAAGAGAACTTTGGTGAAGTTTATCATGTCTATCTTCCCTTTGATTTTAGCTATGTCATTAATCCCATTGTAGAGAGGGTCAAACCCGATCTAGTTATTATTACAGAGACTGATTTTTGGCTCAATTTTATCCATGCTGCCAAAAAGGAGGGAGCTTGCATTGCTCTTGCGAATGGAAAGCTCTCCGAACGCTCTTTTTCCCGCTTTAAAATGCTCTCCTGCTTCTCTAAAAGGCTTTTTTCGCTATTTGATCTTTTATGCGTCCAGAATATCACCTATAAAGAGCGTTTTGAAAAACTCGGGGTAGCTCCTGCTAAAATCCATGTCACAGGCAATTTAAAGCTGGATGCCCCACTTCTCAAGCTCTCGATAGGAGAAAAAGAAGAGTGGAAAAAGCGGCTGGGAATCTCTCCTGAGGCCTTAGTAATAACTGCCGGCTCAACGCATGATCCTGAAGAGCAGATTTTGCTGGATGATCTTTTCCCTCTTTGGGAGAAATATCCTCACTTAAAGCTCATTCTAGTTCCTCGCCACCCTGAACGTTTTGATAGGGTGGCAGCACTTCTTGAGGAGAAAAAAATCTCCTACTCACGCTATAGCGGCTCTCCAGATTGCCATGCGCGTGTCACGCTTGTCGATGCAATGGGACAATTAAAGAACTGCTATGCTGTCTCGGATATCGCTTTTGTGGGAGGAACCCTCACTTCAAAGGTGGGGGGACACAATTTGATAGAACCGAGTTTTTTTGGCGTTCCAGTTCTTTTTGGGCCCTATACCTACTCTCAGCCTGACTTTCATGAACTTCTCTTAAGCTATGAAGCCGGTCTTCCCTATAGCCCCTTTTCGCTTGCCCAGCTTATCGAGTCAAAAGCTGAAAGGGAAAACCTAGGGGGCAATGGCCTCCGTTTATGCCAGGAAGCTGCCGGTTCTTGCGATAAAACTCATTCCTACATATCTTCATTGCTTAAAAATAGCCTCTCTTGATAATATTTGCCCCTTATCGCGGGATGGAGCAGTGGTTAGCTCGTTGGGCTCATAACCCAAAGGCCGGAGGTTCGAATCCTTCTCCCGCTATTCTCTCCTCTGCAGCTTATGCTCAGAGGATTTTTTATTTCTGGCGGCATAGCTCAGTCGGTAGAGCAGGGGAATCATAATCCCTTGGTCGGGGGTTCGAGTCCCTCTGCCGCTAACCCCTTCCCAACTTTTCCCTTTTCCCAAAAACTTGTTGAATATTATAACATATGTTATAATGAAGAAAAAGAGGGAGGGTTCCTTATGTTGAGAGCAAAAATAACCACTGTTGGCAATTCCTCTGGAATTGTTTTAAGTAGGGAAATACTCAATAAACTGCACGTAAAAAAGGGAGACGAATTATTTTTGATTGAAACTCCTAATGGTTATGAAATCGTAGCTTATGATCCCGAATTTGAAAAACAAATGATAATAGCTGAAAAAATTCGAAAAAAACGTAAAAACCTATTGCACCTACTCGCTAAATCATGAAAGAACCACTCTGGGTTAAAATTGATGTTCTTATTGCTATGCATAAAGAAATTATTGCAGAGCATGGAGGCATAGAAGGAATTCGAGACAATAATCTTTTAGAATCATCTTGTTCGGCTCCTATGCAATTGTTTCATTATTCAAATCCAAAACCTTCTATTCCTGAGTTAGCTGCACGTTTTGTTTACAGTGCAAAAAATCATCCTTTTCAAGATGGAAATAAAAGAATGTCAGCAATTGCATGTGAAATTTTTTTAGAATTAAACGACCATATTTTAACCGCTTCAGATGAGGATGCCTACTTCATTTTTGTAGATTTGGCAGCCGGCAATATAAGCGAAAATGAATTGATCGAATGGATTAAAAAAAATTCAATCTCTCCTCTCCAATGAACCTTTTGAAATTGAATCGACTATAAATTGGAGAGGAGAGATTGAATTTTTTTCTTGGCTTCTTTGGAGCTTTGGGTTTATAGTCGGCCCAAATGTATCTTTTAGAGTTGAGTCGACTATAAAATGGGGGGTCTATCAAGAGGAGATAACTCATGCAAACAGCTATTTCAATGACAAAACGGGAATGGGCCTCCTTTGAAAATGGAGGGCAGAAAATCTTCGGAGTCCTCCATCTTCCCGAAGGAGAGGAGAAAGCTCCTGTTGTTATTATCCTCCATGGATTTGCAAGTCATAAAGTGGGAACAAACAGATCCTATGTGATTATGAGCGAAGCTCTTGCTAAAGAGGGGATTGCAACTCTACGCTTTGACTTTCGCGGGAACGGCGATAGTGAAGGGGATTTTGCCGAGATGACATTCTCAGGCCTTGTCACTGATGCTTTGGCAGCTTTACATTTTGTTGCAAATGATCCGCGTTTAGATTGTGATAGAATTGGTCTTTTTGGTTCCTCTCTTGGGGGAGCTGCCGGCGTTGTTGCTGCATCAGAGTATGAAAAAGTCAAGTCATTAGCACTATGGGCGCCCGTCGCAAGTGGTCTTCTCTGGTACCGCGACTGGCTGGTTCAAAATCCCGAAAAAGGGTCGGCCGACCCCTCTCTTGCCCTTGCATCCTATCGAGGAGTGAAAGTGAATCCTCTTTTTCAGTCTGAATTTGCTAAGCTGGATGCTCCTAAAACTCTTCAAGCCCTTGACCATCTTCCTCTACTCCATATCCATAGTGAGAAAGATGCCCACATTTCTCTTTTGCATCAAAAGGCCTACGTTGAGAGTAGAAAAGATGCAAAGGGAGCTTCCCGCTTTCTGACTTTCCCCGACTCTGAGCATATGCTGGGCAGATCTCCATTTTTCCCAAAAGTTGTGGAAGAAGCAATTAGCTGGTTTAAAACGCATCTTTAATTATGGATCACACGCTCTCTCCTTTAGAAAAGGCGCAACTGGCTTTTAAACCCCCCTTACCCCTTCTTTTAGAAAAACTCTCCGACCTGGAACAAGTTCCTCTCGATTTTTCCTCTCAAGGCGATGAGATAAAGTCCCTCTTTCCAAAAACATTTGGACAAAGAGGGGTTCATTTTATCAAAGGAGAGGGATTAAAGAAGCAGCCTCCTTTAAAGGTAGGGGTTATTCTCTCCGGAGGACAGGCAGCTGGAGGGCATAATGTCATCATAGGACTATTCGATGCTTTAAAAGCTTTCAATGAACATTCCACCCTTATCGGTTTTCTAAATGGACCTCAAGGAGTGATTGAAAATCAGTATAAAGAATTAACGGAAGATGTTTTAGCTCGTTTCCGCAACACCGGCGGTTTTGACCTTATCGGTTCTGGACGAACAAAAATTGCAACCGAAAAGCAGCTCACAGCCTCTTTAGAGACTTGCAGGCAGCATGATCTAAATGCGCTTGTCATTATCGGAGGAGATGATTCCAATACAAATGCCGCAATTTTAGCTGAGGTTTTTCTTGGGAAAGAGTGTAAGACGCAGGTAATTGGAGTTCCTAAAACAATCGATGGTGACTTGAAGAATCAATATATCGAGAGCTCTTTTGGATTTGATACTGCATGTAAGATCTATTCGGAGATGATTGGCAATATCTGCAGAGATGCCCTCTCTGCCAAGAAATATACCCACTTTATCAAGCTTATGGGAAGAAGCGCCTCTCACATTGCAATAGAATGCGCTTTGCAAACCCATCCAAATCTGACAATTATCGGAGAAGAGATCTCCTTTCATAATACAACCCTTCTTGAGCTCACGCTGGAAATTGCAAATCTAATTGAAGAGCGGGCAAAAATTGACAAACACTATGGAGTTATCCTTATCCCGGAAGGGTTAATTGAATTTATCCCTGAAATGAAGAAGCTCATAGAGGAACTCAATCCTCTGCTCGCTCTGCATGCATCAAAAATTGATGCCCTTCCCTCAGGTGAAAAGAGAAAGGCTCTGCTTTGGCCTCTGCTCTCTCAAAATGCGCAAGAACTTCTCAATATTTTTCCAGAAACTATTATAAACCAACTCCTTTTAGATCGCGACCCCCATGGGAATATTCAGGTATCACATATTGAAACCGAAAAACTTCTCATAGCTACTGTTCGGGCTGAACTTACTAGGCGTGGAAAAGCAGAGCGTTTTTCACCAGTAGCCCATTTTTTTGGCTATGAGGGAAGATGTGGATTTCCCTCCTTCTTTGATGCCACCTATTGCAACGCCCTAGGTCGCACAGCTGCCCTTTTAATCAATCATGGCCTCACTGGGTATCTCTCTTGTCTACAAAATCTCCAGAGGGGAGTAGACCATTGGGTACCCTGCGGCGTTCCCATAACAGATCTTCTCGTTTTAGAAGAGCGGAAGGGGAAGAGGGTTCCTGTGATTGAGAAAGCGTTTGTAGATTTGAAGGGAATGCCCTTTGGACGTTTTGCAGAGCTTCGGAAAAGCTGGGGTCTAGAGGATAATTACCGTTATCCCGGCCCCATTCAATTCTTTGGCCCCAAAGAGATTGTTCAGGCAACAACCCTGACCCTCTCTCTTGAGCATGAAAAAGCTCCCACCACTATTTAAACGCAGTCTCGACTCTATTCCAGTCGATTCTCTAATCTCTATGTTGATTTTTGGAATTTAATGAGAATGCATTTCAAGCCAGCGCTCGGCGTCCAGGGCGGCCATGCATCCACTGCCCGCAGCTGAGATAGCCTGTCTATATATTGGATCCTGAACATCGCCCGCCGCAAAAACACCGTCTTTGCTCGTATAGGTAGTGCCAGGCTTTTTAATCAGGATATATCCTTGAGGGTTAGTCTCCAGTTGGCCCTCCAAAAAATCTGTATTTGGCTTATGACCAATAGCAAAAAAGACACCACCCGCGGAGCGTTTTGTATCCTGGCCTGTTTGGACATTCTTGACAACCACCGATTGAACTGTTTTATCTCCTTGAACGTCAATGATTTCAGAATTCCATAAGATCTCAATTTTAGGGTGGTTAATCGCTCTTGCCGCCATGATTTTAGAGGCCCTTAGCTCATCTCTTCGATGAACGATATAGACTTTGCTTCCATATTTGGTCAGGAATGTCGCCTCTTCAACAGCTGAATCACCCCCTCCAATCACGTAGAGCTCTTTATTGCGAAAAAGAGGCATCGCTCCATCGCAGACAGCGCAAGCGGTCACTCCTTTCTGCCAAAACTCTCCCTCATGCGTACCAGGGATATCTAAACGCTTTGCTGTCGCCCCCGTTGCAATAATTAAAGCGTCCCCTAAAACAAGACCCTTTTTTCCAAAGACCTTAAAAGGACGAGTTGAAAGATCTACCTTTTCCACATCTTCCCGTAAAAGGGTTGTGCCAAATCTTTCAGACTGTTTACGGAAGGCATCCATTAACTCCGGGCCGGAAATGCCCTCAGGAAAGCCCGGGTAGTTTTCTACATCAGTTGTTGTCATCAACTGACCACCGGCAAGACCTGAGAAAAAGCCCTCATAGAGAAGAGGGCTTAAATTCGCGCGGGAAGCATAAATGGCTGCGGTATACCCTGCGGGGCCGGACCCAATGATGATGATTTTTCTATGTTCCATAATCTTTTACTCAATTTAATTTAGACAATAGGGCCATTGCTGTTGCAAACTCACGACTGTGGCTAATCGAGATGAGCAGTTGATATCCGATAAAATTTTTTGCAAGAGAGGGATCCACACTGACAGTCGGCCTTCCATTGGGCTCTTTGCAGATAGTGATCTGCTGCCATCCTATGGGACGATTCCAAATGGACCCTAGGGCTTTCATTACAGCCTCTTTGGCTGCAAACCGCCCGGCAAGATGAGGATAAGGGTTGAGAAATTTTTTACAATACTCCTCCTCATCCAACGAAAAAATACGCCGGTAAAAACGCATCCCATGCCTCTCTATGGCGGCTTTAATGCGGGCAATTTCAATGATATCTGTCCCAACTCCAATAACGCAAGAAGAAGAGAGTGACTGGTTCATCAAAAAAAGTCCTCCTCATCAAAGCCGTTTTGCGCTGATTCTGCATTACAAAAAATCATTCTTCCCGAGGTTGTATGCTTCACAGAGAGCACACGCGTCCGAATAGTCTCGCCAATATAACTTCCACCTCCATTGACAACAACCATTGTGCCATCTTCGAGATACCCGACTCCCTGGAGCTCCTCTTTCCCATAGCGCTGAATTTTTATTTTGAGATTCTCTCCCCGCTGTACAAGAGATTTAGAGCCGCCTGCAAGTAGATGTAGATTGATCGTGCGCACTCCCCCCATGGAGCTTTGTGAAGAAGAATTTGCATCAGATATCAGAACATCAGCCTCTAATAAATGAGCAAGGCGCAAAACTTTTTCGGAAAGTTCTTTAATTTCTGGAAAATCGATTGCATTGAATCGGAGATGAAGCGAAGGCATCTCCTCAAGCTTTTTAAGAACCTCAAGAGAGCGTCGCGCTCGATTTTTTAAGATTTCATCCTCCGCATCTACTTCCTCATGTAGCTCTTTGAGATAGAACTTAGGCATGACTAAAGAGTGATCTAATAGGCCTGAAGAGGCTAGATCAATAATGCGAGGATCCGTGAGAGCTGAAGCATCTACAAGGATTGCTTTACTACGAGCAAGAGTTGGGGAGAAACGGATAAAAGGAATAGAGAGATAGAGCTCATCTGCTGAGCGACGGGTGATGACAATTCCGGAAAAAAGCCCGAAAAAAAGAAGAAAAATCTTAATAAGCGAGATAACCTCTCCGTTTAAATTCAACGAAGCAGTCACAAGGATTGCATTGAAAATCCCATTTATCGCAGAGGCCATAAAGTAACCCAAGAGAAGGCCGAGTAGGGTGATATTAAAGGAGCGCAAATTAAACCTTTTTAAGAGGTGGCTTAGAAAAATAAGCAGAGATCCGGCGCCAACGCCAATGATAGCCCCCCAGAGGAGATTTCCAGGGTTAAGAGCTCCATTGCCGACTAAACAAGCATATACCAAGACCACGCTTAAAATTATAAAAAGAGTCCGCACCAAAAAAGTAGAGATATTCATTGCAATAAACCTGTTTTATTAGATTTTTTCCATACGGCTTTCTTTAGATAGAGCAAAACGGAAATAGGTGAGGGCGCCGGATAGAAGCGCGGAGCCAATAGCTATGTCAACGGTACCCCGAATATCTTGAGCGAAGGGGAAAAATCTGAATGAAATCCCAATTCCAATCATAAGAGCAATCAGTAAGTAATAGCCTAAACCATAAATATATTTAATGTGGACAGGAGGAGGAAAAGAGAGAATGCGCTTGATCTGCCTTTTTGCAGATCTGGAGAGTACATAGCGCCCCTTCAAGTATCCAATAAAGAGTGCAAGTCCTAAGAGGATAGCAACTCCATTATCCTGACCTCCAAAGATTCGAGAAAACTGTTTCACAAGAGAGAACCTGCTCTCTTCAGAAATCCCTCTGAGGGTTTCCATTACAAGATAAATTCCAAAGCTGAGGAGGAAAATTCCGATAATAAGCCAGAGGAGGCCTGAGATAAAAATTAAAACGCGATGATTGGCTTTCCACATAATGCTCTCTCTTCCTAAATTGAGTAAAAAAATACAAAGTCGAGATTATAATAAAGTTGTCAGTTTTTTCGCGACTGTTGATAATCATTATACCAAATATCTGCGCAGCTCTTTTGTGCACATATAGGACAAATGAGAGCAATTGCGGTATTAACTTTTTATATTTAGTGAGATAAGATGTATTTATTCAGTTGGTTAGTATGGGATCCAAATCCGATTATTTTCAAAATTCCCTTCTGGCAACATCCCGTGACCTGGTATGGGGTACTATTTGCATTGGGATTTTTAGTCGGTTACTTCCTTATCAGGCGCATTTTTGGTGTGCAACTCTCTCTTTGCAAGCGCGAGGAGGGAGAAAAAAGCATCAAGCTTCAGGCGATTACCCTGACAGACCACATTACAGTTCTCGTTGTTCTCCTGGGGATTATCGGAGCTAGGCTTGGCCATATTTTTTTCTATGACTGGCTTTACTATAAAGAACACCCTTTTGACATAATTAAAATTTGGGAGGGAGGCTTAGCAAGCCATGGAGGAGCTATTGGGATCTTGATTGCCATTTGCGTTTTCACACTCTGGCATCGAAGAGAGTATCCAAGTTTCACTTTCCTGGCCACTTTGGATGCGATTGTTATTCCGGCAGCATTTGCTGGAGGATGTATTCGCATTGGAAATTTTATTAATCAGGAGATCTTGGGAGTGGCGACAGATCTACCTTGGGGAGTCATTTTTATGCATCCCGTCGAGGGTGCCCGCGGCATTCCCCTGCATCCGGTCCAGCTCTACGAATCTCTTTTTTACTTTCTTGTCTTTGCCTTTTTACTGATCCTCTGGCGAAAAATGGATGGGCGTTTAGGACTAGGTATTTTGGCAGGATGGTTTTTCACTCTTGTCTTTACCTTTCGCTTTTTTATCGAATATCTTAAACTTCCGCAGAGCAATTTGATTTCAGAGAAAGCCCTGTTAAATATGGGACAAATATTAAGTCTTCCTATGATTCTTTTTGGCCTTCTTCTTCTTGCTACCTATAAAATGCATGTGAAGAGGGAGAAATGAGAGAGAGTTTGCTAGAGCAAGGTGATGCAATTTTTATTGCCGGCGGTAATGGCATGGTTGGCAGCGCTATCTCTTGCGAGTTGAGAAGAAGGGGATATTCCCGTCTACTCACTCCATCACGCAAAGAGCTCGATTTGACAGATCAGAGTGCTGTCCGTGCATTCTATCAAAAAATGCGCCCCGATGTTGTAATCATTGCAGCGGCAAAAGTGGGGGGTATTCATGCAAACATGACCTATCCAGCGGATTTTCTCTATGATAATCTTATTATTGAATGCAATCTTATCCACGAAGCTCACACGCATGGCATTGACCGTCTTCTTTTTTTGGGAAGCACATGCATTTATCCTAAACATGCCCCTCAGCCTATTCCTGAAGAGGCTCTGCTCTCCGGGCCTTTGGAACCGACAAATGAGGCCTATGCTCTTGCAAAGATTGCAGGAGTCAAGCTCTGCTCTTTTTATAAAAAGCAGTATGGCCGCAACTTTATTTCGGCCATGCCGACAAATCTCTATGGCCCGGGAGATAACTACCATCTTGAAAATCCCCGTAACTCAACTCTAACCCCCTCCGAAGAGAAATTGTCGGCCTCCACCCTAGTTCTTTGATCTTGGAGATATCTGTTTTTTTGCGAGGGGTACCATCAGGTTTTGAGAGATCATTGACAAGCTCTCCACTATAGCCAACAATCTCCTTAATAAGGAA
>JABDDZ010000005.1:0-64 GCA_013287335.1 Chlamydiota bacterium | reverse complement strand
GCCCATGTGATTCCAAGTCTCTTACGTCGCTTTCATGAGGCGAAAATCGAGGGGAGGCCCCAAG
>JABDDZ010000004.1 GCA_013287335.1 Chlamydiota bacterium | reverse complement strand
GTGCATTGAAATCCGAGGGACAATCGGGGAGCGGTTAGAACTGCTTTTTTCTGGGCAAATAGATGGCGCAATTATTGCGGAGGCAGCCTTAATCCGCCTTAAACTGACAGGCCTAAACCGCATCAAACTACCAGGAGAGACAGCCCCCCTTCAGGGGAGGCTAGCTGTGATCGCCAAAGAAGAGGATAAACAGATGGAAACTCTCTTTGCTTTTATTCATGAGAGTTTGTGATTTAGGGCTACCTCATTGCACGTTATTATCAATGAGTTCAACAAGCTTCTCGCCTTCTGCCACAACAGCGTGGGTTATATTTTCTCCGGCGCGCTGAATTCCTTGGGAGAGAGTGTCAGGTTTAGAGGATTTGAAGATGGGAAGTTCGGGGAAACTGTTTTTTAGCATAGCAAGAATAAAGACGATGAGACTTAAAACAGCCCCTACGCTAAAAACGACATAAAAGACTTGCCCAGCTGCAGAAAAAGAAGTAACCAGTGCCACTGTAACGATCGATGTGAACGCAAAACAGAAAAAGAGGCCTGCAAAGAGGGCAACTTTTCCAAGGGTGCATCCGGCTTCTATTTTGACATACTGTCTTTTACTACCTTCCCATAAGGAAAGTCCTCTATTTTTGATACTATCTAGATAGCTATGGCTACCTGATTGGGGTGTTGCTGGTGCTTGGGACATACCGATATCTCCTTTTTTAATTGAAAAATTTCATCATAAATGTGAAGTTACCATAAATGAAATGTGAAGACAAGAAAAAAATTTTATATCTAGGTCATGACCCTGCTCGTTTCTCTCAAAACCAAAAGGAGCTCTTTCACTTTCCCATCATCCAGACAAAAAAACTCGCTATTGACTCACTAGAGGGGTTTCTGGAGTCTTCCTATCTTCTTGTTACAAGCCGTCAGGCAGTTTTTTGTCTGGTAAATCTTTTGACTCCGCAAGAAAAAGCTAACTTTCAAAAAATGAAGATAATCTCTATTGGAAGTGCAACAACTCTAAGCTTAAAAGAAAAGGGGGTGGATGTTGCACATCAGGCTGAGGTTGCAACAGCTGAGGGGGTTGTCAAGCTCATAGAAGAACTGCCCCTAAAAACCGAAGATTGTTTTTTTTATCCCCATTCGGCTCTTTCTCGAAACATTATCACCGATTTTTTTATTCAAAAAAATATTAAATATCATGCGGTCGCTCTCTATACTACTATCCCAAATAAAGAACTTCCTCCCCCCGATCTTAAAAACTTTGAAGAGATTATTTTTACAAGCCCATCGACGGTGGATGCATTTTTGCAACTCTACGGCTCCCTCCCCAAAAATTTAAAACTCACTCCCCTCGGCCCCATCACCGCCAACTACCTCATGAAGAGCACAAAGTTTGGCTAAGAAATTTAATCGTGCCCGTGCCCGTGCCCGAAAATAGATTGCTTATACAAAGTCTTATGATTTATCATTCGCGAAAAAACCATGCATAGGAGATATACGATGGTCAAAGAATTTACACTTCCCAATCTTCCATATGATTACAACGCTCTCGAGCCGGTTATCTCTGCCGAGATAATGGAGCTTCACCACAAAAAGCACCATAATGCTTATGTCAATGGCTTAAATGCAGCCCTTCAAAAATATGCAGAAGCCGAAGCTAAAGGAGATCTCACAGCAATCGTTTCTCTTCAGCCAGCTCTTAGGTTTAATGGAGGAGGCCACATCAACCACTCAATTTTTTGGACAAACCTTGCCCCAAAAAAAGCCGGGGGGGGAGAAGCTCCAAAAGGAGAACTTAATGAACGGCTAAGTTCTCAATTTGGCTCACTCGATAAATTTATTGAAAAATTTAATAGCATTGCAGGCCCCATTCAAGGATCAGGATGGTGCTGGCTTTCTTACTGCAAATCCAATGATATATTTGTCATCGCTACAACCGCAAATCAAGATCCTCTCGAAGCGACACAAGGCTTTATCCCCCTTTTAGGCATCGATGTTTGGGAGCACGCGTACTACTTGCAGTATAAAAACGTGCGCCCTGACTACCTCAAAGCAATTTGGCAAGTGGTAAACTGGTCAAATGTGGCTGAGCGTCTGGAGAAAGCAAAGTCTAAGTCTACTTGCTGCGGGTGTAAGTAAAAAATCCTAAAGCCCTAGTCTGTGGTAATAAAATTTTTAGGGAACATTTATGCAATAAGCATGAGTTGAATAAAATCATTGATGACCACTATAATTGTTGCACTTACTCAATAGTATTTAAAAATTAGAGGCTTGTAAGAAAAAAGAATGCGCCTGTTTTCGCGGGATAAGCCAAAGATTAAAGTAGAGACCACCAAGGCAGATGGTTTTAGCGGATGGCTGAAATGCACTCATTGCGAGGAGATGATCCACACCAATGAGCTCATGCAAAATCTCAACTGCTGTCCAAAATGCGACTATCACTATCGGCTGACTGCAAATGAGCGTATTAAAAGCCTTGCCGATGAGGGGAGCTTCTCTCCTCTTTTTCAAGAGATAGAACCTGTCGATATTTTAAAATTTACAGATACTGAACCCTACAAAGATAGGCTTAAAAAAGCTGCAGAAAAGGCCGATGGAAATGAGGCTGTCATTGTGGGGAGCTGTCAACTATCAAACCATCCACTCTGCCTGGGAGTGCTCGATTTCAATTATATGGCAGGATCGATGGGCTCTGTTGTAGGAGAGAGGCTGACTAGACTCATCGAGTATGCCCTGGAGCTAAAGCTTCCTCTTCTCATTGTTTCGGCATCAGGTGGTGCGCGTATGCAAGAATCAGTTTTATCTCTGATGCAAATGGCAAAAACATCAGCCGCCCTTGCAAAATTGCATGAAGCCAACCTTCCATTTATCTCTCTTCTCACAAACCCGACAGCCGGAGGTGTGACAGCCTCTTTCGCCTCGCTTGGAGATATCATCATCGCTGAGCCTGAAGCTCTGATCTGCTTTGCGGGCCCTAGAGTTGTTGAGCAGGTGACGCGGCATAAGCTCCCTCCCGGAGCTCAAAAGTCTGAATTTTTACTAGAGCATGGAATGATCGATGGCATTGTGCGCCGCCATGACCTAAAAAAGAGGCTCGCACTTTTTCTTGACTACCTTACAGGCAATAGCCGCGCCTCTTTTAATTCTCCCAAAATGGAATCATCTAAAAAAATTTCCAGCACTCTTCAGAAACTCTTTCTATTGACAGATGGTTCTTAATCACGTATCTATGAAGCCATGAATCCTGAAGTTACAATCCTAGTTTTAGACGAAGAGGGAGATCAAGAGCTCTCTCTTCCCCAATATGCTTCCAAAGAAGCCGCCGGTGCCGATGTGCGCGCTTGTTTGTCCGCTCCCTATCTGATTGAACCCGGTGAGTCTGCTCTTATCCCCACGGGCCTTCGTCTTCAAATTCCTCAAGGTTTTGAAATTCAAGTGCGTCCAAGAAGCGGCCTTGCTCTAAAACATCAGATCACAGTTCTTAATACTCCCGGAACAATCGACGCAGATTACCGCGGCGAGGTGGGGGTGATTTTGATCAACCATGGAAAAAAATCCTTTATAGTGGAGCCCGGGATGAGAATTGCCCAGCTTGTTGTTGCTAAAGCCTACCGAGCAGAGTATCAATCAGCCTCTTCCCTTCTCCTTTCAGCCAGGGGAAGTGGGGGATTTGGACATACGGGAGAGAAGTGATAAAATGGGGCTTGTAGAAAAATATCTCGATCCAAAGCAGGTTATCTTTTTAGATGTGGAGAGCCGAGATGTTGCCTTAAAAGAGCTTGTTACTCTGCTTGATAAAGTCGGAAAGCTCGAGAGCGCTTCTGCCTTTTATCAAGCCATTTTGGACCGGGAGAAAATTGTCTCTACGGGCATTGGAATGGGGGTTGCAATTCCCCATGCAAAGCTTCCCGGCTACGCCTCTTTTTTTATAGCGATTGGCATTCACCCTAAAGGGATTCCCTGGGATTCAATCGATGGCCTACCTGTCCGACTGATTTTTATGATTGGCGGGCCTGATGATAGACAGACAGAATATCTTCAACTCCTTTCCCGTTTGACTTATGCAATTAAAGACGAAGAGAGGCGAAAAAAAATGTTGCAATTGAGTTCACAAGAAGCCATTATCGCTCTTTTTGAAGGGGTGTAATTTAAAGTCAGTGGATCTTAAAATCAAAGATGTAGCAGAGCTTTTAAGTGTCTCCGAAACTACTATTCGCAGATGGCTTGTTGATGGAAAAATTCCCGCTTACAGACTTAATCGCCAATACCGCTTTTCAAGGAATGAGATTGAAGATTGGCTGATGCAGCAGAAGCTTGGACTTGCCATTGATAGCAGAAAGAAAGAAGAGGAGGATCTTATTGTTGAGAGACCTCCGACTCAATCTTCTGGAAATATGCAATTTAGCCTTTATCGCGCTCTCTATCGCGGCGAGGTTATTACCGACCTTCCCGGAGAGAATAAAGAAGAGGTGATTCGCGGGACGATGCGCCTTCTCTGCAAACGTTTTGATCTTGATCCCGAAGTGCTTTCAGATCTTTTTTTGGATCGGGAACGGCTGAACTCTACAGCTTTAGGCCATGGGATTGCAGTTCCCCACACAAGAGATTTTTTACTCAACACCCATTTTGATGTCGTCTCGATTGTTTTTCCCAAGCAGCCCATTGAATTTGGAGCTCTTGATGGCCAGCCTGTCAATGTTCTCTTTTTTATCTTTGCATGTGAAGATAAAAACCATCTTCATCTCCTCTCTAAAATCGCCCACCTTGTCTCTAATGAAAAGATCCGGGCAATCCTTCACACCCAGCCCCAAAAAACTCGCCTTCTTGACTTTATCAAACACTGGGAAGGCTCTCTCAAATAATTAAGTTCTTATTAATTCAAAAATATGTTAAACTAAAAGGGCAGGTTTTAGGGGTTTTTTACTATGAACGTTTTAGGTGCTATTCCAGGAGTTGGCTTTGAGCCTAACTCAAGAGCTGCCTGTATAGGCCGAGATTTGATTGTCACAGCAGGTGTTGCTCTAGCACTTGGAGTTGCAGGTTTGGCTTTTGCAGCTTCTCTTCCCCAAATGCAACTCGTTTTTTCTAACCCCATGCTTATTACCACATCTTTAACATCTATCCTTGCAGGAGGATATCTTGTCACTCAAAGCATTCTCTCTTGCTGCCTAAAAAATAAGGTGACAACTCTCTTTGAAAAAATTCGAGAGTGCGTCAAAAAAATTGGGCTTTTTATCGGGGTTCTCTTCCTTCTTGCTGGAGCTACAGCCCTTGCCTCATCTTTTATACCTCAATTGACGCCATATCTTTTTACAACGAGAATGATCGCTGCGGGTGTAACAGCCTTTACAGCTCTTCTCTTTCTTGGCCTTGAATGGCGTCTTTCTGTCAAAGCACCTTTGGTCGAAAATAAAAGAAAAGAGGCAGGTCCCTCACAGATGACTCAAAATCTTTTTATTCAATTGGGTCAGAAGAAACTCGCGCCTTACCAAGGTAAGCTTTGTAAGCTTTTCTCTCCCTCTGAAGAAGAGGCGTTTTGGAAGCAGTTGGTAGGTAAAAGCGCCGAAGAGCATTTTGAGATCAGTGAGGATCAAATTGCTCGAGCTAAAAATAAAGAAGAGACCTATGAGGAATATACCCTCTTTTTGATGCAAAAAATCCAATATATTCTTGCATTAAAGGATCACCCTGAGATGAAAGTAGAAAAACTCAATTCTCTAGTAAGTTATCTCTACAATGTTTGTATTCTCTTTGAGAATGAAAAAGATTGTGAAATACTAATGCTTCTGGCGAAAAAAGCTCCCGGAATTACCGAAGGAATCAGAGAAAGGGCTAAAATAATTCTCAATGATGTGCATAATAAAATTTGATTTTTCGCACCCTAGATTTTATCAAGTATCGGAAGGCTCCCTCAAATAATTATTAATTTTTGATTAATTCAAGAAATGTGTTAAACTCTTAAGCAAATTAGAGGGTTTGACAATGAGCGTTTTAGGTGTTATTCCAGGAGTTGGCTTTGAGCCTCACTCAAGAGCTGCCTGTCTGGGGCGAGATTTGATTGTAACAGCAGTTGTTACCTTGGCTCTTGGGGCTGCAGGTTTGGCTGTGGCAGCTTCTCTTCCGCAAATGCAACTCCTTTTTTCTAACCCTCTACTTATTACCACATCTATAACATCTATCCTTGCAGGAGGATATCTTGTCACTCAAAGCGTTCTCTCATGCTGCTTAAAAAAAAGAATAGCAACTCTCTTTGAAAAAATTCGAGAGTGCGTCAAAAAAATTGGGTTTTTTATTGGAGCTCTCTTTCTTTTTTTTGGAGTGACAGCTCTTGCTTCTCCCTTTATACCCCAATTGGCCCCTTATCTTTTTACAACGAGAATGATTGCTGCGGGAGTCACTGCCTTTACAGCTCTTCTATTTCTTGGGCTTGAATGGCGTTTCTGTACCAAAGCATCTTTTGTCGAAAATAAAAGAAAAGAACATAGTTTCGCTCCGATACTTCAAAAAATGTTTATTAGATCGGGCCAGGAGAAACTTGCTCCTTATAAAGATAAGCTTCGTCAGCTACCCCTCAAAAAAGAAGAGGCATTTTGGAAGAGGTTTGTAGGTAGAAGCGTCGAAGAGCATTTTTCTATCCCTACGGGTCAGATTGACCGCGCTAAAAAGGGGGAAGAGACCTATGAGGAGTGCGCTTTTTTTCTTGTTAAAAAGATCGAGGCTATCGTTGACGAAGGCGCATCTGATTCAGTCGAAGCAAGAGAGAAAGTAACTTATTTAGGCAACTATTTATATAATTGTTGCATTCTACTCAATAGAGAGTTGAGTGTCTCCGAACACTCCGAACTAACATACAGCACGCGTATTACCCCTGCACTGAAAGATTTTTCTGAAAAAATTGTCAAGGAGATGTATCTCAATATTTATCCTTCTTCTTACACAAATACCTAATTTTTATGGATTTCTCTTTTTTACAAGGCAAGAGAGTTGTCGTTGGCATGTCGGGGGGGGTAGACTCCTCTGTGACAGCGCTTCTTATGAAGAGAGCCGGAGCTCACGTGATCGCTCTTTTCATGCGCAATTGGGAAGAGGATGAGGACTGTCCGGCAGTAGCTGATTATGAGGATATTGTGGCTGTCTGCGCCACTTTAGATATCCCTTTTTACACAGTTAATTTTGCAAAAGAGTATTGGGAACAGGTCTTTAGCTACTGTTTAAAGCAATTCCAAAAGGGACTCACTCCGAATCCCGATATTCTCTGCAACCGGGAGATTAAGTTTCACCACTTTTTAGATAAAGCCCTTGAGCTGGGGGCAGATTATTTGGCAACGGGCCACTATTGCCAAAAAGAGAAAATTGATGGGAAATGGCATCTTTTACGGGGAGTGGATGCAAATAAAGATCAGAGCTACTTTCTTTATACCCTACAAGAAAAACAACTTGAAAAAGTTCTCTTTCCTGTGGGAGATCTGCAAAAGAGCGAGGTAAGAAAGATCGCCCTTGACAATAGCCTTATCACCGCTCAAAAAAAAGATAGTACCGGGATCTGTTTTGTTGGCAAAAGGAATTTTCCCGAGTTTCTCTCTCGCTACTTACCGAAAAAACCTGGCCCTTTTAAAACTCTTCTTGGCAAAGAGGTTGGCACTCATGAGGGGGCCCATTTTTTTACAATTGGCCAGCGTAAGGGGATGGGAATAGGAGGGGAGGGGGCTGCCTGGTTTGTTGTAGCTAAAGAGATGGAGACAAATAGTGTCATTGTCGTGCAGGGGGAGGATCACCCCATGCTCTACAAGCCTAGCCTAATAGCGAGTGAGCTCTCTTGGGTTGCAACTCCTCCCCATTTGCCTCTCTCTTGCACTGTGAAGGTCCGCTATCGCACTCCCGATGTCCCATGTCAACTTATTGCTAGAGAAGAGGGCTTCCATGAAGTGCTCTTTGAAACTCCTCAAAAGGCTCTCACTCCTGGCCAATCCGTTGTCTTTTATCAAGGCAAGATCTGTCTAGGCGGCGGCATCATTAAAGACTTTTAGGTAAAATTCTGCTTCATAGTTGAGTGAATCGACGATATTCTTTGCTTTTCTAAAACCATGCCCTGCACCTCGAAAAAGATGCAATTCCACAGGGACCCCTCTTTTTTTAAGAGCTTCATAAATCATGATGGACTGGTTTTTAGGGACAATGGGATCCTCTTCCCCTTGAAAAAGAATAAGCGGGGAGGTGATCTGATCTACAGAATTAATAGGAGAGCGGCTCTCCCAAAGCTGTTTCTCTTCTGGATATTTCCCAATGAGCTGCTCCGCATAGCTCTTCTCAAATTTATGGGTTTCAAGTGCTAAAGCAGTGATATCTGCAATGCCATAGTAGCTTGCTCCGACGTTAAAGGTCTTAGTAAAGCAAAGAGCTGCAAGGGTAGTATAGCCGCCGGCGCTCTTACCACGGATGGCAAGCTTATTTCCATCGACAAGCCCGCTCCGCACTAAAAAGAGCGCACCATTGACACAATCTTCTACATCAACTACTCCCCAATTGTGATCGAGGAGGCAGCGGTAGCTTCTCCCATAGCCTGTGCTCCCGCCATAATTCACATCGAGAAGAGCAAATCCGCGACTAGTCCAGAATTGGTGTTCGAGGTGCAAAGAATTGCTTGCTTGGGCTGTAGGGCCTCCATGAATCATGACTATAAGAGGAGGTTTTTCATTCCATTGATCTTTATAGTCTTTATTCTGTGGGAAATAGAAAAAGCCATGGGCTATGCGCTCTCCGCTTGGAAAGGTAATGTGCATAGGTTTGCTAAGATATCCCTCTTCAAAAGAAAAGGGTGCGCTATAGAGAGTGGTGGTAAAACCCTCCTTAATTTGAATCAGAGATTCACTTTTTGTCGGATGCTGCTCTAAAAATTGCACGCAAGAGCCATTGCTACGTAATTGATGGAGGTAGGTTCCCTCCCTTTTTATTTTTTCTAACTTTTTGGTTTTAGGATCTAGAATAGCAAGATGCCATCTTCCCTTTCTGTTGTAGGTGAAAACAATCTTATTCCCAAGAAAGGCATAGGTAGAAAGACCAAATGTCCAAAGAGGTTCTGCTGTCTCTGCTTCCATCGGATAGACATTTTCGACCCCCTGACTTGTAAGCGCGTGCAAATTCCACCATCCAGAATCTCGGTCGGTGACAAAGTAGAGTGTCCCATCTGGAGACCACTGCGGCTGAAAGATCGACTCTGGGATAGATCCGCAAATCTGCTGCTCTCCTTGCAATTCTCCTTCGGAGCCAAATTCAGCAATCCATAACTCTGTATTTGTCCAGGGCATTTGGGGATGATTCCAAGAGATCCAGGCGATCTTTTTTCCATCAGGGCTAAGGGCCGGAGAGGAGTAAAAATCATGATCGCTGGCGAGTTTTTTGTAGTTACCTGTTGATAGATCTATTAGAGCTAAAAAGTTAAGAACAGGTTTTGTAGGTTCATGGTATTCTCCGACAGCTACAAGGCCAAAGGGAGTGAGTTTCATATCTGCAAAACGGGTCTCTCCCTTTGTTAATGGGCGAGGTTTGCTGCCAGGTTCAATGAGATAGATAGCTCCATCTACTCCATTGGATGCAAAAATTGTTCCACTCGCGACAGTAAATGCTCCTCCTCCATATTCATGCACGCGTGTACGGACATTGAAATCGGGCGGGGTCATATCTTCCAATTTTCCTGAAGAGTCTCGCCTGACAATAGTGTAGCGTCCTCCATTTTGAGGGCGCATTTCAGACCAATAAGTATATTCTCCTTCGATTTGCATATTGAGAATGTAGGTAGACCCAACAGCTATTGCCTCTGCAGAAATAGGGGAGTTCCAGCTTCCATAATTGGCTCCTTGCAAAGCACTAAAGAGGCAGCAAAAGAGGAATGTGACAATCAGTTTATTCATGAGATTATGAATGCTGTTTGTAATTTTTGCACTAGTTGATCCAGCCGCTCTTGCAACTGATGATTAACCTTACGATAAATAGCGAGAATACGGTATTGAGAGGCAGCTGGCTGCCAGCCGGGTGGATGCCATAAGACAGGATGGAGACGATATTTCTTTGCTAAAAAATCGGGAAGAAAGCCCACTTCTTCTGAATTGGCACAGATATTAGCAATGAGCGACCAGCTGGGGATGCGGGATTTAACAGGAAGCGCATATCCATGCACTTCTAGCCACCCCTGCTGAAGCGCTAGAACCTCCATCTGATCTTCTGGTAGTAATACTGGCCGCAAAAGAGCATTTTTTTTCTTGGAATAGAGCTGGAATGTTCCTTTGCCAACTTCAGTTGCCATGACCCCCTTCCAAGGAGCATTGTCTAATACAAGGGCAATGTCTGCTTGCATCTGTAAAATAGCTGCATAGCCCTCGTCGGGGCGCATGTGCTTAAAGTCTATATTATCAAGTGAAAGAAGACCCGGGAGCGCAATCTGTGCGATCGCATGCGTTGTAACAAAGCGTATGGGGATCTGCTCTTTGGAAATGATTAATTCTCTAAGCTGTTTAACCCAGTTCTCTACACGAGGAAACAAAATTTGTCCCTCGCGCGTTAAACGAAAATGGCGCTTCTCATGCATGCAGAGGGGGATCCCAAAAGCTGCCTCGACACGTTGGATGGCCGTGCTTGCTGCGCTCTGGCTTAAGTTGTGAAAAAAAGCCGATTTTCCCAAATTTTTCATATGGACGGCTGTAATAAATAATTCTAAATCAGCGACGCGTAAATTTTTTAAGGAATTTTCAATCTTTTGCAATAATTTCTCCGGGGAGAGCTCTTCAGTATTAGAATTATTCGTTAATTCTTTCATATAATTCCCTCTTTGTTCAAATCGATTTTTTCGATTTCTAAAATCTAATATATCGTCAATACAAATAAAAGTGGAGTGGATAATCTATTAGTTTAATTAAAGGAGTTTTTTTATGGATAATGGTAGTATTTTATTACGTCTTTTTCAATGGATCTGTCGATTTAACTTTGGAACTTTCGAAAGAGAGGAATTTAAAAAATTTCTCAGAATGGGGTTGATTTTTGCTCTCATTATTGGGGTCTATTGGACTTTGCGTCCCTTAAAAGATGCAATTTTTATTCAACTGGTAGGAAGTCTCCAACTCCCTTTTGCCAAGACAGTCTCTGTTTTGGCTCTTCTGCCACTTGTCATTTTCTATACGAAGCTGTTAGAGAAGACTTCGCGGGAAAAGATGCTCATTATTTTACCCACCTTTTATGGACTTTCGGTCCTCTGCTTTAGTATTTTGATGATGATAGCTCAAGCTCCGCCGGAGGAAATTGCCCAACGATCCCTCTTCCTTCTCGCTGGGACAAAGATTTTAGGTTACACCTGGTATCTCTTTGTAGAGAGCTTTGGCTCTCTTGTCGTTGCCCTTTTCTGGGCTTTTGCAGTTGATGCGACCCCACCTATTTCTGCAAAGAGGGGTTTTCCACTCGTCGTGACTTTCGGCCAGCTTGGAGGGGTTATCTTTCCCTATACTATTGCAGGAATGCCCCATCGTCTTGGCTTCTCTACAGATTTTCTTTCACTGATCTGTTTAAGTCTCATCATTTTATGCATCATTCCTCTCGTGCGCTATTTTTTAAGGGCAACTCCTCCTCCTCTACTCACCTCATTTCACGAAAAGAAGGAGGCTGAAAAAACGCAAGAAGAGGCTGGATTTTTTGAGGGATTAAAGCTTTTACTTAGGAATAGATATCTATTAGGGATTTTCGCAGCAAATTTCATCTATGAGGTCGTTGTAACGATTTTCGATTTCAACTTTAAAGTCATGGCAAGTGGGAAGTATTCGGGAGTGGCTCTTAGTAATTATCTGAGTATCTATGGGTCAAGCGTAAATATGGTCTCTCTTCTCTGCTTATTGCTGGGCATTAGCAATGTGACACGTTTTCTAGGCGTTGGAGTGGCATTAGCTGCTATGCCACTGATTTTGGGTCTAGCTCTTCTTGGCTTTTTAAGCCTTCATACCCTTCCATTTCTTTTTGCCCTTATGGTGGGTTCCAAGGCAATTAATTATGCCCTCAATGGCCCCGCTCTCAAGCAGCTCTATATCCCCACAACAACAGAGGTGAAATTTAAGGCTCAGGCATGGATAGAGACATTTGGCTCTCGTACATCCAAGCAAGCCGGATCGATCTTTAACATGTCGCTTGCTCCCTTGCAAAGAGCCTTTGGAACCCTTGCTGGCAGTTCGCATTATCTTATGCTTAGCGGTATTCTCTGTTTCCCTCTCCTTGCCCTCTGGCTCGTCATAGCTATTTTCTTAGGCAATTCCTTCAGACGAGCCATCAAAGAAAAAACAGTCATTTGCTAACAATCAATTCTCTCTGTCTCGACTTTAGGAATTTTGAACCATAGGAAAGTTTTCTCAGGGTTGCCCTGATTTTTGGAGCTCAAACCGGTACCCCATCCTGCCTCTATTGCTTTCTTTGCGACTTTGGACCTTTGCGTTTAAATTGTGTTTAACCTCTAAAGATTAGAGGGTTGCTTGGTGGAGCTCCTCCTCTTCAAAGAAAAGCTTTCCTTCAGCATCGGTTTTTATAAGGTATTTGCGCCCCTCTCCTGGGTGACGCAAAAGCTTTTCAGCAAGAGGATCTTCCACATACTGTTCGATGACCCGGCGTAAAGGACGCGCTCCCATCTCGGGTAGATTACCGAGTGTGACAAGAAGTTTGATCGATTCCTCTGTGAGATCGATGTAGATCTTGTGTTTGGCAAGACGTTTTTTCACTTTATTTATCTCTAAGTGGACAACTTTTTCAAGAGCTGCCTCATCAAGAGATCTAAAAATCACAGTTCCATCCAAACGGTTGACTAACTCGGGCTTAAAGTGCTTTTTCATTGAGCCCTCAATCTTCTCCTGCATCTGCTTATAATCGGGAACTCCCCCTTGCTTTGCATGGAAGCCCATCTCAGTTTGGCGGCGGATCAGGTCAGCACCCAAATTGGATGTCATAATCACTATGGCATGGCGGAAATTGATCTTTCTGCCAAATGCGTCTGTGAGCCTTCCCTCTTCTAGAATCTGTAAGAGAAGGTCTAGCACATCGGGGTGGGCTTTTTCAATCTCATCAAAGAGAACTACGCAGTAGGGACGCTGTCTAACCTGCTCAGTTAGCTGACCTCCCTCCTCATGCCCCACATATCCTGGAGGAGAACCTGTCATACGGCTGACAGCAAATTTCTCCATATATTCGGACATGTCAACTTGAATGAGGGCATCCTCGCCTCCAAACATATGAATTGCTAAGAGTCTCGCAAGAAGGGTCTTCCCAACCCCAGTAGGCCCTAGAAAGAGGAAGGAGCCAGTTGGCCTATTGGGATCTTTAATTCCGGTTCTACCGCGGCGGATAGCTCGGCATACAATATTGACAGCGTCATCCTGGCCGATGATTTCTCCGCGCAAAAGTTCTTCCATCTTCAGAAGTTTGGCAGTCTCAGCTTCGGTGAGTTGTGTGACGGGGATTCCGGTTTGCGAAGCGACAACTTGAGCAACGGCCTCTTCGTCTACCGGCACTTGGTGCTCTTCTTTATTTGTCTCCCACTCTGCTCGGATGAGTTGTAGCTTCTCACGCAATTTCTTCTCATCGTCGCGCAGACGAGCAGCCTTTTCATATTCCTGCGTGCTGATCGACTTCTCTTTAGCTCTCCGTGTCTCTTCAATTTCCGTTTCGAGTTTGGCAATATCGGAGGGTTGGTTCATCATTGCCACTCTCATGCGGGCGCCTGCCTCATCGAGCAGATCTATTGCCTTATCAGGTAAGAAGCGCCCATGGACATAGCGATCAGATAGAATGGCTGCGGCCTCTAGGGCCTCAGCGGTGATTGTGACATTATGGTGTTCTTCATACTTGCCCTTAAGCCCCTTAAGAATCTCAATTGTTTCATCGACAGAGGGGGGTTGAACAATAATTTTTTGGAAGCGGCGCTCTAAAGCAGCATCTTTTTCAATGTGTTTGCGGTACTCATCGATCGTTGTAGCTCCAATACATTGGAGTTCGCCTCGAGAAAGAGCCGGTTTTAAGATGTTTGAGGCATCTATTGCGCCCTCTGCAGCTCCGGCACCCACAATTGTGTGTAATTCATCGATAAAAAGAAGGATATTCCCATTCTTTTTAATCTCATCCATCACCGCTTTAATTCGCTCTTCGAATTGACCGCGGTATTTTGTTCCGGCAATCATCAATGCCAGATCGAGGGTAATAAGACGTTTTTTTCTTAAATTGTCAGGGACTTCTCCTTTAATAATCGCTTGAGCGAGGCCCTCGACAATCGCTGTCTTTCCAACACCCGCCTCTCCAATAAGGACAGGGTTATTCTTCCGGCGCCGGCATAAGATCAGGATTAATCTCTCCACTTCAGCTTTTCTGCCAATAACAGGGTCGAGCTTTCCCTCACGGCTCATTTCGGTGAGATCATACCCATAGGCCCGAAGAGCGGGGAGCTTATCAGCTCCGGCTTTATCATTTGCTTTTCCACCTCCAGCTCCGGCAGGGGGGAGCTGCAGGTTAAAGGTTTCAAGCTCTTTCAAAACCTCTTTACGGACTTCGGCGAGGTTGACATTGAGATTCTCAAGAACCTGGGCTGCAACACCATCGGTTTGTCTAAGCAGACCCAGAAGGAGATGCTCCGTGCCAACATAGTTATGTCCTAAATTGGCCGCTTCTTCATTAGAGAATTCAAAAACTTTTTTTACTCTTCCAGTGAGTGCAGGATCGCCATAGACTTGAATTTCGGGTCCATAGCCCACAAGGCGTTCAACTTCTTGCCGCACGGTCTCAAAATCGATGCTCAAGTTGCGGAGGACATTGACAGCAACGCCCTGGCCGAGCTTAAGCAGTCCAAGCAGGAGATGCTCGGTTCCAAGATAGTTATGATTAAGCCTTTGAGCCTCTTTCTTGGCTAGCTTAATGACCTGTTTTGCTCGATTTGTAAACTTATCAAACATAGAAGAATTTCCGCCTTAATTAGTAATCGACTATAAAGAGATATAGGGGAAGAGCTATAATTTTCGCAAGGCCCCCCATGATCCACACTCGAGTTTTAAGTTTATCTTCTTTTCAATAGGCGAATCAATAATTTTTTTATAAAAATAAGAATGCAACTTGTTCTTTTGTAAAACATATATTAAGATATATCTATGATCTACAAGTCCGGAAAAAGATTAGCACAATGTAATATGGATTTTGATGCTCTGCTTCTTACTGATCTCCATTTGCAAAATGAGCCGGTTTTACACCTTTATGATTGGGAAAAAGACTCTATAACATATGGATACTTTTTTAAGCCTGAAAGATGGCTCAATCTTGAGTTTCTAAAAAATCAGGGAGTGGATCTTGCTAGAAGACCTACAGGGGGAGGGTGTGTCTTCCATATGTGCGACTTTGCCTTCTCTATTCTCATCCCAGCAAGTTATCCCGCTTTTTCTTTAAATACCCTAGAAAATTATGCCTTTATCAATCGGATGGTTATTACGGTCTTGCGTCGTTTTCTTCTCGGAAACCCCCAATTTAAGCTACTTTCTGAAGAGACACCTCCAAAAGAGGGGGCTTTCACCCATTTTTGCATGGCAAAACCCACCAAATATGATGTGATGCTCGATGGAAAAAAAGTCGCGGGAGCGGCCCAACGCAAGACAAAGGAGGGGTACTTACACCAGGGAACGATCTTCCTTACGAAAATGGCTGAGCCCTTCTTAAGAGATCTTCTGTCTGTTAGGGTTGTAGCTGACGGAATTCGTGATAATAGTTTTCCTCTCCTGGAAGGGAGCCCAACTACAGAGGAGATCCTCTCAGCTCGTAAAACCTTGAGCACCCTCTTTGAAGACGTCTTTCTCGAAACCGTTCAGCAAGAATAGCACCACAGACTAGGGCTTTAGGATTTTTTGAATCACAAGAAATTTTCTCAGAGCAACGCCCTGATTTCTTTAGAAATGTTGAACTCCAAAATTGCGTGTGATTTAAAAAATCCTAAAGTCGAATCTGTGGTCTCTGTAGTGATTATTTTTTTGATTGTGTGAAGGAATGCTTTTCCTGTTTTTCTTGCAATGGATGCAGGAAATTGGGTATCATCAACCACTTCTTGAAATACTATTTTTAAAACCATGCTTCATTTTTTTCGAAAGTACCAAAAAATTCTTTTTCTCTTTACCACCGTTATAATAGTCACCAGCTTTGTCTTTTTTGGAACATTCCAGGTGCTGATTCCCACACACTCTCCCATGAAAGAGACGGCTTTTGCCGACCTTTCAGGCAAAAAGATCTCACGCCTTGAACTTGAGCAGATGATCTACTTTTTGGCGGACGGAGGTCAGAATCTATTCAATGATGGTGTCATAGAGGAAGATTTTCTGAAAAGAGAACTGGGCGATACCCTTTTTACCTATTGTAAAGAGAGGTTCTCATCCGAGTTGGCTCTCCGCCATCTTAGAGAGAAGAATTATGCTCCTTACGTCCATCCGAATCTTCCTACTCTCTCTGCTAAAAACATTTGGGGAATCTTGGCTCCGGCACTCAAGGAAAACCTTGCCAAACTGCAGCAGGCTACAGATCCATTGAGCTTAGAGGTCTTTCGTGCCAGATCCGCCCTCTATCTTGCTGAAAAAGAATTTCCTCCAAATATGCTGAAACAGTCTATCTTTTATAAATCGCGCGATTATGAGGATTGTCCCCCCGATCTGCGTCTTTATCGCAGTGATCTCTCTCTTTTTGGCTACCACAATCTCACTGATTGGTTTGGAAGAGAGTTTGTGCAGATGGCAGCAGCAGTGATTTTCAACGCAGCAGCTTTTGCAGAAAAATGCGGCTACCGCGTGAGCACTGATGAGGTAGAAGCAGATCTTCTCTTTCGCATCGCTAAACACGATGAGATGCAAAAACGAGGGAAAGCACCCTGGGGTGAGGCCTCCTATGGGGCTTTGAATCAAAAAAACATTCAAGAGCAGTACAGGGATACCTTGCAAAAGATGCAGATGAGTGAACCCGAGTTAGTGCGCCTTTGGCAGAAAGTCCTTCTCTTCCGCCGTCTTTTTGAGGATGTTGAAGCGGCAGCCTGGATAGATACGCATGCGATGCGTGAATTTTTTAGTTATGCCCGCGAATATGCTACCATTGAACTCTATCAACTCCCTTCCGCATTTTGTTTTTCAACAGAGACTCAATGGCAGGAGTTTGCAACCTATCTGGACTATGCTTGTCTGCCCAGCAATAGCTCTAAAGAAATTCCTGAAACTTTAGCAACTATTCAGGAAATAGAGGCGAAGGCCCCCGAGCTTATCAAAGAGAAGCTGACTTTGATGATGGCAACTTTTGACAAGAAGGAGCTGGAAGCGCGTGTAGGTATCAAAGATGCTTGGGATTGGGAAGTTGAAAATGGAAACTGGGAGATCCTTAAAAACCGTTATCCTCTTTTATCCGATGGGGTGGATGGTACAAAGTCAGAAAGGCATGCTCTTTTAGATCTATTGGATGAAAAAACAAGAGCAAGCGTTGATGCTTATGCTCGGGGACAAATTGTCGATGCACATCCCGAATGGATTAAAGAGGCTCTCGAGAAAGCGGAAAGCGTTAAGAGAATATTCTACCTTCGATTAGATCATACTCATAGCCCCATAGATGGCATTGATGATATTGGCGCTCTTTACACCCTTCTGGAGAAAAATGACCCCCTGCACCTCGCCTGCTATACTCAGAATAAGAATACCTATTTTAAAATCTCTTTTTCTGAAAAAGGGGAAAAGAGCCTCTTATCTTTTCTAGAAGCCTCTAAAGAGGGAGTCTTATCCCAGCTTCTCGAAAAAAGATTGCGCTCCCATTACTTGGAGATTCGAGAGATTGGGGGAGGCTATGATTTTAAAAACCATGAGGGCATTTGGAAAGCATTCCAAGATGTTAAAAAGCAGGTTTCCTCTGATTTTTTTGCTCCATTAGAACGCGCTCTTGTTAAATCTCCAGAGATGGGAATTAGGCAGGCTCTATTTTTCCCCTATTTCGAGCAAAAAAAATTGAAAGTGCAAAATCCTGACTATCAGGAGAGCGATCAATCTAATCTCGAATGGAAGATTGAAAAGAAGATTGTTACCCTGACAAGGAGCAACCCCGGAGCCATTCCTCTAGATGATCTCAATGCATTAAAAATCGGAGAATTTTCAGATATTGGCTTCTCCTCCACAATCGGCCCCTATTTTTATCGCCTTATTGAGAGAAATAAAGATGTCACCCTCCCCCTGGAAAACTATCTGCAGGCTAAAGGTATTTTAGGCAAAGAGACAAAATGCCATTTTCTGACCTATTTACTAAAAGAGATGAGCGGGGTTTTGGATGCTCTTTCTAAAGAAACGAGCCCAAACTAAATGCTTGACGCTCTTCCTCCCTTGTCTCCTCTCCATTTTTTTGGCATCTCACTCGATTGTTTCTCTTTTAAAGAGGGAGCGCTTCTAAAAAAGCATCAGCTTCCCGATTTTTCAGATATTCATGGAGCAAAATCCTTTGCAACACTCAATGTGGGCTGGAGCGAAGAGGGCATTTTAATCTATCTAACTCAAAACCGGACAGATTTTACAGTCTATTTTCCTCATTTTTCCAGAGGAGATTCCTATGAGTTCTTCTTTGATACCAGAGATATTAAAACGACGGGATACAATACCCGTTTTTGCCATCATTTCTATTTTCTGCCTGAACCTTCTCTAGAAGGTGGAGAGAATGTTGGAGGGGAGATTACACGTTTTCGAGGAGAAGAGGCGCACGATCTTTGTGATAGGGCGCTGCTTAAACTCACGACGCTAAAAAAAGAGGGGCGCACAACTACGGAGATCTTTGTTCCAAAAGAGGCTCTCTATGGTTATGATCCTACGCAGTTTGACCGCCTGGGATTTACATATAGGCTCAATCATAGGGATGGAAGGATGCAGCATTTTGCTTGTGATTCGTTAAGAATGCAGATCGATGATCAACCCTCGCTTTGGGCAAGTTTATTATTGAAAAAAGAGGCTACTGAATAATGAAGAAATTTACAGAATCGCATGAATGGATAGAAATAGATAATGATATTGCGACAGTTGGAATCACAGAATATGCTCAAAAAGAGCTTGGTGACCTTGTTTTTATAGAGTTGCCAAAATTGAACCATGTCCTTGCGGCGGGAGAAGAGGTGGTTGTGGTTGAATCGACAAAGGCTGCCGTAGATATTTATTCTCCTCTGACAGGAGAGATTGTTGAGGTTAATGAAAAGCTCCTGCAGCATCCTGACATTGTGAATAGATCTGCGGAGAGCGAAGGGTGGATGTTTAAGATAAAAATTTTCAACCCACAAGAGGCGGATGCCTTGATGGACGAGACCGCCTACCAAACCCTTATAGTCGATTAATAAAATTTTTATTGCTTCTTAACGTTTTATTTTTCTACACTCCACTTTGTTTTTTAAAAGGAGAGAGTCATGGAAAATGTGAGCGGCGCGGCAAAAATAGGATATGGCATAGGCTTGGTGGCCTATAATGCCGGAGGGAGCATTCTTCTTGCACCTTCTAGATTTATTATTGCCCTCTATTACTGGGGAGAGCACTATCATCGCGTCTATTGCCTTAATCAAGAACTCCCCTCAGACACTGGTGAAAGAATCGGAAAGGCTACCTCTCTCCCCATGGAAAATCTTTCAAGAGAGCGTTTTTCTGATTATAGCTCTGCCGAAGAGCAAATGCGATTCTGGTCTCTTCAATTACGGCGGGCGACTACAGAGATCTTTCTTCCTATCATCGGATCTGCCTACTGGTCCTATAAGGATTTACAGCCAAAAAAAGAGAGAAATATACAATACCCCGGGCCAAAGTGTGCAATTAACCTAGGGGGCATTAATGATTTGCTGACAGCTTTTCGATGGGAACATGCAACTTCAAGCGTCCTCGCTCTCCAAAAAGCTTAAAAGAACATACCACAGTGAAAGAGAGAGAAGGAAAAAAGAAAATGCACCACAGAGACTGCGATCTCTGTTGTAAATAATATTAGATCGTTGAAGCTTCTTCCGTGAATTTTATTGTTGCGACGGGGGTTTCTTGTCTTTTAAAGGGGTTCTCTTCGGGGCCGGGAAATACTTCCCCGGAAGGAACGGCAAGGTTAATCCCCAAAAGACCCATAAAGGCCATCGCCATAAGTCCTGTCATGATAAAGGTAATCCCCATCCCCTGAAGGCCCTTTGGGATTTTCGAGTAGGTGAGCTTCTCCCTAATAGCAGCAATAAGCGCTATTGCAAGCCACCATCCCACACCTGCCCCAAAGGAGAAGACTAGGATAGGAATAAAAGGATATTGTCTTGTGATACCAAAGAGCACACCCCCAAGGATTGCGCAATTGACTGTGATGAGGGGCAAAAACATTCCCAGAGCATAGTAGAGGCCTGGTGAAAATTTTTCGATGATGATCTCTAAAACCTGGACAAAAGCAGCAATGACTGAAATAAAGACAATCAATTGAAGAAAAGAGAGATCTATAGCAGAGGTATCTACCCCAATGAAAGAGAGCCAGGAGAGAGCTCCCTTACCTGTAATAAACTGATTGACAAGCCAGTTAAGGACGCCTGAAGCTGTGAGGACAATTGTGACGGCAAGCCCAAGGCCATTAGCCGTGCTAACACGGTTAGAGCAGGCAAGGTAACTACACATCCCCAGAAAATAAGAGAGCAGAATATTTTGGATAAAGATCGACTGGATAAGAAGTCCCAGTAGATTCAACACTGTGTAATTACCCATCCACATCTAGTAAGCCGCGTTATCAGGTTTATTAATTAAATTAGCGATCCAAATAAAAAAGCCTAAAATAAAAAAAGCAGCCGGAGCCAATACCATTAAGCCAAGATTTTGGTATCTGTCGGGATGATCTGTCGAGGCATACCAATGCAGTGGAATGACCTGAATGCCAAAGAGCTGACCAAAGCCAAAAAATTCCCGCAAACCTGCCACACAAAAGAGAACAATCGCATAGCCAAGTCCAGCTCCAAAGCCATCTAAAAAGGCGGGGATGGGGGGCACATTGCGGGCCATGCTCTCGGTTCTTCCCATCACAATACAATTGGTAATGATAAGTCCCACAAAGACTGATAGAGTTTTAGAGGTGTCATAGAAATAGGCGCGTAGAAATTGATCAACAATAATCACAAACGAGGAGATGATAGCTAGCTGGGCGATCATCCGCACATTGTCTGGAGTGTATTTACGTAAAAGAGAGACAAAAAAACAGGAGCATCCTGTGACAAGAGAGACGGCGATTCCCATAGTGATGGAAGTTACAAGAGTTGTTGTGACAGCCAAAGCTGAACAGATCCCCAGAATAGCAATGAGGATCTGGTTGTTTTTCCAAAGCGGGTCTACAAGATAACTTTTTAGTGGAACCTTTTTTTCTGCCATCTTATTTCTTGGACAAATTATGCATTTTAATTAAAAACTCCCGATAAGGGGTTAGAGAGTTGCGGTATGCAGCTGTGACTCCATCACCTGTCAATGTTGCCCCGGACATTCCATCGACAGCATTTTTTGACCTGGGGGAATTTCCATATATATCCTTCACTCGTCCTTTAACAACTATAATTCCCATAGGCGCTGTTTGAAAATCAGTAGCGCCCTCTGTAGGGGGTTGAAAGATCAACTTCCCATAAAACTGCTTTTGCCAGGCGGGTTCAGAGATATTTGCTCCAAGTCCTGGCGTTTCGGCCTGTTCATACCATGTCGTGCCAATGACCTTATCTCCCCCTGGAAAGAGTGCAATAAATCCATAGATAGGGGCCCAAAGTCCAAAACCTGAAACGGGGATCACGAAGGCGTAGGCCCCCGTCAGGTCTTTAATGAGATCCTCTTCAGAGATTTTTTCGTCGTCAGAAGAGTTGGGTAGGATGACGTAAACAAGTTTATCTGGAGCCGTCCCAAACCCACTCTCTTTATTCTCTTCACGGTAGGTGGAAAGATCTATCCCTTTTTGACTAAATGTCGAGAGGTTTCCCTTAGCGTCAGTTAAAAGGGGCCTGATGCGGAGTTTTGCAACTGTTTTGATATCCTCTTCAGTAGCGAGAGGAGGAGGTTTTCTACTATCTGGAGTAAGAATCTTTTTTTGGGTATCAAAGGAGGCTGGTTGCAGAGTACCATCCTCTTGAAGTAGCTCAAAGTATCCTTCCGAGGAGAGAATCTTGGCTGCAATAAGCATCTGCTTGCTCTCGTCAAACTCTTTTGCCTCTTTTTGAGGATTTTTAAGCGAAAAAGAGACGATTGCCAGGATCAATCCGGCTGCAAAACAGAGAATAATAATAAAAAAAAGAACCTGAAAATTTGATGTGGGACGGGTGGGTTCCATTTTAGGCAAATTCTCTTCGGCCACGGGGCTTTCTCCTGTAGTTGCGTACAACGTAATGGTCGATCAATGGTGCAAAAACATTAGCGAAAAGAATCGCTAGCATCACCCCTTCTGGGTAGGCGGGATTGATAACCCGAATAAGAATTGTGACAACCCCGATCATCCCCCCATAAATCCATTTAGAAAATTGCATGCCAGGAGAGCTGACCGGGTCTGTTGCCATGTAGACAAGGCCAAATGCTAGCCCCCCAATGATCAGATGGCGGTAGGCTGGCAGCGAATACATGGCTGGATTCCATGCTCCCCCTTCTGCACCTGTATGTGTAGAAAAAAAACGGAAGAGTAGAGCCGTCAAAAAAGCGAAGACTCCAAAAGAGAGCATTGTTCTCCAGGATCCAATGCCTGTCCAGATAAGAATCACTGCCCCAATTAAACAGGCAAGGGTGGATGTCTCTCCCATAGACCCCAAGATATTTCCAAAAAAGAGATTTCCATCAGTAAAATGTCCAATCCCATAATCAAGGTCTACAAAATGGTGGGCTGCTGAAAAATTTCCCGGAAGAAGGCCAAGTCCTCCGGTTTCAAGGGGAGCTGTCACAAAAGAGCGCATTGTATCAAGCGAGAGATGACCAAGCTCTCCAGCATTTCCTGCAGCATTCCATGTATTAAAGTGGGAGGCAACAGCCTCATAGGTGGAGGCTTTATTGCCAATAAAATTTGTTGCAATGGCATCGACATGGATGCGTTTAATATCTGTAATTGTCGAGTTAAGTGTTTGAAGAGGAGTTGCTTGGGTATATCCATCAATTTCAGAAAGCCCTGCGGCTACATTCATTTTATTGATGCTCCTGGCACTCTCTACCGGATTTGTTCCGACCCACATATCTCCGGTCATTCTTCCGGGAAATGTGAAAAAGAGAAAGGCGCGGGCAGTGAGGGCGGGATTTAAAATATTCATTCCTGTTCCGCCAAAGAGCTCTTTGCCAACGAGCACTCCAAAAGCAATACCAAGAGCTGCCATCCAATAGGGAATTGTAGGAGGAAGGATAAGTGGGTAGAGCATACCGGTCACAAGAAACCCCTCTGCAATCTCATGGCCTCGGATTGAGGCGACAATTCCTTCAATGGTCCCTCCGACGAGGTAGCTGATAAGCATAATGGGTAAAAATGCCCCCATGCCAGCTTTGAGAATCTGCCAATAGAGATGGTCCGAGCCAACAAAATGGAAGTATCCCGAAAAGGAGTCAGATGCTTTGAGATAGCTATTCATGAGCTCATAGTTGCCGCTTGTGTAGACAACTTTTTGCACCCCGGTATTCCAAAATGCCATAAGGATTGCGGGGAGCAACGCAATGATAACCAGCATCATCCATCTCTTGGCATCGACAGAATCGCGTATGAAAGGAGCCTGCTTTGTGTTTATTGGGGCTTCATAACAGAAAGTGTCGAGGGCATTGACAAAGGGTCTTAATGAGGCGAGAGGTTTACCTTTTTCAAAAAAAGAAAGTTGAAAATCTAAAAATCGGCGCAACATACCCAAAAAAATAACGAGATTACTCTGAAATTGCAATGAAAAATTACCCACCCCAAGAGACTCGACTAGGCGTAAAAATTCTAAAGACCTAGTCTGTGGTCTCTCTGGTGGATATATTATCGTAAGTGGTCTACACTGATGAGAATAAACTTGGACTGTATTTAAGATGAAAAAGAAAGCAACATTAATTTATTTCTCTATTTTTATTTTTGTTTGTTGTTTTCTCTCTCTATTTTTATTTCCTCGTTTCTATGCCAAAGAGTTCACGCTTTGGAAACTCAATGCTTTTTGTCAAAAAACATTCTCCTCCCCCTTTTCCTATAAGGAGTGCCGATGGGAGTCGGAGAATTTAGTTTTCGAAGAGATCCAGATTGGAAAAGAGGGGAATTGCTGCCTCATTGAAAAGGCGCTTTTTTCTCCCTCTCTCTCTTGGAAAAAACGTCTAATTGGAGGCAAAGGTACCCTTCAGGGTGTAACTCTTATGATTTATAAAGAAGAGGGGGAGAATCTCTTTAAAGAGAATTTCTTAGACTCTTTTTCAAGAGGGTATCTTCCTTTTTTCTGTTTAGATCTTGAGACTGAGGTGAAGGGGGGGCAGCTTCTTCTTTATGATTCCTCTCAAAAAGATACCCCTCTTCAGCGGATCGATTGGGATCTCTATTACTTATTAAGCAAAAAAAATGCCGTCGGTAGGATTGCTCTAGATCTTGAGCCAGGAAGCCCTATTTTGAATCTGGAATTTACTCACTCTGAAAAAGGAGGAGTCCATCTTATCAGTTCTCTTAAAAGCCATCCCATTAAGCCCATCGCTGCCGCACTACGCCCACTTCTCTCCTCCTTTTTCCCCCCTTCCATCTCTAATTGGAAATGTGCAGAGGGGGATATTGAAGCAGAGGTTGATGCTACATTTGTTAAGGGGAAAATCAGAGCATTTGTAGGTAAACTCTCTCTACAAAACTTTCGGGCTGCAAATGAAGCTCTCTCTTGGGAAGCGCAACTGGATCATCTCTTTGTTTCTTATAATCTTGACGATCAATGGGATGGCCACCTTTTAATTCAAGGAGGAAAACTTAAAAATGGTTTTGGCGAACTCAAGGATCTCTCTTCTGAAGTGACTGTAAAAAAAGGAGTTCTTGAGACGACTTCCTTTTTTGCCTCCCTGCTTGGCATGGAGGGGGAGTTGCAGCTTAATTGGAATTCTCCGAAAGAGCTTGCGAAAATGGCTTTTTCTGGAAATTCCAAAGAAATCAGCTCTTTTATCCCTACGAAATTCCGGGAGGGCTTTAAAAAAGCATTTCCAAATGACCGGCTTCAATTGCAAGCGCGTCTTGTTTCGGTGAATGGCAATTTGGAGCTTCAAGGAGAGGTATTAACAGCTGCATCTCAAGAAAAACATACCATCAAGTTTGGAGCTCTTTTGGAACAAGAGTCTCAGCTCGACCTTTTCAATGGGAGTGAAGAGAAGCCTCTTTTTGGGGAAATAATGAGAAGTTTAAAGAAACAGTTTTTATCCTTCAAAAAGGGGTGGATAGCAGCAGAAAACCTTCCTCTCGAAAAATTTCTCTCTCCCTTCTTACTGGGAGATGTAAATATGAACCTTTGCGGAAGAGGAGATTTTGAAGGGGAGATTGCAGAGGGGGTTTTAACGTTTAATTATAAAGCTAAGAATCTCTCTTTGGTGAGCCCCCATTTTGCATTTTTCACAAATTCTTTAGAACCAAAGCTTAGTGGTTTTCACTCCATTAATTTGCGCACCCGAGAACACCATGGCTCTTTACCTTTGGAGGATTTTTCCTACACTCAAAAAAACTTCAATATCCATTTTCCCAAAGCAAAGGGACGCGTCGATTTCCAAGGGAATAAGATCTCGATTAATGCAATTGAGACTGCATGGAAAAACCTTACTTTAAAGGGAGATCTCGCGATCACAATCCATAGTTTGACAGATGTGAACCTCTCTTTAGCTGTCGATTCTGCTGCCGGACCCTTTCCGACTTTTCAGAAGTTTTTCTCTCATATCTCTGATGCTCCTTTTTGGAGAGTTCCGATAGAGGGGGAGATTTCGACCGGAAAGGGGGATATCTTCTTTCTTTACCATTTTAGCCCAAAGGTGACGCTAAAAGAGGGGCGCATAGCTGGTTTTTCAAACTTAAGCTTTAATGCGCAAGAGATGCTTCCAAAAGTTTCCTTTAAGGTTAACAACTTCACCTCTGCCTTTCAATTTGATGCAGTAAAAAAAGAGGTTAATATAGAGGGTGGAGAGGGAATTTTAATCAGTGGCAGGGAGGGAGAGACTCCTGTCGCAATCAAAGCGGACTTCCTTCATTTAACGCATCTTCCCAATGCTGATGTTGGGGGTGATATCACCCTGAAAACAGGGGAGGGAAGAGAGTCGCGGATTCTCTTTGGAACGCAAACTCTTAATGGGAAAAAAATAGTGACCATTGAGAAATCCAAAAGCTCTTTCGGAGATTTTCAGCTCCAGTTGAACAATTTTGAACTCATAAATTGGCATCAGATTGACCTATTGGACTTTTCTCTTAATGCCTCTCTTGCCGACTTAGCTTCCCTGGCTATTTGGATGGGGGTGAAATTTCCGGTAGAGTTGGATCAAAAAAGGGTAGATGGAACTCTCGCAGCAAACTTTTCCTATCGCAATAGTGAACTTCTCTTTCAGCTTCACTCTCCTCAAGTGGGATGGGATAAAGCCTCTCTTGGGGAGTTGATAGTTGAGGGGAGCTTTGAAAAGGAGAGGCTCTGCCTCGATCACTTCTCTTTGGGGATTCTGGAAGTGATGGGAGATTTTTATTTTTTAGATAGAGGATTAGAGATTCCCTTTTTAGGAATTAAAGTGGTCGATCTAGGCCATTTTTCAATCGAAGGAGAGTTTCAAAAGAGCTCTGGGTTAAAATGTCAGATCTCAGATTTCTCGCTTGATATGGGTGAGATGACCAAGTTTAAATTTTTGCCGGAGGAGCTCTTGAAGGCTCTTTGTAAATTTGGCCTTAAAGGTAAACTGGGCGGACAAGGGTGGCTAACTTGTAAGCAAGAGATTGGATCGCCTCTCCATTTTGAGGCGGAGACATTAGCCTCTTTTGAACGACTGGTGGTGGGGGGAGTAGAGCTAGGGGATGGGGAAAATCTTATCTGCACACTCTCCTCGGAGCAGGGGTTGAATATTGTGGGGCTTAAAGTTGAAGTTGGAAAGCCCGGAGATGTTCTCCCTCCCATTGTCTATCGCGTTGGAAAGTGCGGATTTGATCTCTCCTCCTCAAAGCTGACCTTTGAGGGCTTTGACTTTAGTTTTCCTCCCGCACGTCTGCCCTGGATGAGCCATCTATTAAAGCAGCTGATTCCCACGTTATCTTCAAATTTCACGGACTCTTTTGAAAAGTTAAAAAAAGAGGAATCTTTGGAGGGAAGCATCTCATTTGAAGTTGCTTCTGATAATTACTGGGTCCATCTCTCCTTGAAAGATGGAGTCTACTTTGTGGGTAAGCATGCTCTTGCCCTGGAAAATTTTTCCTGCGTTTTTGATAAAAATGGAATTCTTTGCCGCACACTCACAAAGATCTCAGACACTCCTCTTTGGGTGAATTTTCAGTCGGAGAGCTTGCAACTCTCTAAAGGAAGCATCGCGATTTGCGAACCAAAAGTTGAAGAGAAGACGCTAAATATTTTTTGGCATAAAAATCGTCTAGGTAAATTTGAAATTGAAAAGATCAATGGAAGCTTGCAGGGGATAGAGGCCTCACTTCTCCAGGAGAAAGGGGGGGATGAGGCCAAAAGGATTGCTTTTTCTGGAAAAGTGGTTGTCCACTCCTTTAAAGATACTCCCCTTCTGCCTAAATTTTTACGCGATCTTACCCAAAAAACTGGAATCGGAAAGGGATATCAGCTGGGCGGCCGCTTTAGCTTTGCAAGAGATGAGCCCTCAGATCTTCTCTTTTCAGGGAATTTAATTGGAAAAGATTTTGAGATTGGCGGAATGATATTATCGAGTTTAGAAGCTCATCTTAATTTTAATCCTACCTCTATTGAATTTAAAAAGGTTGAGATCAAAGACCGTGGGGGGAATCTATTAATGGATGAGATTCTCTTTACAAAGGGCGAGCTTTCCTGGAATTGCCATATTCCGCATGCGCGGCTTGTTAGATTTAGGCCGGCAAGATTGCGCTCATGGAATAAGGCTAAAAAAAGAACCAAGAAGAGTTTCCAATCGCTTCTCGTGCATAATTTTGAGCTCTCCCATTTTTCGGGCAGTTTGGGATCGCCTGAGACATTTAGGGGGGAGGGAAACATTCTTTTTTCCAATTATCCTAAAAAGGGGTTTATTGCAAATATCCTGCTTATTCCGGCAGATTTAATATCCCGCATTGGGCTCGATTTTGCCCTTTTAGTCCCTGTCAGAGGTCAGATCTGGTACAAAATTGATAAGGCAAAAATAGACCTTGTGCGTACAGAAGAGGTCTATAGCGATGGAAAGAGATCTCGCTTTTTCCTCGCTAAAGATGTTCCCTCTTATATCGATTTTGAAGGAAAGCTCAATATTAATTTAAAGATGAAGCAGTATAATCTCTTAATGAAATTTGTTGAGCTCTTAACGATGAATGTTTCGGGCACGATAAACAAACCCTCCTACCATTTGGTTCGGCATAAAGAGAAGCATGAGAGTTCTTAATTTTATTTTTCCATCGACCTGCTTGCACTGCCAGGAGAGATGTGAAAAGCTCTTTTGCTCTGCTTGTCTCCATTTTTTGGAACTGATCAATCCCAAATCGCGTTGTCCCTTTTGTTTTCTTGAAAGCGTTCAATTTCCCTGTAAAGCATGTCGCAAAGCCAAAAATTTCAAAATTTCGGCCGCCAGCGCATTTGACTATTTTGGGCCCATTGCTACGTTAATTAAATCTCTTAAATACAGTAATATGTCATTTCTTGCAGAGATGGCCGCCCCCTTTTTGCTTCTACAATTTGAAAGGCTTGGATGGGAGATGCCTGATCTTATCGTTCCTGTTCCCAGGGTGGGTCTCCGCTCTCTTGTCTATGGTTATAATCAAAGTTGGCTGCTTGGCAAGGCCCTTGGAAAGATGCTAGATGTGCAGGTGAAAGATTTTCTTGCCAGATCATTTTTAGGCTCTCCGCAAGCTGGGCGAACACGTCTTGAGCGAGAGTTCTCTTCTGAAAAATTTCGGCTTAAAGCGAAAGAAAGCTTCTCGAAAAAGACCATTCTTATTATCGATGATGTGATGACAACTGGGTCGACAATCAACGCCTGCGCGAGCAAACTCCTCGAAAAAGAACCCAAAAAACTCTACGCCCTCACTCTCGCCCGCACTCCTCTCTCAGACAGACAATGATTTTCGAGTATTCTCTGCATAGAGATCAAATTTTTCGCTTATATTGCTAAGAGGGTAGGTATATAGACTCAAATCTATATAGGAGATGTGATCGTCAGTGAGAGAGTCAAACGACCTTGAGTATACCCAATGAGCTGTTCCATCTTCATTTACCCCTACACCCTTTCTTGAGAATGCTAGATGAAGCTCTTTATCAACAATCTCTACTGAATGGATTTCAGCCCATGGGATGGTATGCATGGCGCAAGGGAATGTGGTAGGGTGATTTTTAAAATCAAAAATATAAATTTTATTATCATAACCAATCACTAAAAACTCATCGGATAGATCAAAAGAGGGGGGTGCGCATGATGGGTTTCTAGGGATGGACTTTAACAATCCTTTTACAGTGGGATTTTCTAACAGGATCTCATAACTTTCTTCTTTTGGAATAATACATGCTATCCAGCTTTTCGAATGGCGTATCGTCAATGCTTCTATCTCATGAGGTAGGTCTTTTATGCATTGATATTGTTGATCAACAATTTTCCAGAGTTTAATGCCCCCCTGTGCCATTCCTGTCAGCAAAGATCCCTCTTCACCTAAATGAAGTGTCCGAATCTCTTCTCCATCAAAACAGGAAGGAGTATATTCCGTTCCCAAAGAGAGTGAGAAGAAAGTGAGTTTTTTGGTTTGGGGATTTACTATGACGCCCCTATCTCCTCTGACGTCAAAGCAGCTGTTCTCACGAGAAAGATCTGCCTGCAAAAAAGATAATGTATAAAACTTTCTTTGATAATCTCCATCGCAGGAAGTGGCAGAGAGGCCCTGTCTATCTGAAGAGTAAAATTGCCCATCTTTAATTATAAAAGAGCTTCCTTCTCTCACAGAAGTTTGGTCCTTGGCTTGAGCTATACGCCATGCGTTAAACCAGGATTGATCCCTCCAGGGCTTGACTCGAAGCTTGTCAGAATGCCCAAAAAAACTAGCCTCAGGGCCCAAAGAACGATTTAGACGTTCCCCTCTCTCTTGCCAGAGGCCATCCTCTTCTACTATTGCGCGAAAACGTTGAGAGACCTCTCTAACAGTGTAGAGGCTGTAGGTTGGCAAGAAGCTAAAAAGATGAAGGAGGGTTTCATCAGGTAATGCATACAATCCAGAAGGAGAGACCTCTCTTTCTTGTTCAACTTTTGGTGCACTTTTTGGACTTAGAAAAGCCTTGTCATTCTCTTGCGAGAGCCTGCTCTTTTCAACTTGAGGTATACTTTTTGGATTTGGGGTAGTCTGTTTTATGTTGTTAGGTGGTAAGGGTCTCGTCGCCGGAATAAGTGAAGGATCTTTTTTTGTAGGAAGGCAGAGAGAAGCAGAGAGAAGAGCAAAGGTGATAAAAGTGGTAAGGCTGAGGAAAAATACCCCCCAAGCAACGGGAATGACTATCTGGTTGATGGTCCCAACGCCAATCATCTGATAGGCTCCAAGGAGGGTGATAATCGCTAAAATGGTTCCAAGGGCGCTAATAAGAGTAATGGCTGGAGGTATGTAATGAAAATAAGATACCTCCTTATTAGGCTCGTTAAAAGAACATAGCATTTGAATAAAAACCTTTAATTTTAATTAAACCTTAACACAAAATAATTTTTAAAAACAGTTTTTTCTATACATAGCGATTGTTTGGAACTTTCAAATCTTTTTTCAAAAAAAATGTTGCATTAATTTTCTTTATAAATAAATCTTTAAGATCCACAAATGTTAAATGCTCAAATTTGGAGGTTAGCAATAAAATTGTGTCGAGAAATATTGATTGAATTTAGAGGTTTTTTATGAAAAAAGTACTTTACCCACTGATGCTATTAATTGCAATAATACCCAGCCCCGCCATTCAAGCTAAAAATATAGCTGATATGGCTAAATTAGAAGAAGTTGTATTGACTCTTCCATTTGAGAATCTTATTATTTCCCCTGAAGGAATAATGGTGAACTATCAGGGCAATTTATTAGCTGTTCACGCTTTATACAAAAACGGAGAGCAATGGACTGTGAAAGCAGGTGGCTGGTATAGCTGTAGAAATGGCCATACCCGCGCTTGCCCCTGCTGTGGCGGCTGTGCAGCTTTTGATTGCGAATTCTACTGCGATGGTTATTGCTGTAAGTATGGAAGCTAAAAATGAAGCCACTATTTTTGCTAATGTTTTAGGAAAAATAGTGGCTCAATCACTAAACTCAAAGGCTTTTTTATGAGATGGGTTTTAAACGTAATCTTATTTCTGACTTTTTGTGCAGATGCACGCGCTGCTGCTTTAAAAATTGATAATGCTCAAGACTATTTTGTTCTGAATCAGTTTTTTAAGATGATGTTTACCCATGCAGAGTATGGATATGTTCTTGAAGGGTCTAAGCCTATATCACAAATGAATATTCCCCCTCTTGGGAATTTAATCGTTCCTCAGAATATAAATTTTCAAATAGATATTTGTGCCCGAGAAGCAATCAAGATATGGAATAAAATCTGTCCTAAACAAAAGGATTTTGTTCTTAAAGCAACAGATATTCAGTATCAACAATCTTATACACCAGTTTATGAATTACTTTTTATCAATGTTCCTAAGCTCCTTAAAGAAATTGAAAATAATATTGATCTTTTTCGATACGTCTTAGGCCCAACAATTGAAGCAGAGCAATTGGTTGGGCACATTGTCAATTCAGGAGAGCCCCTTGACAGTATTCTCCGCGGAGACAAAGTATTAACGGGGATTGTTCTCGGCTTTGGCTCTTATAACAGTTTAATGCATAGCCGAGCAGAAAAAATACAAAATGTACTATTGAATAATGATAATCCTCCTTTCGCTCCTTATAGCAATTTAATGGGTCAAAAAGGGGTTGTTCAATGGGATGATATGCAGCTTAAAACTCTTTTTTTGTCTCAATCGGGAACTAAAGCATCTGAATTAGGTGAAATGCTTTTTATCAAACCCGGCTTAGGGTTTTCTAATTTGGAGGAAGAGCTAAATGCTATTTTATCGCGTTATGAAAAATTTCTAACACTCTTAGCAATAGAAAAGCCAAAATTTGTATTCGGTGCTTATAAAAATATTAATAATCAACAATTAATAGACAATTTAGAAAATTCTCAAGACAGAATCAAAGCCCTGCTTAATCGTCCTGATTTTTTTGAATACATTTTAAAAAAAATCACAAGTGAAACACCTGTTGTTATTTGTACATTGCCTTTTTCTTTTGATGCACTTGAATTAAATGCAAAAGCAGAGGAAGTAATAGCGGATGCTTTATGGTATATGAGTTCTCAGTTAGATTCTGAGACAGTGGCAGAGTTTATTAAGGCATTCTGCCGAGGTGCTCCTTCTGAAATAGCAACAGGGACAACACATGTAATGCCTGGTTCTCTTAGTAACTTAAAGAGAGCTCGATTAAATCTTCAATTTGCTGATTCCTGGTTTGCAACTATGCCTCAAACAAAAAACCTTAACGTAATTGCACCAAGCTATCTCTATTTTGAGCAAATGAAGGTCGGTGATGGTAAAATAGTTGATTCATCTGATCAACTTCTAATAAGTTATGTCATAGAAGATAGTTATGGGAATGTTTTATCTGCAAATCACAACTGTTGGGTAAAACTTTCTACTACCATTCCGGGTTTTGCACATGGAATACAAGGAATGCGAGAAGGAGAAATACGCACTCTTTATATTCATCCTTCTCTTGCATATGGAGCCCTCACTACACTTCCTCCTTGTATTGTTCTTATTGCAAAGGTGACTGTGCATCAAGTTCCTCAACAATCCAAAAAAGCATTGCCGAATTTGAAAGCAGTTGATCTTTCTTGGATTAAAGATCCAAATTTTTATGAAAAAGTTGAAAATGCCAGTTATAAAATGGCAAGGACGTTTGGTAGTCGTTGGGGTGCTTGGTTGAATCAAAGCTCTGATTTAGATTTTTCGAAAGTTTGCGACCATCTAAAGTATCTTTCAACTCTAGAAAAGCCAGCAGAAACATTGGATGCTGAAGCAGAAAAGGATAAAGAGTATATCTGCAACCGGGTTTTTTGGAACCTCATATCAAAATCTTAACACAAAATAATTTTTAAAAACAGTTTTTTCTAAACTAGGGAGAGAATTATAAAAGATTCCAGGGGATTGCAAAGGTCTCTTTGTCCAGCATGAAAGCCTCTGATCCTGCGTGGATAACAAGAGCTGGCATGATAGCATTTTGTGAATAGGTTTCTCGAAAAGCTCTAAGGCCCGTAAGATCGGCTTTTGTGAGATGTGTTTTACATTTTATTTCAATGGGATAGAGTTTCCCATCTCTTTCTAAAATGAGATCTACTTCGCTCCCTCCGGCCGTCCGCCAATGATAAGCATTAGGGGGAACAGAAAGGGTAGCAGACTGTTGATGAATATAGGCTACCACCCAGGTTTCAAATAGCGCTCCAAGTCTTGGGCTTACGGCTAATCCTTCGGGAGATTCAATTTTTTGGAGATAGCAGGCAAAACCCGAATCCTTAAAGTAGCCCTTCTTTTTTCCACTTATTCTCTTAATGGTGTTGCCATGGTAAGGAAGAAGCTCATGCCATTGATAGGTGAAAGAGAGGAGATCGAGCCAACGACGTGCCGTATGAGGAGAAATCCCAATTTCACGGCCAAGTTGGGAGGCATTTATTTCTTGTGCTGTAAGTGAGGCGATGATCCCCAAAAATCGATCAAATTCGGCGGTTTGACGAATATCTTCTTGAACCCTCACATCACGTTCGACATAGGTTTGTAGATAGGAACGAAAGTAGCGGGGGATTTGCGAGGTAGGAAAATCAACAGTTGCGGGAAAGGTCCCTCTAAAGAGGAATTCCACAAGTGGTGGAAAAGGAGGTGGAAAAGTCTCTCGTCCCCTATAAAAACTTTCGGGGTTTTCGAGGTAGCTCGGAAGCCATCCTTCCGCATCTCCTCTACCCAGAATTTCTTGGGGAGTAAAATTGTCGAGATGAAAAATGGCCACACGTCCTGCCATACTTTCGGCTATTGAGCGAAGCATGCTAAAATTTTGCGAGCCTGTTAAAAAATATTGTCCTTTTAGATCGCTTTTATCCATTTTTCGCTTAAGAGATGCTAAAAGCTCAGGGACATACTGCACCTCATCTAACACCAGAGGGGCCGGGAAGGATTCTAGAAAAAGCTCGGGATCAGCGCGCGCTCTATAGATATCCTGGATGGGATCAAAGACAATAGTCTTCATATCTGGAAAGAGATGGAAGAGAAGAGTGCTTTTTCCGACCTGGCGAGCCCCAAGGAGAAGAATCGCTTTAAAATATTTTGAGGATTCAACGATCTGCTTTTCTATGTGACGGGGAAGATAATGCATATACCTTGCATTTTAAAGATGCTATTGCATTTTTGCAAGGTTTAATAGACCGTAAAAAAGCGGAGACAAGTCTCCGCACTCCAAATGGGCTAGGAGGCTGGGTTGTCTGATGGGGGGTCCACTTCAACAAGCCCAATGATACGCACGCCATCATCAACGCTTAGAGATGCAGCCTTGATATCTCCCTCAACAGAAGCCCCTTGCCGCAACTCAAGCCTTCCCTCAACAGTGATATTTCCAACTACCTTTCCTTCGATGATCGCCTCTCTCAGATTGAGGTTGGCTTTGACGCTTCCTTTTGGACCGACAATGACCTTCCCTTTAGAGAGAAGCTCCCCTTCAAAAAATCCATCTATCCGCAATAGCCGTTCAAAACGGAGCTCGCCTCGGAAAGTGACTCCCTCTCCAAGGGTTGTTTCGGGCTCCTCCTCTTTTTGGGCTCCCTGGAAGGGGAGAGGAGTTGTCTTTGGGGCGCTCCAATTCTCATTGGATTGCCAGGTGCGCTCCTCTAACCCTTTAGGAAGAGAGGAAGCTGCGGGGGGTTCGAAAACCCTAGGGCTACTTTCTTTAGTTGCTGATCCATAAGGATAGGAGGGGGAGCGAGGGGGCTCATCCTGGTAAAGAGAGGTGATGCTCTCTTTTTCATTGTTTTTTCCTGGGCGACGAAACATATCAGATTACCAAATATTAATCAGAGTTTAAGGCTCAACATGCCTTCTAACAAGAGCGATTTTCCTTTTGAGAGCTTCATCTTTTTTGATTTTATTTTCAATTGTTTTACACGCATGGAGAATTGTCGAATGTGTTTTGCTAAAAGAAGCTCCAATCATCATTAAGGATTCACTCATCATCTCTTTTGCTAAAAACATGGCAACTTGCCGCGCAATGGCGATCTCTTTAGTGCGCGAAGTTCCTTTCAGATCGCTGACCCGCACTTGAAAGACTGTTGCTACAGCCTTCAGGATATTCTCGACGGAGACTCTCTGCTTTGGAATGCGCTGGAAGAGTTCCGAAAGTACCTGTTCTACTAGATCCTCTGTGAGCTCCTGCGAGAGGAGGCGGCAATGAGCTGTTAAACGGTTGATTGCTCCCTCGAGCTGCCTGACATTGCTAAAGATATTTTCCGCAATAAAAAAAGCGATATTACTGGAGATTTTTAACCCCTTCTGCTCTGACTTGTGTTGCAAAATAGCAACGCGGGTCTCGAGGTCAGGTATCCCCACATGAGCCACAAGCCCCCATTCCATTCTTCCGACAATTCGCTCAGAGAGCTTAAGCTGCCCAGGAGGCTTATCGCTTGTAATGACAATCTGTTTATTCTGGTTAATCAAGCTTTCAAAGGTATTGCAAAACTCCTCTTCAAAGTTGAGCCGGTTTTGCAAAAATTGGATATCATCCACAAGAAGGACATCGAGAGAGCGATAAAATCGTTTTAACTGATCGACCGATTTATTTCGGAGAGAATCGACAAGGTCATTAATAAACCCTTCGGTTGTAATGCACTGGACTTTAAGTTTTTTGTGATTCTCCTTTGCATAGTGACCAATAGCATGGAGCAGGTGAGTTTTGCCGAGGCCCACACCCCCATGGATAAAGAGGGGATTGTAAGAACGTCCGGGGCGATTAGCAATGCCCATTGCAGCTGATTTGACAAACTGGTTAGAGGGCCCCTCGATAAAAGTCTCAAACTTGTAAAAGGGGTTGAGTTTCAGTTCATATTCCACTTTATCTGAAGCGGAGGGAGAGGATGTGACAGTTTTTTTAATCACATCAGGCTGTTTAGGGATTTGTTTGGGGATCACAAATTCAATGAGGGGCTCTCCCAATGCATCAACCGGGAGAAAAGAGCAGAGGTCCTCTTTATAATTATCTAAGAGATAAGCTTTAACGAAGATGTTTGGCACTTTAAGGCAGATAGCATCTTTTGCCGATTCCATCACTTGGATGGGGGCGAGCCAATTTTCAAACGCGGCTTTTGAACAACGCTTTCTGATATATTGGAGAAACTCATACCATGTCTGGCTAGCATTTGCATTCAGCATACTTTATAGACCCTTTCTCGAAAAAAAACCTTTCTAGATAAGTTGTGAACAAGAGTTCCACAACTGTTGATATCTTGTTAGTAGATGGAGACTGTAGCAAGTTGGGTCAAAGGGCGCAAGCCCCATTTTTGCGAAATTCTATAAGCAATTCATCTTCAAAGAAGTTTCCGAAGAAAAAAAAATCTTCCTATCATAAACTTGCAAATTACTCATCATCAATGTTATGAACAAACTTCTCCACAAGAATTTTCAAGGCGAACAACTTTGGCTTGAAAGCTTTATAAGAAAAGTAGAATTAGAGTGGATTAGGTCCAAATTGGAGCTAGCTGATCCACTTTGTTTTCTTCAAAATGAGCTCCAGCATTTCTAATACGCTGTTGCTCTATCTGAGAATTAATATTAGAAGGACAGGTTGCTGGTTGCCCAGAAATAGACCCTTTCCGAATAGCCTCTAGCATTTTTCCAAGCATATTTTTTCCGGAACCATCATGATTGTCTGACCACCAATTCTCTCTCGCCTCTTGATTATGCTCTAAAATCAAGGCATTTCCTGTGTCGCGAAGACTCTTCATGAGATGAGCATTTTGCCCAAACTTACATTGCAATACTTCCCACATTACTTCATCACATTTGGCGCGCCCAGCCTTTTTCCAATCAATGCTCATAAGTTTGTTTTTAAAGGCGTTCCCACCGTTACGCTTGTCATATTCCCTTTCAATCCTTCTACTTGCTTGAAAAGCGCCCTCTCCATCGTATCCGCGATTTACACGTCCCTGGGTGTCTTTTGATGCATAGAATTTTTTAAGCGCAGATTCTGGAAGACCAGCAAGTTGGCATTTTCTGTATTGGAAAGCAGCTTCAGCACATTCAAATTCCTTTCCAAATGCTTTGATATGGCAACGGTGAAAATTGCCAAAGCCTGAATTGTTGAGATCTTTGTAAAAAGCCACATAACTATTGTCTTGTGTTGTGACAATCTCCCCTGTCTTCAGCGCACCAGTTTGTTTATCAACGCCATAAACCTCTTGAGCTTGACCAGTGTATAGGCCACTTGTCTCTGGATGTACAGGAGCATATTGTGGGGTGTAAGAAGTTGGGTCTGGATCATAGCCATAAACCCCCTGAGCTTGACTATCATCTATGAGCGGGGTGTAAGAAGTTGTTGGAACAAAAGAGTAGGGTGAAGACTCTCTTTGCAGAGTAATTCTACCTCGTGGTTCTTCAGGTGGTATATAATCTTGTTGGGAAGGGCGATAGGTATGAGTAGGTGGCTCTTTAGATTTGCAAAATTTAAAGCAACCCCAAATCATGGCTCCAAGAGCATCTAATGCAAGAATAAAGCCTCCGGCTACCGCTAAACCATATCCTAATATTGCACTACTAGAAATAATATTAGAGATGATAAGAGCTCCGGGAGCTGCTAATCCAAGTGCAATAAAGGCAACAATTGTAATAACAGCAAGAGCCCCTAGAATTTTGGGAGAAGACGTGTATTGATGGGAGTTAGATTGACCTTCTACTCTTTTACTATCAAACGACATAAACTTAACCAAATAAATTATATTATAATAAAAGTATATCAAAGAATTTTGATTATTTCCATCTATTTAGGATTAATTTTTTGTTAAACATAGAAGCCAAGAGAGAGCGCTTCATTAACAAAATCTTATCATTAGTTCTATTTTGGAGTGCGGTGACTTGTCACCGCTTTTTGCAAGAATTAAATCTAACATACTCAATGTGATGAATGCTTTAAAAAGCGGTGACAGGTCACCGCACTCCAAAGGAATCTTATAGCTTCTCTGGAGATTAATTAATTGGTTATTTTACTTTAGGTGTAGGCGAGGAAGAGGGCGGAAGCGTCTCCTTCGATGGAGGGATTTTTGCTCTTTTGGAGGGAATGGAGAAGCAGAAGAGCCTCCTGTTTTCTCCCTAGGATAAGAAGGGTTTTCGCCTTATTGAGAAGAGTAGGCTCATGGGAGGGATCTAAATTAAGAGCCTGTTCAATGCAAGCAAGCGCCTCATCTCCCTCTCCCATTTGGAGATATAAGGCCCCCAAAGTTTGAGTATCGTAGACGCTTTTAGGATCTACAACGACAAGAGCCTTAAAAAAGAGAAGGGCCTTTTCATAACGCCCCTCTTTTAGATAGGAGAAGCCTGCAAAACGGATCTCTTCAAGCTGATCGGAGGTCCACCCAAGGATTTGCTGCCAGTTTGGAGTCGTCATCTTAAGCCTGAATAAATTGTTTCATTCTGGAGGTGATATAATCAATATCATTATTTGTTTTGATGATTCCAAAATCAATCATCTGAATAATTGCCTCTCCCTCGCCATCGAGTTTGGGGTTATTTTGCTGCTTTAAAAAAGAGCGTATTTTAAGTACTTCAGCATCAAGCAGTTCGCGAGATCCAAGTGAGGGAGCTACCTTAGAGGAGGAGAGTCTTTGCATAAAGTATCTAAAGGGGGCGAGAAAAAAACTCCATGTCTTTCTCACATAGGTTTGCATGAGTGAGTCAGTAGCTGAGTGGGTCGGAACTAGGCCAAGAGCTTGCGATTGGACAGCTACACTACCGGCACCCTGGGGAGGAATGTGGTACTGCTTATTGAAGGCCTCCATCTGAGACTGCCCCCAGGCATATCTCTCATGCGCGGTGAAGTCATAATCAGAAATTTGTGGCATTGTAAATATACCTGGCTTTATTTCTATCTTACATTTTTACTCTTTTTGGATACAAATAATACATTAAAGGATGACTCATGAGTAGAGCTCCACACACACCCGTTCTTTTAAATGAAATTTTGGAAGGTTTATCAGACCTTGATATGAAAGAATTTATTGATGGAACCTTGGGCGCGGGAGGGCATGCAAAAGCCCTTTTAGAGGCTCACCCCGAAATCTGCCATCTCTATGGCCTTGACAAAGATAAAGAAGCGCTGGAGCTTGCTGCGCAAAATCTCCAACCCTTTGGTGATAAAATCCGGCTTATTCATTCAGGGTTTGAAAATATGGGAGACCTTTTTGTAAAAAATAGCATGGATGGGATTCTGCTTGATTTGGGAGTCTCTTCGATGCAGCTTGATCAGGCCTCCCGGGGATTTAGTTTTCAAGGGGAGGGTCCCTTAGATATGCGCATGGATAAAAGCGCCTCTTTTAGTGCAAAAACTCTTATCAATAGTTACTCGGAAGCAGACCTTGGCAGGATTTTTAGTGAGTATGGCGAAGAGCGGCAGTGGAGAAAAGCTGCCAAGGCAGTTGTTTTTGCAAGACAAAAAAGAAAGATAGAGACAACAGCTGAGCTTGTAAATATTTTAATGCCGGTCCTCTCGCCAGGCGGAGGGCGCGGCCGCATTCATCCGGCAACCCGCATTTTTCAAGCTCTTCGAATAGAGGTGAATGACGAGCTAAATGTATTAAAAAAAGGGATTGAATCAGCTCTTACTCTTCTTAGAAAAAATGGAAGGCTTCTTGTGATCTCTTTTCATAGTCTTGAGGATAGGATTGTCAAATATGCTTTTCGAGATTTTGTTTCCGCGAAGATTTTGACAAAAAAACCTAAACAGGCGACTTTAGAGGAAATGCGGAAAAATGCACGCAGTCGAAGTGCAAAACTTAGAATCCTGGAAAAAATCCTGTGAATGTTCCTCTTCTTTTTCGTCTCTTTTTTTGTATTTTTCTCTTCTCTCTTTTTTTGTATCTCTATTTGGACAAGCAAAATGATATCACCAACTTACGCCTCAAGATTCCCAAACTTCAAAAGGAACTCGAATCCGCATGTCAAGAAAATACAAGGTTGCAGTTTGAGATCGATCAATTTGAAAACCCTGCTAATCTTATGAATTTAGCCCGTCAACCCGAGTATAGCCACCTTAAACACCCTCTCATTAAAGATATCATCATCTTCCCCCTTCCCTCATGCGAAAAAAATTAGATGTAAATGTAGAAAAACCAAAGGTCATTGTGCTTGCAATCGTGATCTTCTTTTTTTTCTCTCTTCTCTTTGCCCAGTTTTTTAATATCCAGATCGTAAATGGAGATTATTGGAGCGATCTTGCCCTTCAGCAGCACCAGATTGTCATCCAAGAACCCTTTCGTAGAGGGGCTTTCTATTCAAATACCACGTTAAAACAGGGACATCCAGAAAAGCTGCAGGCTCTTGTAACCGATGTGACCAAGTTCCATCTCTTTATCGATCCCCTTGCCATTCCAATTACCTATAGAGAGGAGATTCAAAAAGTTCTAGCAGCTCATCTTTCATGCAAAGAAGATACAAAAGAGGTTCTTTATGCCGCTTTTGATAAAAAAAGCCGCTGCAGAAAAGTGGCCGCCTGGCTGCCTAGGACGACAAAAGAGGAGATTGAAGTATGGTGGCGGGGTTTCGCAAAAAAGCGCAAGATTGCAGCCAATGCCCTCTTTTTCACAACCGATTATAAACGCTCCTACCCCTTTGGTTCGCTTCTTGGCCAAGTATTGCATACAATCCGTGAAAACAAGGAGGAAAATACCCACCAAGGTCTTCCTACAGGAGGCTTAGAGGCCTATTTTAATGATATTCTAAAGGGAAAGGAGGGGAAAAGGAAGATTTTCCGCTCTCCAAGGAACAAGCTCGCTACCACAGAGGAGTTAGAACCCCCTGAGAATGGTGCCGATATCTTTTTGACAATCAACCACTATATTCAGGCAATTGCCGAAGAGGAGATTGCAGCGGGTGTGCTTGCTTCCAACGCTAAGGGGGGATGGGCTGTGATGATGGACCCCTTCTCCGGAGAAATTTTAGCTCTGGCCCAATACCCAGCCTTTGATCCTGCCCATTACCAAGAGTATTTTAATTCTCCTGAAAAAATGGACTTTGCAAAAATCAAATCTCTCTCAGATGCTTTTGAGCTTGGTTCTGTGATGAAGCCTATCACTGTCGCCCTCTGTTTAAAAGCCAATGAAGAGCTAGAAAAATTGGGAAAGGCTCCCCTATTTCATCCCGAGGAGAAAATCCAGACAACCCAGACGATTTTCCCCGGAAGAGCTTCAAAGCCTTTGACTGATATCAGTCCTCATAAGTATTTGAACATGTATATGGCGATCCAAAAATCGTCCAATATCTACATGGCCATTATTACAGACCGTTTAATGAATACTCTTGGGCCCAACTGGTATCGAAAAGAGTTGATCGAGACATTTGGCTTCGGACAAAAAACGGGAATTGAACTCCCGGCGGAGGCTGTAGGCTTTCTTCCCACTCCCGGGAAAAAATACCCAAATGGCGCCCTCCAATGGTCTCTACCCACTCCCTACTCCTTAGCAATCGGCCATAATCTACTTGCTACAAGTTTTCAGATGTTGAGAGCTTTTGCGGTTTTTACCAATGGTGGAAGGCTTGTCAATCCCACCCTTGTGCGAAAAATAGTAAAAACAGATAGAGATGGAAATGAGGTTGTCCTATTGGATAAAACAGAGGTAGATAGAGAGAGCTTTAAAGAGGTTCTTTCGCCGGAGATCGCCGCACTTATCGCAAAAGGGATGAAATACACAACCAAGGAGGGGGGCACCGGAAGACTCGGAGATCTCTATGGATATAGCGAGGGAGGAAAATCGGGCACTTCTGAAAAGATTGAAAATGGCGTTTACTCCCGCACGAAATATATCTCCTCCTTTATTGGATTTACTCCTGCCAATCTTGAGAAGACCCCCACAAGGTTTATTCTGCTTGTTTCAATTGATGAACCAGAAGCTGTAATAAAAAAAGGGGGCGGCAAAAACTATTTTGGGGGAAGATGCGCTGTTCCGGTATTTCGCGAAATTGCAAAAAGGACACTTGAATATTTAGGTGTAACCCCCGATGATCCCTTTGGATATCCTTCGGGCGATCCTCGTTATAATCCCGAAAGGGCCGATTGGCTACAAGAGGTGCGGGCGCTGAAGATGCTTAACGAAGAGTGGAATGGTTGAAACTTAAAAAACTGATCAAAGATCTGGATATCACGGTATTTTCTGGGAACAGGGAAGTTGAGGTGGGTGGAATCTGCTCCCACTCGAAAAAAGTCTGTCCCGGAGATCTCTTTATTATTCAAAAAGGTGCCTCCTACGATGGTGCCAATTTCATTAATGAGGCAGTCCAGACAGGGGCTCTAGCTATTCTCTCAAATGAGGGAAATCCGTTTTTGCAAGGGATCACCCAACTTATCCATCCCGATATCTCCTCTATTATTTCAACCCTCTCCTCCCGTTTTTACGATAATCCCTCAAGAGAACTTTTTGTTGCAGGCATTACTGGGACGAATGGGAAAACAACCGTTAGTTATCTTCTCAAGCATCTTCTTGAGAGATCAGGGCTCAAAACGGGCCTTATAGGCACTGTCGAGTATATTATCGGAGAGAATCACTACCCATCCGACAAAACAACTCCCGATACAATCCAGCTGCAAAAACTCATTAGGGAGATGCGGAATAACAATTGCGGAGCTCTTGCTATGGAGGTCTCTTCGCATGGTCTTGTTCAAAGGAGAGTTGAGAATATCGATTTTGATATTGCCCTATTTACCAACTTAACCCAGGACCATCTCGATTACCATAAGACAATGGAGAGCTATTTTGAAGCAAAAATGCAGCTCTTTTCGAATTTAGCTCCCTCAAAGTGGGCAGTTATTAACTCTTCCTCTCCTTATGGAGAAGAGATTCTTAAGAGGACATATGCGAATACCCTCTCCTATGGCTTTGAAAAAGAGGCTGACTTGCAGGCAAAAGAGGTGATTCTTGGTAAGAATGAGACCCATTTTACTGCAACCTATCAAGAGAGAAGTCAAAGCTTTACTATTCCGCTTCTAGGAAGATTCAATGTTTTAAATGTTCTAGCAGCAGCCTCTGTCATGCTTACGAGGGGAGTTTCTCTCTCTGATATCCCTCCCCTGTTGAGAGGTTTTCAGGGAACTCCCGGTCGTTTGGAGAGGGTTAAAAATCCAAATGGAGCAGAGATCATTGTCGATTTTGCCCATACCCCTGACGCTTTAGAAAATGTATGCAGGACACTCAAAGAAATTGGAGAGTTTAGAAAGTTGATCGTTGTTTTTGGGTGTGGAGGTGATCGCGATCAAGATAAAAGAGCAAAAATGGGAGAGGTCGCCGCTCGCTTTGCCGATTTAGCCATTATTACAAGCGACAACCCTAGAAGTGAAGATCCTCTAAGCATTTGCCAAGAAATTGCCGGCGGAATTAGAAAAGGTGAATTTCTTATCATCCCTAATAGGAGAGAGGCGATAGAAACAGCCATTGAAAGCGCCCATTCTAATGACTTGATCTTAATTGCCGGAAAAGGGCATGAAACGTATCAAATCTTTTCGCATCAAACGCTCCCTTTTGATGACTGTAAGGTGGCACAAAATTTAATAAGAGTGAATCCATGCAAAATCAGTTAAAATCTTTTCTCTTCCTTCTCTTGCTATCTCTTTTTGCGACCGGTTGCACAACAAAAACAATGTATGTAGAGAAGCCTATTGTTTTAGAAAAGCCTGCGGCGCCCATTTTTGAAAAACCTGAACTGATCATTATCGATGCAGGGCATGGGGGAAAAGATTCCGGCACCACAAGTACCCGCTTTGATTATGAGGAGAAGCACTTGACGCTCTCTACAGCCCATATGATTAAAGGATATCTCAATCATTTGGGATATAAGACCTTGATGACACGGCAAAATGATACCTTTGTGCCTCTTTCGCAGCGAGCATCTGTCGCCAATGAGGCAAACGGTGCTCTTTTTGTAAGCATCCACTACAACAGCTCTCCAAGTGATACAGCCGAGGGGATTGAGGTCTTCTATTATAAGGAGGGGGAAAAAGGAAGGGTCGATGCTTCACAAGCCCTGGGTAAAGAGATTCTTTCGAGGTTAATAAAACATACAGGAGCCTCCTCAAGGGGGGTAAAAACTGCCAATTTTGCAGTGATCCGCGAAACGGATATGCCGGCAATTCTTATTGAAGCGGGCTTTTTAACTAATCCTGAGGAGCGGAAAAAGCTCCAGGATTCTAATTATCGAAGATTTATTGCATGGGGCATTGCTAGAGGGATTGATCGCTACTGCGAAGCAAATCGGAAGTAATACCCGTATACGATCGTCCCCGGCGCGATTCGAACGCGCGACCTGCCGCTTAGGAGGCGACCGCTCTATCCGACTGAGCTACGAGGACAAAATAGAAAGAATACTCTACCGCAATCAGTTATTTTCTTTAATCGAAAAAATTGCTAAGTTTTGAATTATTGTTAACATTGTATCGGAGGAGAGATGTCAGAAGCAGATATAGGGCTTATAGGCCTTGCTGTCATGGGTCAAAATCTTGTTTTAAATATGAACGATCACGGATACACCGTGGCAGTTTTTAATCGAACAGTTTCAAAAGTAGATGAATTTTTAGAAGGGCCCGCTAAAGGCACAAAAGTTATTGGTGCCCATGATCTTAAAGAATTTGTTTCAAAGTTAAAAAGGCCCCGCCGTGTGATGCTTATGGTTAAGGCGGGGGAGCCTGTAGATGAATTTATCGATCTCTTAGTTCCTCTTCTTGAAAAGGGGGATATCATTATAGATGGGGGCAATAGCCACTATCCAGATACGACCCGCCGTTGTAAAATGCTTAAATCAAAAGGGATCTATTTTATCGGAGCGGGAATTTCCGGCGGTGAAGAGGGCGCTCGCCATGGCCCATCCATTATGCCCGGAGGAGACCCAGAAGCCTGGCCCCATGTTAAAAAAATCTTTCAGGATATTGCTGCAAAAGTTGATACCGGAGAGCCTTGCTGTGATTGGGTGGGAGATGAGGGAGCTGGCCACTATGTCAAGATGGTCCATAATGGAATAGAGTATGGGGATATTCAGCTCATCTGTGAAGCTTATCATTTGATGAAGAGCGTCGTAGGTCTCTCCTCATCGGAAATAGCAGATTGCTTTGAGGGTTGGAATAAGCGGGAGCTCGATAGCTATCTCATTGAAATCACAGCAGATGTCCTGAGAAAGAAGGATAATGATGGCTCTTTAATTGTCGATAAAATTTTAGATGTTGCAGGGCAGAAGGGGACCGGAAAGTGGACAGGCATTAGTGCTTTAGATTTAGGAGTTCCTGTCACCTTGATTGGAGAAGCTGTTTTTGCAAGATGTCTCTCTGCAATGAAAGAGGAGAGAATCGCTGCAAGTAAAAAGTATAATGGACCTACCCCCTCGTTTAAAGAGAACAAGAAACAGTTTTTAGAAAATATTTTCTATGGGCTCTATGCATCGAAGATTATCAGCTATACTCAAGGGTATATGTTGATGCGGGAAGCTGCAAAAGAGTTTAAATGGAAATTCAATTATGGGGGAATTGCCCTCATGTGGCGTGGAGGGTGTATTATCCGGAGTGTATTTCTCGGCAACATCAAGAAGGCTTTTGATAAAAATCCCAATCTTTATAGTTTGCTGCTGGATGATTTTTTCAAAATTGAAATTGAAAAATGCCAACAAGGATGGAGAAGAGCTGTTGCGACAGGGGCTCTTGAGGGGATTCCCATGCCCTGTTTTACAACGGCCCTCTCATTTTTTGATGGATATCGTACGGAGAGATTGCCTGCAAACTTGCTTCAGGCGCTCCGCGACTATTTTGGTGCCCACACCTATGAGAGGATAGATAATCCCAGAGGGAAGTTTTTCCATACCAATTGGACAGGAACCGGGGGCAAAGTGAGCTCCAGCTCCTACAACGCTTAATACTTTTATAAGTAATTTAAACGCAAAGGCCCAAAGACGCAAAGAGAATTAAATAGAGTTTGAGTTTAAATATTTTCAAATCCTAATTTTGCTCATATTTAAAAATTTTCTTTTTTTCTTTGCGTCTTTGCGTCTTTGCGTTTAATTCCTCTATAAGAATTTGTTTACTCAATTTATTTTGCGGATGTGGGATTACTCTTTGCGCTCTTTTGTTTTTTCTTTTATCCTGTAACGAACTTTAATCAAACTTTTTGCAATGAAAGAATATCAACGAGAACGGATTCGTAATTTTTCTATAATCGCCCACATTGATCATGGCAAGTCTACGATTGCCGATCGGATGCTTGAGCTGACATGCACCATCGAAAAGCGTCTTATGCAAGAGCAGGTCCTGGATGCCATGGATCTTGAAAGGGAGCGTGGGATCACAATTAAAGCCCACCCTGTCACAATGCTCTATAAGGCAAGGGATGGGAAAGAGTATTGCCTAAATCTTATCGATACCCCCGGACATGTCGATTTTACCTACGAAGTCTCCCGCTCTCTATCCGCTTGCGAAGGAGCATTACTCGTAGTCGATGCGACGCAAGGCGTTCAAGCCCAAAGTCTTGCAAATGTCTATCTCGCTCTAGAGCGGAATCTTGAGATTGTGCCTGTTCTCAATAAAGTCGATCTTCCAGCGGCCGATGTGGAAGAGGTCAAAAGGCAGATTCAAGATTATATAGGGCTTGATGCAACCCATGCTGTTGCCTGCTCTGCAAAAATGGGCATTGGGATTGAGGATATCTTAGAGCAGATTATTGCCCTTGTCCCTCCGCCACGTGCTTCCGAAGATGAGAAGCTGCGCGCCCTTGTGTTTGATTCTCAATATGACACCTATCGTGGAGTGATGATATATGTAAGGATCATCAGCGGCTCTATTCGAAAAGGGTCGAAGATTTTAATGATGGCCAGCAATACCACCTATGATGTTTTAGAGGTGGGAATCTTCTCTCCTCAAAAAGTTCCTGTCCCAGATCTTCAATGTGGAGAGGTCGGTTATCTTGTAGCTAATATCAAAAAAGTCTCCGATGTGAAAATTGGTGATACGATCACAGAAGATAAAAACCCTGTTCTTAAAGCGCTGCCCGGTTTTAAAGAGATTCGCCCGGTTGTCTTTGCAGGCATTTATCCCGTAGATTCCTCCGACTTTGAACTCTTGCGCGACGCCATTTATAAGCTACAGCTCAATGATTCCGCCCTCCATGTTGAGCAGGAGAGCAGCACGGCTTTAGGTTTTGGCTTCCGCTGCGGCTTTCTTGGCCTCCTCCATTTAGAGATCTCTTTTGAACGAATTACCCGTGAATTTGATGTCGATGTCATCACTACAGCACCCAGTGTTGTCTACCGCATTGTCTTAGGTGATAAATCTCAGATTGAAATTGATAATCCCGCCCATTTTCCTGATCCTACTTTGATTGATCATGTGGAGGAACCCTGGGTGCTTGCCCATATTATGGTTCCCTCAGACTATATGGGGGCCGTCATGAATTTGGGCATGGAAAAAAGGGGTGAGTGTTTAAAAACGGAGACGCTCGATTCACGCCGCATTGTGATGACCTACCGCTTCCCTCTCAATGAGATCATTACTGATTTCAATGACAAGCTTAAATCTGTCACGAGCGGATATGGCTCTTTTGACTATGAGTTTGAGCTCTATCGGAAAGGGGATATTATCAAGCTCGAGATTCGGGTGAATGAGGAGCCTGTCGATGCTTTCTCCTCTCTTGTCCACCGCTCTAAAGCAGAAGGCCGCGGACGCGCGATCTGCCAGAAGCTTGTTGAAGTGATTCCCCGCCAGCTTTTTAGAGTTCCTATTCAGGCTGCCATTGGGGGCAAGATTGTGGCTCGTGAAACAATTGCGGCCCTCTCTAAAAATGTCACTGCCAAATGCTATGGGGGCGACATTACGCGCAAACGCAAACTCTGGGAAAAGCAGAAGAAGGGGAAGAAGCGGATGAAAGAGATCGGCAAGGTCTCTATTCCTCAAAGCGCCTTCATGGCCGTCCTCAAAGCCAACGAATAAGAAAAAGCCTACTCCGAAAGATTGCCTTGCATAAAAGGATGATCAATCGCTTTTTCAAGCCATTGACCTAATGCTTCCCACCCATCTGATTCATGATGCTTGCTTATAAGCTCTTCCCATGAGGAAAAGGAGGGGGTTTCTTCAGTATTTACTGATGGAAATAACAGCCTTAAGTTGTTAACGATTGCGTGTCCCACATCTATAGTACTCACCCTGTCTCTTTTTCCCCAGTATTGTGCAAAGTCAATGATTTTCACAGTACCGTTAGGCTGTATCAGAATGTTGCGATCATGCAAACCTCTGGGAAAGATTCTTTCTTTGACCAAATATTGCATTGCCTGTAGATAGGAGGATGTAAGAACTCTAAATTGCTCCACTGGCATTTTTTCAGTCGCATGTTTTTCAATTAATTCTTTCAATTGCATTCCTTCAATATATTCTATACAAAGGTAGTGAACGGGCCCTGTGACGTAAAATTTGTGTGTCTTTGCAAACCCAACATTATTAATAAGTTTCATGCCAATATGCGCCTCAATAGAAATCCCACCTACATACTCCGAGACCTTGCATGACTGGATGATTTTGATTACATAAGGGGTATTCGTCTTTCGATGTTGCATTAGAACGACTTTCGCATTTGCATCGTCTTGGAATATTTTTTTTTCTTCAAACTTGTGAGTAGGGAATGGCTTTATGGTCATTGAAAATATCCTAAATTTTTTAAGTAAGTTGTAATTAGTGATTTATACCGTTTTAGCGCAAAAAAAGAAAGAACAATTGCCCTTTCCAGTGCATTAATCATTTCTTAATGAATTTAAGCTAGAATTTGGATATCAATCTAAATTGAGGTTAAAAAATGAATTCTTCATGTAGCCCTATAGCTAATTTTAAAAGCACTCCACCACCGGTGCTGGGCATAATAGTTGGAAGCAATATCACAGTTATTACCCTCGCAATTATTACTGCACTCTGCATCTGGTTGAATACTGGAGCCCTGCTCCCTTTTGCAGCTCTAGGAGTTGTTGGAACAATTGGATTTGTAAGTTTATTGGGAATCATTACCGTTGGGTCTTTTCTTTTATTAACAATCGCCGCACTTTGCATTGCTTCTTGTGTAATCGAGAGAAAGCTTAAGAAAGAGGTGGTGGTGCAAGCAGAGAGAAAAGCGCAAGATGCGGAAAGAACACAGTCGAGCATTTGGCGGGTGTTAAAGGACAATGGTTGCACAGGTTTGCTGACGATTGATAACGAAGGGAGCTGTTTTCATATACGTCCACCTAAAATGCATAGTAAAGATTCTCTTCCTGGGGTAATAGATATTCCTAATCGAACGTCAGGGGGAAGATCTCTTTCTCCGGGAGAATATATCATTCATCTAGGTGAAAATACCGATGCGCATATTATCTTTCAAAATTCCTTAGGCACTAAATATTTTTATTGCCCAGACATTAAATTTATTGATGCAGTCGAGGAAAGAACCACCGCATTGGCAGGCCTGTAACTTACCTTTGCGTAGGAAATTTCGCAAATCAGGGCAACGCCCTGATTTTTTTCTGATATAGCCCGACAGATTTATTAATTATATCTTAATGAATTTGGATTATTATTATGGAATAAATGAGGTTTAAAATGGGTCCCATAGATGCTTTTACAAAATCCTCTCCACTAGTGAAGGGGGTTGTGATGTGTAGCATTATAACAGTTGTCGCTTTGGCAACTCTCACTGCCAGCTATATCTGGTGGAATACGGGAGCCTTGCTACCCTTTGCCTCTCTTGGAGTTTATGGAACAATTGGGCTTGGGACTTTAATGGGGATCGCTGCCATTGGCACTATAGTCTTTTTTGGGATAGTTGCAATTTGCGTTGGTTCTTGCGTAAAAAAGAGGAACCAACAAAATCCTCTTCTTGCTTTAGTTAACCAACAAGCAACGGCTGAGCTAAATAAGAAGAACCTTTTGTACGATCGTCAAAAAGCCATTTTTACTGAGCTTCGCTGTACAGGATTTCAGGAAATTAAAGAAAAAGATAGAGAAGCTTCGGGAGATTTTAGAATATGCCCAACTCATCTTTTCTCTGATATGCCCAAGACGCCATCAGAAATAACTATTCTCAATCAAGTGCGTCACACAAAAGAAGTTGGTTCCAGATTTTTTACTTTTCGCGCTCATGATGATGAGGTGGCACCTCTTTCTAGAGGAAATTATATTGTTCGTCCCGGATCAGACTTCTTAAGTGCCTATTTTATTTATCAAAATTCCTTAGGGATTTTCTTCTTTTGTTATGATGGAACAAGGCAGGAGTATAAAAGGATCGAGGAAGGAGCTCATCAATTAGCGCAGCTATAATTCACGTTTAACAAGCTCCTCCCACCAAATAATCAAATAATCGCGATTCTTACTCACAAAAATCAGGCATTCCCCTGATTTTATTAATTAGATCTTAATTAATTTGTGATATTATTATGATAAGTTTTATTGAGGTTTTAAATGAATCCTATAAATAATTTTAGGGATACTCCCTTCTTGGTAAAGGGTGTGGTGGTAATCGGCATTATAACAATTGTCGCTCTAGCAACCATTACTGCAACCTGCATCTATTTGAATACAGGATCTCTCCTGCCATTCGACTCTCTTGGAGTTATTGGAACAATTGGGCTTGGCAGTTCAATGGGCATCATTATTATTGGAGTAATGGCCTTATTAGCAATCGTTATCGTTAGTATTGTTTCTTACGTAAGAGAGATGAAAGAGCATAGAGCGAGTCATAGAATGAGTGTAGCTCGTAAGCAGGAACTGCAAGTCCAAGCTGCAAAGGCGCAGGCACAAAAAGAAGAAAATCAACAAGTAATTTGGAGAGACCTTCAAAGCATGTATCAGTGTACATCATTTCAGGAGGTTCAACCAAGAAACGAACGGGATTTTATAATTCCCGCCAATGGCGATCAACCAGAAATACGTATTTTTGATTCAGTGAAATGCATGACTGGGATTGGTTACAGGCATGATGAAGAGCATGGGGGTCGTACGCAAATGACAACCTCTCTTCGACAAGGATCTTATATCATTCAATCAGATAAAATAAGAGGGGGTGCCTATGTTGTTTATCAAAATTCATTAGGTATTTTCTTCTTTTATTACCCTGGGTACCAACAACAGTATAAAACAGTCGAAGAGCAAGCTAATAACTTATCAGGGCTATAATTCACGTTTTTTTAAGGCTTTTCAAATCTTGAAAGAGATTCGATAGCCTTGGTTTCGAGGATTCTTTTACTCTCTTGAAGATTGAGGCGACCCTTGAACCAGAGGTGAAATTGCTCGGCAGCTTGTTCAACGAACATCTGGTAGCCATAGATAATTTGACACCCCTTTTCCATTGCATGCTGTAAAAATAGATTTTCTTTGGGTTTTGTCTTAATATCCATCACAATAGTGCTTGGAAGAATATCACTAGAAGCAATGGGGAGAGGGAGAGACGTAGAGTTGATCAAAATATCATATCCAGCTTTAGCAAAGACGCTCATATACTCTAATCCTTTCCCAATGCAGTGGAAGCTTTGAGCGATTAGCTCAGCTTTTTGCTCATCTCTATTCACAATGGTAAGAGAAGCCCCCCTTCGCGTTGCTTCATGAGCAATCGCTCTTGCAGCGCCGCCCGCGCCTATAAGCACAATTTGTTTGTTTTTCACAGGACACTCCCT
>JABDDZ010000003.1:1103-54776 GCA_013287335.1 Chlamydiota bacterium | reverse complement strand
TGGCCCCTTGAATATTAAGGTTGGGTTTGTTAAAATTGTCCCACCTTAATTTGAGCGAAACAAAGTGAAGATCCCTAATCACGCATCTTGCCTTTTCCTACCCCATAAGGGGTAATTCTTTTTTTAAAGTTAAATTTTTTATTTTAATTTATAACATTTAGGAGAAGGTGTGGCAAACATAAAACAGGATGCTTTTAAAGAGAGTACCTGGAAAAAAGAGTCTGGGTTTATCTGGTCGATGATTGGATCGGCTGTCGGTTTTGCAAATATTCTAAGCTTTTCAGCTCACTGCTATAAAAATGGCGGAGCAGCTTTTTTAATTCCCTATATTCTGGCCTATCTAATTGTAGGATTGCCGATGCTCTTTCTTGAGGGGGTGATTGGGCAGAGAACGAAACTACCCCTTGTTTCTGCAATGGGCACTGTTGCAGGTATTAAGGGCAAAATGTTTGGCTGGCTTGCTATCTTAACCTGCGCCACAATTGGAGGCTTTTACATTGTCCTCACAGGTTTTGCGGTAGCTTACACCTACTTCTCTGCTGCGGGAACAATTGGCCCAGATAGCGCTTATTTCTTTAAACATACTTTTTTACATGACTCGGGAAGTATAAAGATTATTGGGGGGATTGCAGCTCCTGTCTTATTGTCAACCCTGATTGTTGTAGCTATTGCTTGGATAGTCTTGGCAAAAAATATCCAGACCGGCATAGAAAAGCTCTGTTCCTTCTTTCTCCCCCTTCTAGGACTCTTGATTGGCATCTTCCTGATTGCAACTTTTTTTCTCCCAGGGGCCACCACTGGATTTAAACATTATCTGATCCCTCAGTTTGACCAGCTCAAAAGCTGGACTTTATGGAGAGATGTTTTTGGGCAGCTCTTTTTTAGCTTATCACTCGGACTTGGAATTGTGACGGGTTATTCAAGATATAACCCCTCCTCTTTTAGCATTAAAAGGGCAATGGTACGTGTTGCAATTGGAGATTTTCTGATCTCCTTTATTGCCGGCCTTGTCATCTTCGGCTCGATTGGTTATTTAAGTCATAAAACCGATCTGCCATTCTCTTCAATTATTACAAGTGATTCTGCTTTCGAAATCGGCTTTGTGATCTTTCCAACAATACTTTCTCAATTTGGCGGGATGCTCTCCCGGATTATTGGCCCAATATTTTTCTTCTGCGTCTTTATTGCAGGAATCACAGGAGTCTTTTCCATTGTAGAGAGTGTGGCTGGAAATTTTGAGATAGAATTCCGAAAAAAACGGAAGACGGCAGTCGCTTTTGCTATGCTTTTAATTGGCGCTCTTGCGGTTCCTTTCTGTTTGGGAAATGGGCAGCATTTAATTGGGGCCATCGCACCCATGGTACTTGGCGATGCGATGCTTATTGGGGGCATTGCCGAGATTATTCTTTTTTTACTCCTCTCTCAATCCATCCGTAAAGATCCTATTTGGATGGCAAAAAATGGAGCCTCTTTTTCGCTCTATGCTTTGAAATATCTTGTTTTGCCGCTTCTTTTTTTCAGCCTAATAGCCGCTCTTTGGAAAGAATTGTCCAATCCATTTGGAATAAGCGAATCGGTTCGCTTTGCCTGGCTTTTCATTGTCCTTCTTGCAACCTTTTTCCTTGCACGCAAACGCAGCCACCTTCGTCTCCACCAATCCAATTAAACGCAAAGGCGCAAAGGCCCAAAGAAAAAAAAGAAATAACAGGATAGATAGGATAAGGATAATATCTTCTAATATACAAAAAAATTGGTAGTAATATTATAAATCTATCTTACCCATCGTGGCCTACCTGTTATTTTCCTATTTTTCTTTGCGTCTTTGGGACTTTGCGTCTTTGCGTTTAATTCTAATTGATCTATTTGGCTATGAATTGCTGGAGGAGAGTACGTCCGACTTTGCGGCTGCTTTTAAGTTCTAGATGGTTTAAAGAGAATTCAAGATTTGGAGGAGACTCCTCATCTTCAATGAAAAGCTCTCCACCCGGCTTTAGAATGGCTAAACAATCTACCGCTTCCAAGACTTTTATTCCAAAACCCATCCGATAAGGGGGATCGGCAAAGATAATATCAAATTTACGGCCCTCATCGGCAAAGCCCCGGAGGGCTTGAAAGGCATCTTCTGCGATGAGTGTTGTGTGGGTATGCTCTTTAAGTGCATCAATATTTGCCTTAATCACTTTCGCCGCATGGCGGCTCTTTTCAACAAAGGTAGCATGTTTCGCCCCACGGCTTAATGCTTCAAGGCCGACAGCCCCCGATCCTGCGAAAAGGTCGAGAAATTCTGCATCTAGAATAGATCCTTGGCAAATGTTAAAGATTGTTTCGCGCAATTTCCCGCTAGTCGGCCTCACCTCTTCGCTATCGGGAGAGATGAGAGTCTTTTTCTTATATTTTCCACCAATGATATGCATAGCTCATCCTTTTTTTTCTACCATAGCTGGACTCTTCTTTTTGGGAAAAGAAAACTATCTCTTTAAAAAAGGGATGGGAAGATTTAGCGGGCTTAGAAGCTGTTTGGCTGACTCAAGATGCTTTTCCTTGCCATCTTTGAAGTATCTTTCAAAAAATTCCTGGGCAAGAAGTTGAGTCCACTCTCTTTCCAATGAGAGGGTGCCTCCCCTTGCCTCTTTAAAAGAGATCAGTTTTTTAATATCAAAAGTTGAATCATAATACTGCCCCTGCAAGAAAAGGGTGAAATCAGAAAGACGATTGGTTGAACCATAGATAATAAAGGGACGATCCTGATAAAGGTCGGGAAGGCGGCTGTTTTTTGGCTGCAGAAGAATGGTACTTTTTTTATCAAGGGTGACGGCAGTAAGAGTAATCGATTTACCTATAGGGTTTTTAATGAGCTTCATCAATTGGAAAAGACGTTCTTTGATGAGGTCATGTTCAGGAGCATAGAAGAGCTTTCCCTTATTAAAAGTGGAGAGTAGTTCCAAAAGTGGTAAATTATTGCCAACGCCTGTTGCGATGCTGAAAAGAGAGACCTTTCCAGCGTTCTGCTCTGTCCAAGAGCCAATCATCTTGCGCTGCTTATCCAAAGATAAAAAGGTATCGCCATCCGAGAGTAAAACTGCTGTATTGATCTCCGTATCTATGACAGCTTTGGGGATGATTTTTCCAAGGGATGCATAAAGATCTGTGGTTGCAAACATCCCCCCATGACTCTGCCTTTCCAGAAAAAGTCGCGCCTTGGCAACATTTTCATGGCTCCAAGGCAAGTTTTCTGGGGAGAGCGCGGCGACTTTGGCCTCAAAGACCAGGATATTAAAGGTGTCTCCCGGCTGCAAGAGAGTAAGAACTTCAGAGACGGCTCTTCGCATTTTTTGATATCTGTAGCGGGCAATTGAATTGGATCTATCCAGCAAAAAGAAGAAATTTTGAGTGATTCTTTTAAAGGAAAGATCTTTTTTGGGAGAAAGAGTGATTTTAAAGACATAACCTGGCCGGGATCTTTTGGGGCTATATTCTATGGCAATATCAAAACAATCGCTTGCCGGGAAGGCCCCCTCTTTAGGAGCAGGTAGTGGGAGAGAATCTGCTAAAGGGGGAGGACAGATTTCAGGGAGTCCTCCTTTAGGGCCTATCTGATTTATAAGCTGTCCATTATTACAAAGAGCATGGCAAGAGGTTGCCTCTGCTTTTTGTTCCGATAGAAAACCGGATGTTGAAAAAAAGTCCTCTCCAATATCTGGCAAGTGCTCCTCAATACCATATTGAAGGCCGGTTGCTGCGAGCTCCTCTTCCATGCAGGGAATCTCCCCTTGCAATCCTAAGGCTGCCTTTTCAAGTTCGCCTAATAGGAGATTGGCGGGAAAAGGAAGGGCAAGAGATAACTCCATCTCAGGAATCTCAAGCTTGATATTCTTTGCCTCTTCAAGAATAACGATTGGAAGATCTCGATTAAGCTTGGCAGCAGAGTTCTCCTGGAGTTCCAAAGGGATATTTGCAAAGAAGACGACAGGAGGGGGGGCAAACTCGGGGGAGAGATCGGCTAGATTCTCCTTCCCTGGCAAAAGAGTCGGAACTTTTTGTATCTTCGTAAAAATCTCAGCAAGAGCCACCTTTCTATCCTTTTTCCCCTCCTCCTCTTTTCTGTTTGGAACGGAAGAGAGATAAGAATTTTTAGAGAGGGGGTAAAAGCCCATGGGCATTGCAGAGTCATAAAGGATGTAGATGAATCCTGCATGGAGGAGGAGGGCTAAGAGAGAGGCAAAAAGGAGGATCAATTTTTGTTTTTTTTGCAGCTGTTTTTGCATTAAACCCGGCCCACTTTATCGTTTAAATAGAGAGAAAGGGCAAAGCGTTTTTGGCGGAGGGTTGAAAAAAGGGCCCGCGCAGCGCTTATTTTTCCTTTTCCTAGGGAATTCTCTCCATGGCTTAAAGCAATTTCTCCCTCAAGCAGCAGGATTTTTGCATCGATGTAGCGCAAATAGGCTTGATAGACTGCTGCTTTCTCAGGGTAGATGGCAAAACTTGCCTGGTAGTCCTTAGAATGTATGTCATCCTGCTTTGTGAATTCCTCTTTTGCAACTCTAAGGAGGGCAAGATGGATCTCTTCTCGCTTTGAACAGCCACGGGAAGAAAAATCGGCATAATCAATGGCAGCTTCCAGATGGATCGGTTCTAAACTTAAATTTTTTCGTAAAACAAGCTCTTTGAGCTTATTTAAAATTTCAAGAAGCGCCGGTGACTCCTCATTTTTCTCCTCTTCGGGAAGCATTGCAAAAGTCAGGCGGGCACTCATTAATCTTGCTTTATAGAGGATCTCGATCTTATCATCGGGAGTCTCCATTTCAAGTTGAGAATAGAGGGGAAGGGCCATTCCTATCTCCCCATTTTTTAGATAGCAATCTGCGAGAGCAAGCTTAATGTAGAAATAATATTTCCAGGTAGCTCTATGATTATTTTCAAAAGCTAAAAGAGCCAAGAGAAGAGCTTTTTCTTTCTGCAGCTCTTCATTGATAGCGTAGATCTTTGCAAGTTTAAGCGCTTCCTCTTCCAAGAAGGGAAGGTTTGGGGTAAAGTTTACAGGATCCTTGTCTCTTCCCAGAAGATGCTCAAGGGTAAATACTGTTTTTACAATCGTTTCTTCTCCTGCTTTCTTTGAACCTTCCATCACTTCTCTATAGTAAAATCGTGAAAGCCAGAGAAGGTTTTCAAGAGAAATGGGCCGGGTACTCTCTTCAAGTGGAAATGCAGAAATTGCTAAAAAGAGGTGGTCTGCCGCTTTTCTCTCCTCCTCTCTTTTTATCTGGTTTTTTAGAGCAAGGTAGGCATTAAAAAGGCCAAGATGGAGCATTCGCTCTTCGGGGAAGGGAGCGCCGCTCTCATTAAGCGCAAGGGCATTCTCTCCATAAAAGATCGCTTTTTTGGGAGAGCGGTTTTCTTTGAGATAGCAGAGAGCCAAGAGAAAATGCAACTCTGCGCTTTTTTGAGAGCTGGGATTGCTCATCAGCTGGGTATGAAGAATTGAGATTGCCTCACTGCTCTTTCCAATTGTGTAATAAGCTTTTGCCAAGAGTTGCCTACTCTCTTCTTTTTCCTTTTCAGTAAAAGAAGAGGAGTTACTATTGATTCTTTCCAAATCGCTTGCAAGAGTTTCCAAAAGGTGCCTCTCTTCTTGGAGCTTTCCCTGGGTCTGTACAAGATAGATCTGCTCAAGAAGGGAGGAGAGGGAGAATTTACAAACCATTTTTTGATTATGCCCATTTGGGAAATAGGAGAGGTAATCGCCCGCAGCTGCATAGGAGGCCCTCCATTTTTTGAATCGAAAATAGAGGAGGGTTTTTTCTGCTAGGGCAATCTCGGCGATCTCTTTAGTCTCCTCGCGGGGCGCTTCTACCCACTCCGAAAAGATTGCATCAAACTCTGCGATCGCCCTATCCATTTTTTTACCCTCGGCAAGAGCCCATTCTTTAAGAGCAAGGGCGCGCATTAACTGAGCTCTTGTTTTTTCCGGAAGATGCGCAGGGTCATTTCCATAATGAGAGAGATACCGCGCCCAGCAAACTTCAAGCTTTTCAACCATTTTTAGCTCTCTATAAGCCTTCATTAAGGTGAGGAGGGCATTCTCTTCTTGTGAGCAGAGTCCGGCTTTTTGCAAAAAGATCTCGAGATGATGCGCTGCGGGGGCAAATTCCCCTAAATGAAAGCGAGCCTCTCCAAGAAAATAATGGAGCTCATCTCGGGTTTTGCTCGAAAGATAGTTAAAAATTTCCTCCTGATTTAAGGCAAGCTCCTCCCATCTTTTGTCTTGAAATAAGAGCCTTGCCCAAAGAAGAGCAGCCTCCTCCTGTTGTTTCACTCCAAAACGAGCAAGATGTGAAAAGGTAGCAATGGCTCTATCTTTATCAAATTTACTCAGCATCTTCCCGGCATGGAGAAGAAGCGATTCATTAAAATCGCTACCGGGGAGAGAGCTTAGATCGAGGTACATGATAGCTGCCCTCTCATACTCTCCAAGAAGTCGATAGATTTCAGCGAGTGCAATTTTTGCATGTGAAGCGAAAGGCCCATAGACCAGCTCTTCATAATGGGTTATTGCCTCGAGGCAATACTCTTTAGCTAAGATGAATTCTTTCTCTCCCTCATTGTAAATAGTTGCGGCTTTACGAAAAAGAGCTTCTGCGTAATAAAAATGGCAGAGATCGCTCTCGGCTTTAGGGGGATTTTCTTTTAAAATATTTGGCAGGAGTTCTTGAAGAGTAGAATATTTTTTAAGTTGATAGAGGCAGTGGAATCTTTTTAAACGTACTTGCCGGGCAAGTGAGCAAGAGTTGATCTTATCAAAATTATTTAAGCCCCTCTCATAATCTTTTTCTTCCATGGAAATATTGCCAAGCATTGCATAGAATGTATTGGCGGAATCGCTTTTGGGAAACTTAGCAAGAAATTCTTCAATCTGAACTTTAGCAAAAGGGTATTCCCTATCATGCCAAAATTCATTGATTCTCCTTACCAAAAGAGCTTCCTCATCATTTTTTGCAAATGTGGCGTGAAGAGGTAGGCAGATCGAGGCAAAAACAAAGAAAAGAATATATCTCAAGCGCCCTCAGTCCAAAATTTATCGTTAGAAAGAAAATACAACAAAAAAGATTTATTTTCATTAATCGCCAATAGACATAACACCCAAATCAAGATCACCACGAGAGACACAGGCCAACTAGTTCAAAAAATCTTAGAGTCGAGTCTGTATTCTCTGACTCTCTCGTGGTTGATATGGCAGAAATTTCGCAAAATTGTTAAACTGCCAGCTAGAGGTGTATAAATAGGGAGTTTTTTATGGCGATTCTTTTTGTCTTTCTTGCAGGTCTTCTTGCGTCAACTTCTAACTTCTGTATGCGCAAAAGCATCGATGCCGGGGGCTCTTCCCGCGCCTACTTGCTCGTTCAGCTCATCTTCTCTTTTTTTCTGATGATAGTATTAAATCCTGTACGATCGGGGAATTATGCTTGGAGTACCCCCGCTTTTGTTATCGGATTATTTGGAGGTCTTATCTTTGGAACCATGATGTGGGGGCTTGGGAAAGCTCTTGAAACTGGTCCTGCAGGTATCTCCTTTGCCTTTCTCAATACCGCCTCCGTTTTACCTGCCATACTCATGGCACTTTTTTTTGGTCTCTCTTTTGGCCATCACTACACACTTCCTAATGCAATTGGATCACTTTTAGTTGTTGGCGGACTATTTTGGGCGGGTTGGAGTTCTGAGAAAAACCCCAATAAGGCTGCTTGGCTCTTTTTTGCCCTTCTGATCTTATTTGTACACGCACTCTTTCTTATCTTCCTTCAATGGTGGGCCCTGCTTTTAAAACAGCCCGGGTTACCCTCCTCGTCGCTTCTCCCCTTTGTAATAGATCCATTGAAGGTTCAATGGTTCATGCCAGCAGTTCTCTTGTCCGGCTCTCTTTTTCAAATTGCTGTCTATCTTACAAAAGAGAGGCGTTTCCCTAAGGGAGCTGAACTTACCTTTGGGATCTTGGGTGGAATTGCAAATGGCGGATGCACCTTCTTTCTCGTTTTGGCTCCTCAAGTGGCAACTCCTTTAGAGAATGCGATGATGTTTCCCATCTTTGCCGTGTCAATTATTGTGATTTGCAATGGTTGGGCCCAGCTCCTCTACAAGGAGAAAGTCAACTGGTGGGCGAATAGCTTTTGCATCTTAGGGTTAATCATTGGGACAGTTGCTTGGAGTAGTTTAAGATAGCTCGCAAGAGCCGTAAAACTTGATGAGATTTTCGCTCTTTTGGTAGTGAGCCTGTTTTAATATCTCGTAGATTCTCAATCCTTTTGCATTCATCCCCTGCTCGAAGTAGAGTACTCCGAGCTGAAAGAGAATGTCATGGTCATTTGGACGTAAGTTTAGAATAATTTCATATTCGCAGATCTCTTGCAGAGGCATTTGGAGATCATGGTAGCTATAAGCAAGCTGAAGATGCACCCAGGGGTCATTGGGAGCATAATCGCTTAAAATTTTAAACTCTTCGATAGCTCGTTCAGCGGTTTTACGAAATTTTTCTTTCATCTCCTCGGATGTGCGCTCTTTTGGGATCCATCTCTCCTCATCGACTCCCTCTTGACCATAAGGGTCTGCATAAATAAAGGAGAGGCGGACATAGGCATTGGCAAGTGCTGCATGCACCTCAAGATTTGTGGGTTCGCACTTAACGACTCGGATATGTTCATCAACCGCCACTTGCAAAAGATATTCGCGCATTTTGTAGTAGTCTTGCCAGTGGCACCAGGCGCTAAATTTTTCAAGAAGAGGAGTTAAGGATTTTAAAAAAAAGGGGGAAGAATAAGAGGTATACTCCTTTTCAGAGAGAGCTCCTGCAAATTTGGAGGCAGCAGAAGAGAGGGCGATATGGTGCTCAGGTACTCCCTCCTGATAGCGGATGAGCTCTTTGCAGCGCATAAGATACTGTTCGCAGAGATCAAGGAGCTGTTCGGGTTTTTTTGCCTGGATGTAGAGCCTTAAAACGAGATAGGAGAAGAGGGTTAGAAAAAAAGCCCCTAAGACATAGGCTAGGATTAGACTTGCATTCAAAAGAGCAAATAGCGAGATGAAAAGAATGATCTCAAAAGCGGCTATTGCGATAAATGCAACATTAAAAAGCTGGTAGGTCTTCAAAATGCGGTTAAGCTTGCGATATGTAGGGGTAGAGAGGCGGCTTAGCTGTTCATGATAGACTCGTCTATCAAAAGTAAACTCTCGCGCACCCACCGAGGACATTTTACCTAATCCTTTCCCATTTGTCACAAGTGATACACAACGAGAGTAGATTTAAGCAAGACAAAGGTCTCAAACAGAAATTAAACCTTGGTTTTTAGGGCTTTTTTTTTAAGAGTCCTTGACTTTTTTTTTAAGGAATCCTTATAAATCTTAATAAATTTTTTAATGTATAAGGTTATTTATGATTCAATGTGTTCTATTCCTACTTTTAGCATGTGTAGTGCCCTTAAGAGCTGCTCAAAATGGTGCAAACCACCACTATTTCCAAAATGAAACTTATGATCAAAAACAAAATAGAGGTGGACCCAAAGGTATTGATAATTTAGAGAGTTGCAGTGATGGGTGCCGGAGGGCATCTCCTGGAGCTACAGGTCCGACAGGTCCCTCTGGAGGCCCGACAGGGCCCACAGGATCCACAGGATCCACAGGAATAACCGGGCCGACAGGTCCCGCCGGAGGCCCGACAGGGCCCACAGGATCCACAGGAATAACCGGGCCGACGGGACCGTCCGGTGGCCCTATGGGGCCGACAGGTCCCATGGGTCCTGCAGGAGGGCCTACAGGACCGACAGGGGCAACGGGAACGATGGGTGGAACAGGCCCTACCGGTCCAACTGGAACGGCAGGAACTGTGGGTGGAACGGGGCCTACTGGGGCAACCGGTGCGACAGGAACTGCTGGCGGGGTATTAGATTTTGCAGATTTTTTTGCCTTGATGCCTCCCAACAATGCCGCAACAGTTGCTCCTGCCGAAGCGGTAGAATTTCCTCAGGATGGCCCTGATGGAGGAAGCGGAACAATCACGCGTCTTACCGCATCAACATTTCAATTAGCCGACATTGGATCATATCAGGTCTTATTTCAAGTGAGTGTCGATGAAGCGGGACAATTAGTATTAGACCTCAATGGTGCTGAACTGTCCTATACTGTTGTTGGACGGGCAACAGGGACGAGTCAGATTGTTGGAATGGCTATTATTACAACATCATCTGTTGACTCTGTATTGAGTGTTATCAATCCTGCCGGAGAGAGCACGGCATTGACAATTACCCCCTTAGCTGGAGGAACAGACCCTGTCTCTGCGCATCTTGTAATAACGCGTATTCAATAATTATAAAAAAATGAGCAATTAAAAATAGGTGATAGATTTTATGGCTTACTCCCTAAGAAAAATACAGATGGCAATCCTGGCCTTGGTGATTACAGCAACGGGCTCCTTGCAAGGAAATGATGATATTTTAGCTTCGCGTGGATGTTACGAGGCGCCCTGCATACCCGCCGAATGCTGTTATGATCCTGGCTCCTATCCTTGCTGTTGTCGCTTCTTCGTAGATGCCTGCTTACTTTATTTCAGAGCGTTTGAAGGTGGCCTCTCTAGTCCCTGCGATAGCACCCAGATTACCGACTCTACTGTGGGTGACGTTCTAGTTTCTACGTTGCACGGGGATTCCCATGATCCTAATTTCGACTGGAATCTGGGATTTCGCATTGGTGCGGGATATGAGTTTGCAAATAGCAACTGTGACATTGGAGCCTATTGGACGCGTTACCATGCCCAAACATGTAATCAAAACGGTCAGAATGCCCATAATTGGAAGATCGATTTTGATGTTCTCGATGTTGTATTCAGTTGCGCATGTGATTGGCGCAGCTGCTTTGCCGTGATTCCGTTTGTCGGTCTACGATATGCAAGTATTGACCAAAGGCTTCGCACTAACTTGGTAAGTACTGTAGATGGAACTTCCTTTACATCAACAGGTAACTCAAAAGAAGATTTTTACGGAGTAGGGCCTCTATTTGGTATTGAAGGGGACGTGGGTATTGGATGTGGTTTAAATCTATATGGTTTTGGTTCTGTAGGGGTTTTGTATGGAAGATTTCACGTAAGATCAAATGAGACCGAGGAGGTTTCTACAGGCATAGAGGTTAATTATTTAAGAAAGTGCAGCCTCTATTGTGAGCCTGTTTTCGATGCAGGAGTTGGTATTGGTTGGGAGACGTGTTTTTGCAATAATATGCTCGTTATATTTCAATTAGGGTTTGAGCACCATCAGTATTTTAACCAGAACCAATTTTGTAGTTATGGCGATTTGAGCCTAGATGGGATCTCTCTCTGCGTCGGCATCGAATTCTGAGAAATTTTCTCAGGGCAAATCCCTAAACAGGGCATCGCCCTAGGTGAATTGAAAAACGTTTTTCCAGGCTTACAGCCTGAAAATCAATACTTTTAATACACCTAGGGCGATGCCCTAGGCTATTATATTTCAGGGCGTTGCTCTGAAAACCTCCCTCTGTTTCGACTTTATGATTTTTGCGCCTAGTCACAAGCCGGCCCTTCGAGCCTAAATTTTTATACAGAGAATCGTGTCTTAGGCCCGAAGGGTCGTTTTATGTATAGCCCAGTGGCGATAGCCCTGGGTATGAATGACATGGGTTGTTGAGGCCTGAAGGGCCGGCTTGTGACTAGGCGTAAAAATCATAAAGCCCCAGTCTGTGCAACTTTTGATTAGATCTACTATTCCTCTTTATTGGAGAGGGCAACTTGAGCAAGCTGATCATTATGCTCCTGATTTTCAAAAACTTCGCTAAGAACTAGGGCTTTTAGCGTCGAAGTATCGGGAGAGTGGATTTTTTTCAAGGTGCATAGAGCCTTTTGATATTCTCCCTGATAGAAAGAAGCAAGACCTAGAAGTTTAAAGGCTTGTTGATTGTCTGGGTCGAGCTTTAAAACGAGTTCAGCATTGAGCTGGGCTGAAAAATACTGATTTGCAGACAAGAGATAGTATCCATCGGCAAGATGGTTTGCAATTTTGGCCGGAGAGGCAGTATTTTTCCGTCCAATTTGAAAATGGGCAAATGCATCATGTAAAAGGGTAAGTCTGCGGACCGTATTAGCCTTTTCCGCAAGAAAATAGAGCTCTGTCAAAAAGGTTTCGATCTCTTTGCGAAGCCCAAGCGACTCTTGAGTGGGTGAGATGGCAAGCGCAATATTCATTAAACGGGTGCCTTTCTCCTCTTGTCCCTCTCTTTGCCAGAGAATCTTTGAGTAAAAAAGAAGTTTTTTTGCAAGATCGATATTATCTTCCGGGTCATTCTTAATCTGTTGATAAAATGAGATCGACATCTGAGTCTTAGCAAGAGATTCGTCATCGAGAATAATCGTTCTATAGATTTCCGAAATTGCAAGATTTGCAAGTCTGCTATTGTAGCAGTGTGGAGTCACAGCCAATGCTTCTACAAGGCGCCACATAGGGATCAAACCCGTAGCATCTCTTTCTTTTAAGTAGAAGGAGAAATGCCTGAAGCAGTGCTCCATAAGAAGAGAGTGGAAACCGTTGCCATTAAAGTTTGTTTTAACAGCATTGCAGAAGATAAAAAGCTCATTTTCAAGGATGTCGAGGCCTCCAATGAGAAAATCTCCCATTGCTACAGCGATCTCCTCGATCGCTTCGCTCTCGTCCCATTCTTCTAAGATTTTAATAGCGCAAAAGAGAGACTCTTCAATTTTTTTGTATTGGATAAGAGAGGGGAGGAGAGAGATGATCTCTTTTTTTAGATTTTCTGTGATAATCTTTTTTTCTCTGAGGGAGGTCACCTCTTTTTTCGAAAGTCCTCCAAAGGTCAATACCGCCATCCTAAAATAAGGGGCTTTTTGATAAGCCTCTAAATGGCTCCCCTCTTTTAAATAAGCCAGTCCCAAAAAGAGGTTGCCGATCGTTTCAATCTGTTTATCTTGCAGAGGAAGTAAAAAAAGCTCTTTTTCTAATATTTCTTTTGCGGTTTCAAACTCATTGCATTCGCAAAGAGCGTGGGCACGGTGCATTTCAAGCCATCTTCTTGAAAAAAGTTTGGAGAGTATGGGAGAGAGCCAACAGCATTTATCTTCATCTACAGGGGGAAATTGATAATTATCAAAACCATCCGCTGCTAATTGAAAATTTCCCTCAAAGTAATTGCAAAGATTTGTGAAGAAGGGAATGAGAGGATGGGCTTTATAGCTTTTCTCGGCCATGTTTACAAGTGGCTTGACCTCCTCAATGCGTCCCTCCAGGCTACTGGAGGCAGCTTGTGAGAGGAAAATTTCTGCAACAATCCTAGGAGAGACTGATTGAGGAAGCTCCCCAAGAGATTGCTGCATTTTAAAGACACTCGCCTGGTATTCTCTTTTCGCGAGATGCAGATAGCCCTCTTGTAGGGAGGGAGGAGTCAAAGGTTTTTTCTTTTTAAGTCTCGCAATAGAATTTTCCACTCTTTCATAATCCTCTCTTTCCAGAGCGCCCAATCCATCTTCGAGAATAGCTTTTCGAGTTTCAAAACAAAAAAGAGTGATCCCGATGCAGATCGCAAGAGGAATAAACAGGAGAAATTTTTTCATTTTATATTGCTAATTTTTTATAGGAATTAGAGGAATATTAACTTTTGTTTATCTTTCCTGCAATGCAAAAACTTAGCAAACTTTTTTGTTAAAGATTGCGTTAAGGGTTAATTTTTAACGTTACTTCAAAAAAAAGATGTGTTTATTGAATATTTATGTTAAAAGTGAGAGAAAGGTTCGAAGGGAGTTTACACAATGACTCAAAAGAAATCTCTTTTGCTTATTGAAGATGAAGAAGACATAGCGGCGCTTATCAAGCTGCAGGCCGATATTTCTGGATATCGTTTGCATGTTGAAACTGATGGAATTAATGGCTACCGTGCTATTGAGAGAGAGAAACCCGATCTGGTTGTTTTAGATATTATGTTACCGGGACAAAACGGCCTTGATATTTGTCGTAAGATGAAACACAGCCCTGACTTAAAAAATATTCCTGTAATAATTATTTCTGCCAAAAATGAGGAGCTGGATGTAGTCTTAGGATTAGAGCTTGGTGCAGATGATTATGTTGCCAAACCTTTTTCTCCAAAAGTCCTTTTTTCCCGTATTAAGGCTGTGTTGCGCCGTGGAAAAGAGCCTCAGAAACTTGCCAAGACAATTACTTTCGGAGAATTCACGCTAGAAGTAGAGCGCTACCTATTGCGTAAACATGACAAATACATTCCAATCACCCTCTCCGAATTTGGAATTTTGCGCCGCTTTTTAGCCAACCGGGGCAAGGTGTTAACACGTAATCAACTTCTTGATGATGTGCAAAACGATGATGCTTTTATTATGGATAGAAATATCGATGTCCATATTGCTGCTTTACGTAAAAAGCTGGGACCCAACTTCCACTGGATCGAGACAGTCCGAGGTGTTGGTTACCGTTTTAAAGAAGAAGAAGCAAGCCTGGTACGCTAGGCCTAAGGTTTCTTTCTTTTTTTAAAAAATACGAACAAAAGAAGAGCCATTGTGAAAAAGAGGGTTACGCTTGTAAAGGGAATTCCCTCTTTTCTCTCTGTCAAGATTGCATCTTTTAAAATATAGCCATTTGGAGAGGATTCTAAAATCCCTTTTAGTGTTACTACACGGCTAAGAGGGGCATAGTCAAATTCTTGATCGAGAAAGACCTGTTCCTTATCCCTCTCAATTTTTCCAATGCAGCAGTGTTTTAGATTGGGGTTTTTTGCCAAAACCCATTTTCCTGATTCGGTTTTATAGAGAAATCCTTTTAATTCAACTTGAGAAGTTTCATCTAAAGGAGTGAGTGCGTGCCAATTGAAGAACCCAGTCCTAAAAGGGCTATGGGATTCTTTCCCGGTTAAGGATAGCAACTCGGCCATAAATGACCGAGATTGCGGCTTAGCTCCGTTCAATTTTTTCAGGGAAGGTCCATTTTTACATCAATCCCATTATCATCAATCGTAACGAATTTTGCAAACGCCTCCATCTCTCTTTTGTGATACCTATACATGAGATACCCAACAATTGGAGATGTGCCTAGACTTCCGCAGCCAATAAAAGTGGGTGCCATCCAGGCTATTTGAGGAATTTGACTGAGTTGGATTCCAATAGCTCCGAGTGCTTGTGTTAAGCCAAATTTTACGAAAAGCCCAACCACAAGTGCAATAGCTCCAAGTGCGATAAATCCAAAGATGATAGTTTTAGGACCCGCTCTCACTACTGGGTATTTAGGAGTCCAGTTAAGAAGAGAGCCCAAAATGTGTGTACCTGCCTTAGAAGCCATAAAATTTATTTCTGACCATGTGGATGATCCGACCAAATATTAGCAGGTTCTTTCATGCGATCTTGAGGAGGCTGCTTGAACACGGATTTGTTAATGATTTTCATTATTTTTCGATGAGCTTTATTTCGGTAGAGACCAATTGCAAAGAGAGCTCCACCTAGCGCCTGGACAACGATGCTGCTATAAACGATAGGATTCCATAAAAGGGGGGAGGCACTCCCTAGGTTTACGATCCCGGCTTTTCCAAGAGCTGCCTGTAAAACGCCATAATGATAAAAAAGACCTGTGAGCATTGAGAGAGCTCCAACGGCGAAGATTGTAATGCCAAATCCTAGAAATATGCGTGTAGTTATTTGGTAATTTCTCTTTGCTTTTTCTATTCTCTGGTTCGTTTTTTCCTGATCGGTCTGCTTTTCAAATTCGGCTAGTACTTGTTTGTCTGGAATAATCTTCTTCTCTGTATTATTGTCTATTGGCCAATGCATTTGGCCTGAAGAACTTTTTATTGGGCTCATCTTTAACCTCGTTATTATTTTATATCACAATTGTAACTTAAAATTATTAATTTATAATAAATTGTAATAAAAAATATAATAAGTTAAAGAAAAGCTCTGTGAATCAGACCCATGGGTCTGAGATATTTCAGGACGTTGCCCTGATTTTTAGTTTTAATGGTAGATTAGGTCGATCACAAAACCTACACCCGCAGCTGCTGTAAATATGGCCCCGCCAACCATCCCGGGAATAGAGAGATTAGTGATTGCAGGTCCTAGAGTCACATTAAGAAAGGGAAGCATCTGGAGCCCTTTTTGTAAAAGACCATAGTGGTAGAGGAGGGCTACCGTTAAAGTAAGAACCCCAAGAACAATCCCTGCAATGCATACTGTTCTAAAAATCCTCTCCCAAAAAAGGGTTTTAATAACACGCACAAAGCAGGAGGGTCTCTCAGGAGTTAAATATGCCCCTGGGGTGCCCGGAACAAGATTAATGCTATATTGATATAGGGTTTCTGTAAGAGGGGAGGCATCGCGCACCGGTTGAGGAAATGCATAGTTTATCACGCCCCGGCTGAGGCTAGGTGCAGGAGTTTGAGACATATTATTATCCTTATCAATGACGTCTCATCTAGAATACCCCATAAATATTAATTTTACATTAAGGATTGGGAAGTCTAAGCTTTTGTCCTACAAAGATTGTGTCTGTTGTGAGTTGGTTGGTTTTCTTTAATGTTTCGACGGGGATTTTATGCTTTAAAGCAATCTTTCCAAGAGAGTCTCCTGGCTTAACAGAATAGGTTTCAACCCCCTCTTCCTCCTCTTGAAGAAGGGAGACCATGGATTGAATGGATTTTTTTAAAGAGGTTATATCGGCAGAGAGATGTTTTTCAAAATCCCCAAGCTTTGTCTGGCAGGCTGATAGGGCAATCCCATTTTTTTCAATATGCTGCTTTAAAAGCTTAAGATCGGAAGTGATACCCACTTGCTCCTTTTCAAGCTCCGAGAGCCTTGTCTCTAAAGAGCCCATTTGAGAGGAGGCAAGCTTTTGAGAGCTTGTCCCCCCGGCTTTTGCAACTTCTTGGACTTGCGTTATCTCTTTTTCTAAAGATGTGATCTTTTCTTGCAGGATATCGATCTCTACCTTTTGACCATGGGCGCAGAAATCAAGATCATGAAGATGAGAGTTAATCTCCTGCAAAATCACAGTCAAATTCCCACGTTTAGAGGTGGGGGCTCCCCCCATGGGAGCTCCTCCGGTGGGAGCTCCTCCAAGCGCATGGAAATGACAGAGAAGGGCAATAGCTGCAAAAATGCTATATTGCATCCCTTATCTCTCATAAAGCTTAAATTCAGCTCGACGATTTTTTCTCCAAGAACCCTCATCATGTCCAAAGACGATGGGTCGCTCCTTGCCAAAGGAGATTGTGAAGAGTTGATCGGGACTCACCCCATTTTGGATAAGGTAGGAGCGGATAGAATTTGCGCGTCGTGAACCAAGGGCGAGGTTATAGGCAGCAGTGCCCCGCTCGTCGGCATGCCCCTCTACAAAGATATGGAGATCTTTATTATCGCATAGGTGGCGCGCGATAGCTTGAATGGCTTCCAAGTTATCTCTACCTGTTATCTCATACTTATCTGTCTCAAAATGGAGGGCCGCGAAGAGTTCGGCAAGCTTTCCATTGGGCGCATGGAATCCATCAAGCCCAGGGATCGGACAGCCCGGATCTCCCGGAGATATTTGAGAAAGGGGGTAATTTTCTCGGCTCTCATCTGCAAATTCGGAGAGGAAAGTTCCCTCATAACTCTCATTATCGGCAATGACGAGAAACTCATCCTCTTCAGGAAGATTATAGGTGTAAGCGTGCGCATAAGGATCAGAATGGCTCCCCAGTAGGGAACGGAGCCCCTTATTTACATAGCGGCTGCATGTTTTTGTATCTTCCCACACCTCGCGGCGATTGCGGTGGCAAGAGACAAGGCTAAAAGACAATAGTATTAAACTTCCAACTAGGGCCATTTTTTTCATGAGATATTCTCCAGAACTGCATGTCTAAACAAGGTGCAGTATAATGAGGTGATTTCTAACTATTCAAGGAGAAAAGCTGGGAAAGCGTTTCTCACCTACACCTGTTGAGATTTTGATGGGTGTTGGATCTGCCAAATTCACGAGATAAAGTTCGGAGCTCTCCTGCGAAGAGGTGTTATAGACGAGGTGGAAGCTATTTGGTGCCCAGGCAGGATTTTCTTTATGCTCTTTTCCTGAGGTGAGTTGCCACTCTTTTTTTGTTTGAAAATCATAGATCCAGATCTCTCTTGTTCCTCCATTCCATGCAGTATAGGCAAGCTTGGATCCATCAGGAGACCAGCTGGGAGAGGTATTATTGGAGTTTTTTTTGGTGAGCATAACCGGTTGTCCTCTTCCCGATTTTGGAATGGACATCAGATAAATTCTCGGTTTTCCATCTTTATTTGAGACAAAAGTCAGCTTATCTCCTTGAGGGTTAAAGGCAGGACACCCTTGGGCTCCCGTTAGTGAGGAGAAGATAAGTCGAGGCTTTTCAAGGGCACCTTTTTCAAGGCTAAAGGGGAGAATATAGAGCTCGGGATTTCCGCTGGCATCCCCCGTAAAAGCTATCAGATCCCCCTTGGGAGAGATAGCGGGTGTGATCTGGTTGCCGGGTAGATAGGTGATCCTCTTCTCTTTTCCATTATGGAGAGATCCCGCAAAGAGTTTGGGTTGGCCAATGGCATAGGAGACATATAAAAAAGCTTTTGCTCGCGTAGCACTGGGGGAGGGGATGTAAGAGGGTGTCACGCATAAATGGCCACTATGGGTGATCATCTTTGCATTGGCGCCATCGCTATCGCACTCCCAAACATCGGTCTTCCAAAGATGGGAGGGGGCGCCGGGAGTTTTTTTCGTGACTGTGTAGAGAATGCGAGAAGAGGCAATCCCTTTTACATCAAAAAGGGCGCTGATAAGTTGATCTGAGAGGGCATGGATCTTAGTACGATCGATATTGAGATCGCCTGTCAACTCAATGCCTTCAATTCCTCGGATCTGATCGGTTTTCACTTTTAAGGCGCTAAGAGAGAGATGTTTTCCTGCAACTACCCCCTTAATCACTCCAAAAGCCCCTTCGGCTATCCATCTATGCTGATCAAATCCCTTCCAGCTTTTTTCTTTTAGCGTGATCTTCTCCCGTTCTTTTGTCTGTTTGAGTAGGCGCGCTCTCCCGCTCAATGCAAAATCATTGCTCAGAATGGCATTTAGCTTAGAGAGGTACTCTTGGGGGAATGAGGAGCTCTCTGCTTGCAATGGGGAGATATAAACAGGAGGATGCGCCTCATTTGTGCGTAATGAGACGACAACTTCCTCTCCATGTAATAGAAAGGAGAAGAAGAGAAGAAAAAGAGGAAGGATTTTTTTTATTGAATGCATGCAAGAGGTGATACCATAAGGCGTAAGTTGTTTCAATCAGAAATTTTGCCCTCTAAAGTTATGGTGATAGTTCGTTCCTTTTGATCATAGAAGCAGGGGAAGGAAAGTGAAGGGAGTTTTTCTTTAACATACTCTGCATTGATGCTGCTCTCCGAAAAGAGAATGGCGGAAGTGATCGCTTTGCCTTGTGAAGAGAGTCTAAGTTTGACTTTGACAATTCCTTGTTCAGGAAGAATTAAAACCTTCTGTAAATGAGAGATGAGCGCATGTTGGTAAGAAGAATTTTCTCCGCTCGCGCCCGATTCAATAGAGAGGGTAGGTAGAGATTCTATGGCTTTTGTAGGGCTGCATTTAGGAATTTCCAAAGAGGGAATTTTTGTCAGAGCAGCTAGGAGCTCTTTTTTCTTTCTCTCGGCGGACTTTGGGGAAGGCGCCGCTTTAACAAGAGGCTCTTTCTTTTCCAAGATTGCTGGAGGTTTTTTTATAGGAACTTGGGCGGCTTCTTTTTTGGGTGCTGCTTCCTTCTTGACCACCGGCTCTTGAGCCGTGGGCTTGTGAGCCCTGGACTCTTGAGCCACTGGCTCTTGTTTTGTCTCTTGGAGAATGTGGGTATTCAGGTGGATTTTTCGAGGAGGGCAGTGCAAAAGCTTCTCTTCACCCTTAAAAAAAAGTGGAATAAGCGCCGCGATATGGCAAAAAACCACAAACCCAACAATCAAACGAGAAGAATATTCCATCAGCTTGGTTTTAATATCAGATCAAGTTCTTGAAATCCAGCCTCTTCAAGAGCATTCTTCACCCTTTGATAGGATCCGAAGCTTGCCTTTTTATCCTGAAAAAGCTGAGGGCGCAGAGAGGGAGATTTCTTGTATGCATAGGCTAGAAGACGCGGCAGATCATCGAAAGTAACGGGGTGAGAGTTGACTGTGATAGATTCGTCTGCAAAGACAGTGATCCGAAGCGGGCTTTTTTCCGGGAGCGAGCTCTTTTCTAACCCTGCTTTGGAATGGGGAGCAAGTTCTACACGGTCCAAATCAAGCAGGGGGGCAATGACAATAAACATAATCAGAATGACAAAGACAACATCGATGAGCGGAGTAAGATTAACCTGCGATTCAGGGGATTCAGTACCGACAAGACGCCGTCTCATAGCTTTTCTTTAGCTCCATATCCTTTTTCAAGGTAAGCAAGGAGAAGAGTGGCATAGTCTTCCATTTCTATTGTGAGGTCTGTTGCTTTGTTTTTAAGAGTGTTGTAAGCGACAAGAGCAGGTATTGCCACAATAAGCCCACAGACTGTGGTGCCAAGGGCCATAGATAATCCCCCCATGACAAGCTGAGAGGAGGCTTGGCTTGCCCCACTCTGCAATTGGCTAAAGGTGATTAAAATTCCCCAGACAGTACCGAGGAGCCCTAAAAAGGGAGCAAGACTTACAGTAATCGAGAGGATGGAGAGGCTCTCCTTAAGCTTCTTGGACTCATTAGAGATTGTTGTGTGGAGGTAGGCTTCGATCATCTCTCTATCGGGGGGAGTAATAAATCCCCGTTCTTTCACAATGGGCAGAGCTTTTTCATGCAGCGTTTGCGTGATGGAATAGAAAGGGTGAACCATTGGCGATGCCATCAGCCCATTTGAGAGAAATTTCTCTCTATACTGTTTAATGGTTTCACAAAAACTCTCCTTACCTTTTTCGGCTCTTCTATTTTGTAGAGATTTTTGGAGTAGTATCACCCATGTGGTAATAGAAAGTGCAAAAAGGGCTAGAAAAATTCCCTTTCCAAATAGATCGGAAGATCTATAGGCTTCGGCAATTGGGTTAACTGCAAAGTAGGGGAAAAGATGGTTCATGCGCCGCCCTTTTTTGCTTTACCATAGCATGGAACCCTTTAATCCAAAATGGAGAAAAAACATTACCACGAGAGAGACAGACTAGGGCTTTAGGATTTTTGAACAAAAGGAAAGTTTTCTCAGGGCGTTGCCATGATTTCTTTGCAAATTTTGAACTCCAAAATTTCCTTGGCTCAAAAAATCCTCCAGTCGAATCTGGGGTAAAATTTCTCTTTGGATTTCTTACTGAAGAAGGACTAATGATCCCTCTGTGTTGTTTTGAAGGCGTTGTATCTCATTGAAACAGGCTTTTACCAAAAAAACAATGAGCTTGATGGCGAAAAATGTTAAAATGTAGCCTCCAACTCCTATTAAAATCCCTCGAAATGTAGAGGAGATCTCGATCGAATTTACAAACCCTCCAATAATTAAACTGACAAATCCAGTGATAAGATCAAAAAGGGTGGCAATAAGATGGATCCATCGCGGTTTTTGGTTTCCGGAAAAGTCTGTTTCCATTGGGAAAATATGTGAAATAGCCGTGCATGCCATGAGTTTATGCTTTCCTATTTGTTGCCATTTCGCGGTTGAGGCAGTAGCTCCCTAACGCAGAGAATGTAAAAAGAAACTTTAGGATTAGAGTATAGCTCCCAAGCGTAATTGTTGACCATGTGATGGCAGATGCCCACATAGAATTTAAAGGAAGAGAGAAAACATGAAATACAACCAATAGTCCAAATGCTAAAAGAGCCACTGCGGCAATTGTTTCAAGAAGGTTCAGAGTTATTAATAAAGGAATATTTTTCTTATTCATCCTTTGTGCGATTTTAATTTGCTCATTTGGGATTCGAACACATAAGGGAGCGAGAGCTTGAAACATAAATTTTCCTTTTAAAATTCTTTTGAACGGCCGGGTTGGCAGCAGCTTGGACACAAAATGGTTTGAATTGCATAAGCAGCAATCCTTGTCGCAACAACAACAAGAGAAAATCCCCCTATTGCCGTTGCTGACCATGCTGCTGCTGACGTCCAAAAAGGAGATAATGGCAGAGAGAATGCACTGAATAGCAGGAGAATCCCTAAGTTAAATAGGAAAATCCCTGTAATTGCATCAAGAGTGCCGGCACAAGTACTGACCATAAGGGGGAGTCCGCAACTTTCCTTTCTTGTCATTAAGGATGAACAGGGAAGAGACCCTGAAAGAGCCGTAAACATGAGTAAATCCTTATTTGATTATTAAACAAATATAAAGGAGATGATTTTTTTTTTCAATTACTAATTTTTACTTTTCAAACGATCCTTATCATTGATATAAAGGGAGTGATTATTAAGAAGAGTTAATTATTTCTTAATTTTCTATTGACATTTCTATCTTATTAGGATAAAATGTTTTGTCAAAGTGGAGGCCTAGTGAAAAAACTATCTTTAATTCTTCTACCCTTTTTAATAGCTCTCTTCGTCCCTTTTTCCTCTCCCGTTTTTGGTAATGATCAAACAATCATCCCCATGGAACAGGAACAGAGGGCTCCAGTTATTGCAGAACTTCTCTCTGAAGAGGATGCAATTAACCCGGGGCGAGCTTTTTGGGTGGGTGTCCGTCTTAAGATGGCTAAAGGGTGGGATACCTATTGGGTCAACCCTGGAGATTCTGGATTTCCAACCCAGGTGAACTGGAATCTTCCCGAAGGATTTAAAGTAGGCCCCCTTCATTGGCCCTATCCCGAGAAATTTTCGCAAGAAACCCTTACCGCTTATGGATATACCGACTCTGTGGTGCTCTTGGCAGAAATCATTCCCCCGAAAAATCTTAAAATTGGCGAAGAGATAAAGATCAGCGCCGAGGTGAGCTGGCTTGCCTGTAATGAATCCTGCGTTCCCGGAAATGCTGACGTTACGCTGACCCTTCCTGTGAAGGCCCATCCTCCTGAGTTCAATGAGATCGTTGCTCTCTACTTTAATGATGCACGCGATCTTCTTCCCAAGCCCCTTCATAAGGAAGAGGGCATTGTCAAAGCAAAAGCTGCGCAAGATAAGATTGTGATTGAATTTGATTCTGCTCCGGGCAAGCTTTTTGAGATCGTTGAAGCGTTTTTCTTCCCCGAAGAGGGGCTCATTGACCACCAGGCTCCCCAAACCCTTAAAAAACGGGGAGAGGGGTTTACTTTAGATCTTGAACTAGCCGAGGCTGTGATTCCCCCCTCTCTTAAAGGGGTGCTTCTCGTTACTGAAAAGGGGAGCGATATAAAACGAGCTATTATCATCGATACAACTCTTGATCATCCATCGGGAACGGCTGGCAAAATCAATGCAGGACTGGCGAGCTTTTGGGTAGCTCTTGGCCTGGCATTTGTCGGCGGCCTTATTCTCAATGTGATGCCCTGCGTTCTACCTGTGATCGCGTTGAAGATCTTTAGCTTTGTGAAGATGGCCGGAGAAAAGCGATCTCTGATTTTTAAGCAGGGAGCGGTTTTTTCTCTTGGGGTGATCCTCTCTTTCTGGATCTTGGCCGGACTTCTGCTTCTTTTGCGTGCTTACGGTGAGGGAGTAGGCTGGGGCTTTCAGCTGCAAGAGCCGATTTTTGTTGTTATTCTGGCTTCAGTACTCTTTCTTTTAGGATTAAGCCTTTTTGGAGTCTTTGAGATGGGGACCTCCCTTATCTCTCTTGGGCAGCCAAGTAAAAGTAAATCCTCTCCTCTCTTAAGCTCATTTTGGAGCGGGGTATTAGCTACCCTTGTCGCGACCCCCTGCACAGGCCCTCTTTTAGGACCGGCACTTGGCTTTGCAATGACTCTACCGACCTTTCTTAATCTTGCCATCTTTACCTCTATGGGGATCGGGATGGCTTTTCCCTATCTTCTTTTTTCCGCTTTTCCAAAGCTTGTCCGTTTTTTACCAAAACCCGGCAACTGGCTGATTGTCTTTAAGCAGTTGATGGGCTTTTTGATGATGGGAACAGTCGTGTGGCTTGTTTGGGTTTTTGGAGCTCAAACAGACAATATGGCCATCTTCGCCCTTCTCGTCTCTTTTGTGGTGTTGGCTCTTGGAGCATGGATTTTTGGCTCCTTTGCAGGTCCGATGAAAAAACGTGCAACACGAAGGGTTGCAACTGTTTTGGCTATCACAGTCATGGCCTTTGGGGTAGGTTTTGGGGTTTATACGGCTAAAATCCATAAAGCGCTCTATACTCCTACTACCTCTAGTCAGGTAAATGAGAAAGTGGGATGGGAAGCCTATGATCCAGATCGTGTTCAAGAGCTGCGTGAGCAGGGGACTCCGGTATTTATTGATTTCACAGCGAAGTGGTGTCTTATTTGCCAAACAAACAAAATGGCTCTCCATAGCAAGGAGAGCGAGCGGGCCTTTGCGGCAGCGGGCATTGTAAGAATGGAGGCTGACTGGACAAGAAGGGATCCGGTCATCACAAAACAGCTCCAGGAGCTTGGTAGAAGCGGAGTTCCTGTCTATGTGCTCTACCCGGGTGATCCTAATGCCGATCCCATTATTTTGCCGCAAACGCTGACCTCCTCCGTCGTTGTGAATGCAATAATTCAAGTTACGGATAAGAGCTTTGCAAATACTCACTGATTCGCATGCCCATCTCTCTTGCGAGGAGCTCCGAACCGACCTGAATCTTCTGCTTGATCGGGCACTAAAGGGGGGAGTTGGACGGATTATCAACATAGCTACAAGAGCCCATGAGCTTGAACATGCCCTTGCTTTGCAAGAGCAGTTTCCCTGGGTCCTCCCTGCAGGAGCAACGACACCGCATGATGTTGCAACCTATGGTGAAGAAGAGTTCTCCTTTTTTGCTCGCCACGCAAGAGAAAAGAGAGTTGTAGCTATTGGCGAAACGGGACTTGACTATCACTATAAATACTCGGATCCTGCGATCCAAAAGAATTTTTTGCGCCGTTATGCTCACTTGGCTCTTGAAACAGGTCTTCCTTTGATCATTCACTGCCGTGAGGCCTTCTCTGATCTTTTTACCTTGCTTGACGCGGAATATAAAAATGCTCCTCTTGTATTACACTGCTTTACGGGAACATTAGAAGAGGCGAGTGAAGTTATTTCGAGAGGATGGTATCTATCTCTTTCGGGAATTGTCACTTTTAAAAATTCAGAGGCCTTAAGAGAGGTCGCTAGAAGAGTACCTCTCGATCAACTACTCATTGAGACAGATAGCCCCTATTTGGCTCCGATGCCCTGGCGGGGCAAGCAGAATGAGCCTGCATTTATTATAGAAACCGCCAAATGCATTGCAACGGTATGCAACTTATCCCAGCATGATCTTGCCTTTGCGACGACCCAGAACGCAGCTCGTCTTTTTGGAGTGAATTAATCGTAGGTTTTTTCGCATCCGTCGTCGACTTCCATAGACTCTTCTCCTTTGCCTTCACCCACCTCGGGGCTGGGCAATTGAGCCTCAGATGGAAGGGGGGAAACACCCATTAAAGCCATCACCAGGGGCAGCAGTTTTTTAGCCAACCGCTCGCTTTGCTCGCGTAACACTGTATTTAACATCCTTATTGCAATGTGGAATTTTTCATATTTGGTTAATTTAAACTCCTTCAAGAAATCAAGCTGAGATTTCAAATCCTCAGTATGAGTAAATACCAAATGTTGGGCAACAAAATAATTTTTTGTAGAATGCAAGATTCCATTTGCAGTCATTGACATTCTGTGAAAATTGTTTATTTTTTGTATTAATTTAACTACTAATTGGGGACTTCGGTCACAAAGTCCTAAAATCGATGAAAACAATTTTACGAAATCTTCCTGATCCGAATAATTTAAAAAATTCATTAATTTCAATAAATCTTCGAATTTCGATGCATCTCTGTAACGCTTCGCTAGGGTAATGAATTCTTGATTCAGATTTTTTATTTCTCTCTCTTTCTTTAGAGAATTTACCCATTGATTTGCTTCTACTCTTTTTTGAATTAGCTCCGCAACCTGTGGGTTTAGATCCCCACACTCTATAAAAAGAGGTTCTCTTGGAGGGGCTGGTTCAATTTTTTTTTGTTTTTTTTCGAGAGCACGTAACTTTTTCACAGCCATATGTTTATAAAAGTCTAAACATTTTGAGGATAACTCAGGCTTTTCAGGGAAAAAACCAAAGCTTGAATGATGATCATGAATAATTTGACAAACCTTGACATATACGCGATAAGAAAAATTCAAGAATTTCTTGTTTTCTTCGCGTGAAAAGGTGCATAACCAGAGATAAATAGAATAAGCTTGGGTATTATATTTTCTATTAAGTAGGAGTGAGCCCAGAAATGGCCCTTTAGTATGAGCTACAAACTCATGATCTTGCACCCTCTGACTTCTATCGGCTAAGAATGTAGGTAGAGTCCAGTTCACATATTTTCCATTTTGCGCTTTTGGAGTTGTATGAACAGTCACTTCTAATATATCATCACCAAAAGGTTTGGCTTCATGATCTTTATCTATATCCTTTATTATTTGTAGAGGGAAATCATTGTTATAATTACGAGAAATAAGTTTTAATAAAAACAAGCCGTGATAAGGAAAAAGTTTAATTATACTAAATATAGTGCAGTTAAATTTTTTCAGAACAGGAGGGCAGATACTTTTTCCCAGGCGTTTTTGCACTAAATCAAGAAGCTCTTTGCAAGGTGTTTTAGTTTTTAACTTCCTCTTAATTATAATCGTTATGGGTAAATCAGCAAAAAAAGACGTATCCTCTAACTTGATCTCTAATGATTCTAATGATTGTTGCGAGGCTTTGTCTAAAAACTTTTCCAACCATTTTTTCTCCTCCTCGGCAATTTGTCCTTTTCGATACAAAGTAATATTTTTAACATGTTTCTTAGGGTTTTTAGAGAAGTTTTCAAGTCTTTGTTTTGATACTTTGCAAGATTCAGCTATTGCATCACATACTTTTTTTAAAGTGGGTTGCAAATATTGGAAAGCTTCTCCTCGCCCCGTATTCTTGGAGGTATCTACAGCATGATGCCACTGACGGCTTACTAGAGCTGCATTTTTCATACTATCATCATCATCAAGTTTTCCAAAAATCATGCAGCTGACTTCTAAGGGCAAATGTTCCACAAAGCAAAAAGGTTGAATAGACATTATTTATCTCGTTAAACTTTAAAAGCTGATGGATTATAATAAAACATCTGTCAAAAAAACAAGAATTTAATAAGGGAATAGTAGCAATCAGGATTTGAAGAACCCAGCCCTAAAGGGCACATTGTGATTCTTTCGAGGTTTTGGATAGGGCCGATTTGCATGGCTCGCCTAACGTAGGCCTTAGACCTAAGATTGCGGCTTAGCTCCGTTCAATAAGAAGTTTAAGTTCTTTTAGAATGTTATTAATAGTATTTTTTTTCGCATTCGTCGTCGACTTCCATAGATTCTCCTTTGCCTTCACCCGCCTCGGGGCTGGGCAATTGAGCCTCAGATGGAAGGGGGGAAACACCCATTAAAGCCATCACCAGGGGCAGTTTTTTAGCCAACCGCTCGCTTTGCCCGCCTGAGATTGTCTCTAACATCCTTCTTGCAATGTCGAATCTTTCATATTTGGTTAATTCAAACTCCTTCAAGAAGTCAAGCTGAGATTTCAAATCCTCATTAAGAGTATGTGTCAAATAGACTGAAATAAAATAAATTTTTGTAGGATGCAAAAATCCGTTCGCAATTAGCCGCATTCTATGAAAATTGTTTATTTTTTGTATTAATTTAACTACTACTTGGGAAATTCGTCCATAAAGTGCTAAAATGTAATTAAACAATTTTAGGAAATCTTTCTGGTCCGAGTAATTTAAAAACTTCATTAATTTCAATAAGTCTTCGAATTTCGATTCATTTCTGTATTGCTTCGCTAGGGTAATGAATTCTTGATTCAGCTTTTTTACTATTTCGTCTTTATCTATAGGATTTCCCCGTTCTGCGGCTAATCTTTTTTGAACTAGCTCCGTAATAACCTCTGGCTCTGCGTCACCACACCCTATAAAAAGAGGTTCTCCTGAAGGGGCTGGTTCAATTTTTTTTTGTTTTTTTTCGAGAGCATGTAACTTTTTCTCAGCCATATGTTTATAAAAGTCTAAACATTTTGAGGATAACTCAGGCTTTTCAGGGAAAAAACCAAAGCTTGAATGATGATCATGAATAATTTGACAAACCTTGACATATACACGATAAGAAAAATTCAAGAATTTCTTGTTTTCTTCGCGTGAAAAGGTGCATAACCAGAGATAAATAGAAAAAGCTTGGGTATTATATTTTCTATTAAGTAGGAGTGAGCCCAGAAATGGCCCCTCATTTGGAGTTCGAAGATAATCTTGCTTCCTATTGCTTCTATCGGGCAAGAATATAGCTATAGCATGGTTCACATATGCTCCACCTACTCCTCGCCTTGTATGAACAGTCGCTGTTAATATATCATCGCCAAAAGGTTTGGCTTCATGATCTTTATCTATATCCTTTATCATTTGTAGAGGGAAATCATTAAAATTATTATAATAAGAAATAAGTTTTAATAAAAAAAAGCCATGATAAGGACAAAGTTTAACTATACTAAATATAGTGCCTTTCGAAAGAGGAGAAACAGGATGGCAGAGTCTCTTTGTCACGCGTTTTTGTACTAAATTAAAGAGCCTTTCGAGAGGTCTTTGAAGTTTCAATTTCTTCTTAATAATAAGCGTTATGGGCAAATCAGCAAAAGGTGTATCCTCTTTTAAACTGTCCTCTAGGGATTCTAATGCTTTTTCCGTGGCGTTGCATAAAAACTCTTCCAAGCATTTTTTCTCCTCCTCGGCAATCTGTTCTATCCGATAACAAGCAGTATTTTTTATGTATTCCGTAGGGTTTTGAGAGAATTTTACAAGTATTTTTTTAGATATTTTGCAACATTTAGCAATAGCATCACATACTTCTTGTAAAATGGGTTGCAAATGTCTGAAAGCGTCTCTTCGCGATAAACTCTTGAAGCCAACTACTGCATCATACCACTGACGACTTACTAGAGCTGCATTTCCAATACTATCATCATCAAGGTTTTCTGCAATCATGCAGCTAAGCTCTAAGGGAAAAAAAAGTTTCACAGAGGAAAGAGGGTGAATAGACATTATTTGTCTCGTTAAACTTTAAAAGCTAATGGATTATAATAAAACATCTGTAAAAAAACAAGAATTTAATAAGAGAGCAGTAGATAGCAATCAGGATTTGAAGAACTCAGTCCTAAAGGGCACATTGTGATTCTTTCGAGGTTTTGGATAGGGCCGATTTGCATGGCTCGCCTAACGTAGGCCTTAGACCTAAGATTGCGGCTTAGCTCCGTTCAATAAGAAGTTTAAGTTCTTTTAGAATGTTATTAATAGTATTTTTTTTCGCATTCGTCATCGACTTCCATAGGTTCTCCTTTGCCTTCACCCGCCTCGGGGCTGGGCAATTGAGCCTCAGATGGAAGGAGGGAAACACCCATTAAAGCCATCACTAGGGGCAGTCTTTGAGCCAACCGCTCGTTCCGCCCGTTACTTGAGATTATATGTAACATCGTTGAGGCAATTTGGAATCTTTCATATTTGGATAATTTAAACATTTTTAAGAAATCATGCTGAGATTTCAAATCCACAATACGAGTAGATAGCAAATGTTTTGAAAGAAAACAAATTTTTGTGGAGTATGAGATACCTTTATTATTTAATAATCTATGATAATTATTTACTTTTTGTATTAATTTAACTATTACTTGGGGATTCGAGTCAAAAATTTCTAAAATGGACATAAACAAATGTAGAAAATCTTTCTGGTCCGAGTAATTTAAAAACTTCATTAATTTCAATAAGTCTTCGAATTTCGATTCATCTCTGTAATGCTTCGCTAGGATAATGAATTCTTGATTCAGTTTTTTTACTATTTCGTCTTTATCTATAGGATTTTCCCGTTCTGCGACTAATCTTTTTTGAACTAGCTCCGTAATAACCTCTGGCTCTGCGTCATCACACCCTATAAAAAGAGGTTCTCCTGAAGGGGCTGGTTCAATTTTTTTTTGTTTTTTTTCGAGAGCATGTAACTTTTTCTCAGCCATATGTTTATAAAATTCTAAACATTTTGAGGATAACTCAGGGTTTTTAGGAAAAAAACCAAAGCTTGAATGATGATCATGAATAATTTGACAAACCTTGACATATACACGATAAGAAAAATTCAAGAATTTATTGTGTCCTGGAACTTCGCGTGAGAAGGTGCATAACCAGAGATAAATAGAAAAAGCTTGGGTATTATATTTTCTATTAAGTAGGAGTGAGCCCAGAAATGGCCCCCGCTTCTGAAGTAGGAGTGAGCCCAGAAATGGCCCCCGATTCTGACCTATAGACTCATATCTATCGGGCGAGAATGTAACTAGAGGATAGTTTATATATGCTCCATCTTGCGGGCTTTGGGCTGTACAAACAGTCATTTCTAATATATCATTGCCAAAAGGTTTGGCTTCATGATCTTTATCTATATCCTTTACCATTTGTAGAGGGAAATTAGTGCGATAATAATAAGAAAAAAGTTTTAATAAAAAAAAGCCATGATGAGGGCAATGTTTAATTATACTAAATGTAGTGAGGTTAAGTTTTTTCAGAGAATGGCTGATACTTGTTCCTAGGCGTTCTTGTACTAAATCAAAGAGCCTTTCGAGAGGTCTTTGAAGTTTCAATTTCTTCTTAATAATAAGCGTTATGGGCAAATCAGCAAAAAAACGTGTATCCTCTAACTTGACCTCTAGTAATTGTAATTTATCTAGCGAGGCTTTTTCTAAAAACTTCTCCAACCATTTTTTTTCCAGGCCGGCAATTTGTTTTTTTCGAAAACAAGTAATATTAATATTTTTTATGTGTTTCGTAGGATCTTGAGAGAAGGCTTCAAGTATTTTATTACGTGTTTTGTAACAGTTAGCAATAGCATCACATACTTCTTTTAAAATGGGTTGCAAATATTGGAAAGCTGCTTTTCGCCTCGGAGTCGTGTAGACACCTACTGCATGATACCAGTAACGACTTACTAGAACTGCATTTTTAATACTATCATCATCAAGGTGTCCCAAAATCATGCAGCTAATTTCGAGGGGAAAAGATTGAATATGCATTGTTTGTCTCCTTAATATTTAAATGTTAAGTGATTATAACAAAAAATCTGTCAAAAAACAAGAATTTAATCAGAGAGCAGTAGCAATAAGGATCTCAGCTAAAAAATATAACTCCCGCAACAAAATTTTTTGCTTGTCATAAGGTGGGAGGCGTTGTAGATTGGAAAAAAAATTTAGCAGCGCAAAGCTATTGACAACGACAACGCCTACAAAAGAGAAGGTCTTTCCCGGAGAGGAGAAGAGAGCTCTTCCAAGAGCCTTTGTGATGCGGAGGCTTCATTCATTGTTGGGCCTATGGATTGTTATATACCTCTTTGAACATCTGCTTGTAAATTCTCTCGCAGCTTTTTACACTCAAGATAATGGCGCAGGCTTTATCTCTCTTGTAAATAAGATCCATGCGATCCCCTATTTAAGGGTTGTTGAGCTACTTCTCTTGGCCTTTCCTTTTCTTGTTCACGCGGGATGGGGGATGTTCTATGCCATGCAAGGCAAGATGAACTCAAAGATTACAGATGGAAGCGCCCCCTCCCTTCCCCAATATCCCCGTAATCGCGCTTATAGCTGGCAGAGGATTACCTCTTGGATTCTTGTAGTGGGCATCCTTGCCCATGTCATTCAGATGCGTTTTGTGGAGAATCCTCTCCTTGTTCACCATGACCTCAGTAGCAACTATATCATTAAACTTAACCGTGACGCTGGACTCTATGACACAGCCGAAAAGTTGGGCACTCAACTTTATACTAAGAGCCAGATGTTAGAGGAGGAGCAAAAGATAGGGGGGATAAAAAAACTGAAAGAGAATCAAGTCATAGCTGTAGCTCCGAGCGCTGGAGCCGCCTATTTTCTTGTTGTGAGAGAGACCTTTAAAAGCCCCCTGATGGTTATTCTCTATTCCATTTTAGTGATTGCATCAGCCTACCATGCCTTTAACGGCTTATGGACATTTCTTATTACCTGGGGAATCATTATCACGCGGAGAGCCCAATCGATTTTCCGCAAAATTTGCAATGGCCTCATGTTTATTGTCTCTGTGATGGGTCTAATGGCTGCTTGGGGCGTCTATATCACCTTCCAGATACACACCTAAGAGTTTATGGATAAAAAAGAAGTTATAGTAATTGGGGGAGGGCTTGCGGGATTATCAGCTGCGATGCGCCTTGCTGAAAATGGGTGCCATGTCAAAATTGTTTCGGTGACTAAAGTGAAACGTTCCCACTCTGTCTGCGCGCAAGGGGGAATCAATGCCTCTATGAATACAAAGGGGGAGGAGGACTCTCCTCTAATTCATGCTTATGACACAATCAAGGGGGGAGATTTTTTAGCAAATCAACCCCCCGTGCTCGAGATGTGTCTTGCAGCCCCCCATATTATCGATATGATGGATCGTTTTGGCTGTCCCTTTAACCGGAGTCCTTCGGGACATCTGGATGTGCGCCGCTTTGGGGGAACCCTCTACCATCGGACGGTTTTTTGCGGCGCCTCAACGGGGCAGCAGCTTCTCTATACCCTCGATGAGCAGGTGCGCCGCTTTGAAACAGTAGGAATGGTCGAAAAATTTGAAAACCATGAATTCCTGCGTCTTGTGAAAGATCATGATGGGAAAGCGCGCGGGATTGTACTGATGAATCTCTTTAACCAGAAGCTCGAAGTGCTGCGAGGCGATGCGATTGTCGTTGCAAGCGGGGGGCCCGGACTCATCTTTAAAAAATCGACCAACTCCACCTTTTGTACAGGAGCTGCCAATGGGCGCCTCTTTATGCAGGGGATGCGCTATGCCAATGGGGAATTTATCCAAATACATCCGACAGCAATTCCCGCTCACGATAAGCTAAGGCTTATCTCTGAATCGGTCCGTGGAGAGGGGGGGAGAGTCTGGGTCTGGGGAGACTCTTCTAAACAAATTCAAGCCCCCAATGGAGAGATGATTCCTTGTGGAAAGAGCGGGCAGCCCTGGTATTTTTTGGAAGAGATGTACCCAGCTTATGGCAATCTCGTCGGACGGGATGTCGGAGCCCGAGAGGTGCTCCGCGTCTGCGAATTGGGGTTAGGCGTTGAGGGGGAATCACAAGTCTATCTCGATGTGACCCATCTTAGCGAGGAGGTAAAGCATAAACTCGAATCGGTTTTAGATATCTACCAGAAGTTCACAGGAGAGGATCCGAGAAAAGTTCCTATGAAGATCTTCCCTGCAGTCCACTACTCAATGGGAGGGGGGTGGGTCGACTGGCCGGCAGCCGATGATCCTGATAGGTTAAAGCGCTTTCGGCAGATGACCAATATTCCCGGGCTTTTCAATGTGGGAGAGTCTGATTATCAATATCATGGAGCTAATCGTTTAGGAGCGAATTCTCTATTATCCTGCATCTTTGGCGGACTTGTCGTCGGTATGGAAGCGCCTCGCTACATTGAGACCCACGCCTCTTCTTTTGCAGCTGCAGAGGAGAAGATCTTTGAGGAGGCGGTAGCCTGCGAAGAGGGCTTTATAAAAGAGCTTTTGAACCGCAAGGGAAAGGAGAACGTCTTTAAGCTCCACGAGGAACTTGCCGACTATATGGTGCGCAATGTAACGGTGAAACGGACAAACCCTCTCCTTGAAGAGACAATTGCTAAAATCAAAGAGATACGAGAGAGATATCAACAGATCTCTCTTGATGACCGGGGGCTTTTTGTTAACCAGACCCTTCAGTTTGCCCATCAATTCCAATCGATGCTCGAACTAGCCCTAGTGATCACAAAGGGCGCTCTTCTTCGCAATGAATTTCGCGGATCCCATTTTAAACCCGAATTCCCGGAGCGCGATGATAAAAATTGGCTTAAAACGACCATTGCTACCTATGACCCTCTCAAGGGCGAACCTCTTATCACCTATGAGCCCGTCGATACAAGACACATCGATGAGCCAGAACTCCGCGACTACCGTGTTGCAAAAAAAAGTAGACCCGAGCTGAAAAATCTCCCGCGTAATGTTCCAAAAATTGTTTAATTAGGTTGGTATGGAAGAAGAGATCCCAAAAGATAAATATGTTTTAAGAGTTTTACGAGGTGCTCCGGGAAATCAATACTGGGAAGAGTTTGAGCTTCCCTTGCGCCATAGAGAGAATGTGATCTCGGGGCTGATGGAGATTCAAAAAAATCCCATAAACCGCAGAGGAGAGAGGGTCACCCCCATTGTGTGGGAACAGGGGTGTCTTGAAGAGGTATGCGGTTCCTGCTCTATGCTGATTAATGGTTTCCCAAGACAAGCCTGTACAGCTTTAATTGAAAACTATATCGCCTCTACAAAGAAGCGTTTTCTTGTTTTAGCTCCCTTTACAAAATTTCCTCTTGTGCGCGACCTTATTGTTGACCGCTCCATTATGTTTGAGAATCTCAAAAAAGTGCATGGCTGGATTGATGCCGACAGCTCATTTACCACAGGGCCCGGGCCGCTCGGCCCTGGGCCGCTTATTGCTCCGGCAAAGCAGGAGGTGATCTACTCTCTTTCGACTTGCATGACATGCGGATGCTGTTCGGAAGCCTGCCCCCAGATCAATAGCCACTCAAAGTTTATAGGTCCGGCAGCCATCTCTGCCGCCCGCCTTTTTAATGCCAATCCCACAGGCAAGATGCAAAAAGCGCTGCGCTTACGCCCTCTTATGGAGGAGGGGGGGATCTCAGATTGTGGAAATGCCCAAAATTGTGTCGAAGTCTGTCCCAAAAATATCCCTCTGACTGATAGTATTGCTGTCATTGGTCGTGATGTGACTTTACAAGCACTTAGTGATGTTTTTAGTTTCTCGGATAGGGAGTAGAAAACTTTTTTACCTCCTTCTATGTATTCTTCTTCTCAAAGCTCTTTTTGCAGCTTTGATCCTTCTCTTTTCGGGGATGGACCTCTCTCCTGATGAGGCGCAGTATTGGACATGGAGTCAAAGTCCCGCAATCAGTTACTACAGCAAGCCTCCACTTATTGCCTGGCAGATTTTTTTAACAACAAAGCTCTTTGGAAATACCCTTTTTGGGGTGCGTTTTGGAGCTCTCTTCCTCAATTTTCTCTTAAGTTTAACCATTTGGAGGCTTGCTCGCCTCGCCCTTTTTTCTGCCGAGATCGCTTTTTGGGCAGCTCTTTGCTTTGCCTTTTCCCCCTTTGGGATCTTCTTCGCTTTTCCAGCTACTACGGATCTTGGGGCAATCCTATTTTTTACTCTGGCAATTGGGGAGGTGTCTAAGGGTCTTCAGACGGAAGAAACCCAGCCGAACTATCTTCTGCCGGGCCTATTTATCTTCTTTGGCGCTCTCTATAAGTGGGTAGTCTATGCTTTTTGGCCCTTTATTTTTATTTTGGCTATTTTTTACAAAAAGATGCGTCAAAAAACTCTTATTGGAGGAGTTCTTATCTCGCTTTGCGGGCTTTTGCCTAGCCTCATCTGGAATAGCAGTCATGATTTTGCAACCTTTAAACATGTCTTCTATACTTTTTTTAAACCAGCCGGCCACCGCAGTGCAAAGGTAGGAAATTTTATCGATTTTTTCTCCGCTCAAATGGGACTTATTTTTCCCATCTTTTTTATATTAATGTGCATAGGAGTATTTTTGGCCTATAGAAGCCGAAAAAAGCTTCTTATTCTGCTTGCTATCTTTCCAACGGGAGTCCTTCTTTATCTCTTAAACTCCCTCTTTAAAAAAATCCAGCCTAACTGGGCACTCTACCTCTATCCATCGGGTTTTGTATTAGCCGCTTGGGCAGCTAATAAAAAGGGGAGGATCTGGCTTCCCATTGGTCTCTTCACCTCTCTAGCTTTTTGCCTTTTCACCCTTTCTATCCCCTTTATTCAAGAGCATAATATTTTCCCAAGGTGGCAGATCCCCTACAAGGTAAACCCTTTTCGGCAGACTTTAGGGTGGCGGCGCCTCACTCAAAGCTTGGAATTAAGCGGTTATGATCCTGAAAAAGATTTTCTTTTTTCAGATAAATATCAGATTACAAGCATTTTAAGTTTTTATGAGGCGGGTCAAAAAAGGGCCTACTTTCTTAATTTAGGGAGTTCTCGGAAAAATCAGTTCACCTATTGGCCTGGAATGAATCCCGGAGAGGTTGGAAAAACAGGCTATTTTGTCCTGGCTGAAAACAGTAACAATTTTGAGGAGGCCCTTCCCTGGTATATTTCGCATTATGCTCATCGTCTTCAACCCTATTTTGAGAGCGTGGAAGTTGCAGGGATTGAGCCTCTCTTTGACTCTTATGGCAAAACAGTCAAATTTGCGATTATCTTCCGCTGTACCAGCTACAATGGCAAAGAGCCTCCGCCCTCCAAAAAATATTAGAATGCAATAATTTGTGTAGCTTTGCGGTGGGGAAGGAGAAGGGTTTTTTTTGCTTCTTCTTGAGAGAGCTCTTGAAGCGAAAAAAATGCAGAGAGGCTGCGTTTTAATGCATCGACAAATCTCTCTATAGAAGAGAAGTGGGGGAAAAGAGATGTTAAAAAGTCGGAGTGGGGGCGATTTTGACGATACTCGGGCTGTTTTTTAGGCTGAAGAAGATAATCCATCTTGAGAGGATCAAATTCCCATAGAAAGGAGGTATGGTGTAAAAAACGCATCTTTTGAAAGTACTGGGCGTTGCCTCCAACCTTTTTCTCTCCTATAACATAGTCATTTTCCCGCAAAGAGAAGGGAAGGGAGCCAAAGAGGGGGGCATAGATCCTCTCTGAAAGCTTCATAATCTCTCTTGGAAAGGGAGGAAGGTCAATGTCCTCCTTCTGCCAGATAAAGGTTACAAAAAGAGTCTTCTCATCTATATAGACAGTCCCCCCTCCACTAAAACGTTTAATCAAGAGAATATTATCCCGGGCCGCTTTTTTTAGATCGACGACATCCTCCTTATGGGTGGAGACGCCCATTACGATAGCGGGGGTTGATCCCTGGTTTATTAAGCAGATATTGCGAGAATCAGAGCGTAAAAGCGCCTCCTCGAGCTGGAGCTGCTCGAGGATGGGGGCTCCTCTCATCTCTATAATGCTTAAATGCTTAACCATTAATTAATCTTCAAAAAAATGTGTTTATAAGCTATAATACTACTATAATTTTATATTATTTGCATTTTATTAATAGGTACTATGACAGCATTAAATCCAACACCCCCTCCTGGCACAAACCCAGTTCTTCCAGCGGGGCAGCCTCCGTCGGTGAATGGGAAGACCAATTCCAATCAGCAAGTAACATGGTTAGGTTTTACTACGTCTACTGATACGCGTAGAAACGTAATCATTGTAGCATTGGTGGTAGCAGCTCTTGCAGCCGGCGTGATCGCCGCCTGTGTCTTCTACTTTGGATGCACTAGTCTGATGATGTTTATCCCTTGTGGTGCAGTCATAGCTATTATGGTTATTTTGACATTGGCTATCCTTGCCACTTCCTCTAACGTGGAAGCTACTAGCAGACCACAGCGGGGTATATGGCAGAAAAAGGGTGGATCCCCCCCCACATTTGCTGATCCAAAGGATGTAACGTATATACCTCCTAAAAAGACTAGGGCCTGGTGGATCTGGGCGAAAAAAAGCCCCCCAGAGCCTATTAGACATTTTGCAAACTCACAGCTCGAAGCGTGGAAATCCTCCTACCCGGATCAAGATGCCCATATAGCATTATGTGGACGTACACTGATTAGGAATGAGTCATTACAATCAGAGCAGAATGACGCAGAAATAATACGTAAGGGTGTTGATTTACGAGTGGATTCAGATGCAAGGGGTACATCTAGCCTTAGAACATCCGAAGTTATTAGGAACAAATTTGGGGGTCATTTAGCAATCCCTAATATTACAGGAGCTTATAAGCGAACGGGGTCAAAGGAAGCAACAGGATTAAATTACGCAAGGGTACCTCTTGTCGTGGATCTTCCACCGCAGCACAGGGAGGGGCTCCCCGAAGGCGTTAGACTTGCAGTGCAGGGTATTGATGACAACGATTTGGAACTTAAACTTGTTGTCTATGATGACTCAGAAGTCACTAAGTTTAAAAAACAAGAGGTAATGCAAACTAGAAATCTAGCTCCCCTTGCCTGGAAATTTAGAGATGTGGAGGACTTGGGAAACTTATCGGAAGATAAATTAAAGAGTACGGTTGAGGCTGGAATTTTTGAGGTTGAAGGATGCAACATTCTAGAGAACCAATATGAAGAAGAAAAGAAGCCAGGATCTCCGAGAATGGCTGTCAATCCACCTAATGGCCAATTAAAAAAATATGATGTGGGATTTGACCGAAAAGAGAATCCTGCGGATGGCTCAGTAAAGCATTCCACTAATCATACCTGTCTTGTTAGCGTAGATACGAGCAAATCCTTCTCTTCTTTTTACTCAGTAGTGAAAGAGGAATATACCGATGGGGCGGGACAAAAGAAAGCAAGAGCCATTGTCACCTATTCGATCGTGGTTCATGACAAAGAAGTAAAAACAGTTGGTGGAAAAATCCTGGCAGCTTTAGATGGAGAAGAGCTGACTCTTGGTGGTTTTTTTGGTGCACTTGATGATATGGAGGAGGAAAGATCAACAGACGAAATGTTTGACAATACAGTTCAAAGGATGGGGAAAGTGCTCTCCCTAGAACCCCACCCAGTAGTCAAAAAAGCTCCGGCCGTTCCCCCTGCTCCTACCCCAATCGCAACCCCTCCGAGAGTTGACACTAAGGCAGACCCTAGAGGTACAGGAAAGGCAAAAACGCATGCCCCCACCCCGGTAACCAAGAGTGCACCAAGAGCCGGTTCTCGAGGAAGAGGTGCAGGGAGAGCATCTCCAAGAGGCGTTAGAGGTGGCAAAGGAGTTCCTCGAGGAAGAGGTATACCACCGATCAAAGGGCCAAGATTTGCGCCAGTAACTGAAGATTCGGATGGGGAAAAATAGCCAAACGCCGATAAGTTTGAGTAAGAAAAATAATTTTATTTTTTCTTTATAAAAATCTCTAAATCATTTATAATTTGTTATATATAATAAAAAACTTTAGATAAATGATTTGCGGGAATAAGAATACTTCTTTAAGCGCTGCCTCTTTTACCCCTGTAAAACCCAGGGTTAAATTCTGCTTTTTGTCAATTCATCCTAACCTTCAAATTGGAGGGTTAATAGTCTCGGCGATCGTTTTTGACCTAGGTATAATAATTGCGGTAGCCGCAGGCATAGCATATTTTGCTTGGGATTGGTCAGTCATCCCATACATTGTCGTTGGGGGCTTTGGCACATCCCTTTTTTCTTTTAAAGGAGCCTTATTCTTCTTCTGCTTTGCAAAAGAAAGAAAGCCCTCTGTGAGTTATACTCCTCCAGCTGTGCTCCCCGAAAGAAGTCAAGGTCCTCTCCCAGCTATTAATATAGCCTCGACTACGACAGATTTGGAATTACCGAGTTGTCCAGCATTGGGAATGACTGCAACTCCTAAGATTGGGGTTTATACGCCGGATGACTACCCTATGGGAGATAGCCTTGTGACAATTAAACTACCTGCTGATCGACTTAAAAACTTTCCTGAGCCTATCCAAAAATTATTGGAAGAGCAGGGTATTATACCTGAAATTTATTTTCAAATTGATGATGCTAGTAACCTTAAGGGGTCTAAACGCTTTTATATTCTTCATTCCTGGCTAGGCGTGGGTATAGAGACTGACGAAGTATATAAAGCGGGTCCAGAGGGGCTTATCTGTTTTCCTCTTATAGGTTTATATGAGACTCTCAATGTGAGAGGAGGTAGTCATTGGCAATGGTTGGAACCTGAAAAGACAAAAAATTTTGAACAGATTCTTCATTCGAGCCCGGGTGGGATTGCTATCTCTCCGCCGACAGCAATGTTCGAGGTCGATCTTGAGACGACAACAAGCTCATTTCACTCGGTTGTAATAGATGAAGCAAAAAAAAGAGCTCTTGTGACTTTTACGATTTATCTTCATTCTACCACTTCTCCCGGGGATGGCCGCATCCTGGCCGAAGCCCTCCAGGGGGAAGATAAATCAATAGAGGGTCTTCTTACCCAATTAGAAGCGCAAGAGTCATTTAACCTCACCCTCCTCTCTCACATGCAAAAGATTCTCGCTCCCTCCCAAGCATCATAATAAATAACAGGATGGGCAGGATAGTGATAAAATCTATCCTGCCCATCCTGTTATTAAATTTTTCGAGTATGGCCTGTGTGGAGATTAGTGGTGGATTGCGACCATTAATACTTGAATATCTGATGGGGAGACGCCGCTGATTCTGGAAGCCTGTCCTAGAGTTTCTGGAAGAAAAGCCGAGAGCTTTTCTTTTGCCTCGTTACACAAGCCGGTCACTTTTTTAAAGTCAAAACTTTGCGGGATTTTAATGTTCTCTATCTCTTGGTAGCGTGCAATATCCGCCTTTTGCCTTTCAATATAACCGGTATATTTCAACTCAAGCTCAATTTGAAAATTACACTCTTCTCCGAAATCAAAAACCTGATTTGGAAAATCGCGTAAAAGAGTCAGGTAGGTCACTTCAGGGCGGCAGAGAAATTTTCCAAGGGAGACGCCATGGCCATTGATCTGAATAAAAATCCTATTTAGACGCTCAACCTCACTCTCGATATTCTTTTGTTTGGCAATCAGGGCTGCCATCTGATTTTCATCAATGAGTCCATACTCGTAACCGAGGTGGCGAAGCCTTAAATCGGCATTGTCCTGCCGTAGCAAAAGCCTGTGCTCTGCGCGGCTTGTAAACATTCTGTAGGGTTCATCAAGAGTTTTAGTGACAAGGTCGTCTATCATCACACCTATGTAGCTTGAAGAGCGGGGGAGAAGAAGGGATTTTTTCCCAAGAACCTTGGCAGCTGCATTAATTCCAGCAATGAGCCCTTGAGCTGCGGCCTCTTCATACCCTGAGGTCCCATTGATCTGTCCCGCCAAAAAAAGTCCCTCAATTTTTTTAGTCTCGAAAGTAGCTCGAATCTGGCCCGATGTCAGAGCATCATATTCAATAGCATAAGCCGGGCGGATGATATCGGCATTTTCAAGCCCTGCAATTGTTTTCACCAACTGATACTGGACATCAAAGGGTAGCGAGGAGGAGATTCCATTGACATAGATCTCCTCAGTATTGATTCCTTCCGGCTCTAAAAAGATCTGATGTCTCTCTTTATCGCTAAAACGGACAATCTTATCCTCGATAGAGGGGCAATATCTAGGACCGATTCCTTCAATTTTTCCCGAATACATGGGGGAGCGATGAAGGTTTTTTTCAATGATCTCTCGTGTTTCTGCATTTGTATAGGTGATAAAGCAGGAAACCTGGGGCAGCCGTTCATACTCTTGCTTGTCGTAAGAGAAGAAAATTCCCTCCTCTCCCGCTTGCTCTTCGAGCTCCGAGAAGTCAATGCTCTTTCCATTAATGCGTGGAGGAGTGCCGGTTTTAAGTCGTTTTAGAGAAAAGCCATGGTCGCTTAAACATTTTGAAAGACCAATCGAAGGGGCGTCGCCCGCCCGTCCCCCTTGCGAGTTATTTTCTCCAATATGCATTAAACCCCGCATAAAAGTTCCCGAAGAGAGAACAACAGTTTTGCCTGAATAGAAAATGCCCTCTTTTGTCGTGACACCTGTCACTTGCCCATCTTCGACTGTGAAAGATTCAGTCGTGCCTTGCATAATAAAGAGATTTGGAGTCTTTTCAATGAGATGCTTCATCTCGGTCTGGTAGGCGATCTTATCAGCTTGCGCCCGGGGTGCCCAAACAGCTGGGCCCTTGGTCTTATTGAGCATGCGGAACTGGATTCCCGTCCTGTCAATCAGCTTTCCCATCGTTCCGCCAAGAGCATCGATCTCGCGGACCATATGCCCTTTTGCAATTCCGCCAATTGCTGGATTGCAGCTCATTTTGCCAATGGTATCGAGGTTCATTGTGAGAAGAAGAGTTTTAACGCCCATCCGGGCAGCAGCTAGCGCAGCCTCGCATCCCGCATGGCCGGCCCCCACAACAATCAGATCAAAAAGTTTCGGATAGTTCCACATATAGTCGATTAAGTTTTAAATAATACATTTCGGCTGTGTGAAAGCTCCCGGGGTTGGACGCAGCCCAAATATATCATTTAAAATTTAATCGACTATAAAAAAAACAATACCAATCCTCAAAATTCATTTTAAAGGATTGGCATAACTATAAAAATTTTTTATAAAGCTAAACAGTATTAATTAGTTTTTATGACGATCACGACGGCGTCTTTTTTTTCGCTTATGCTTAGCGATTTTTACACGTCGCTTTTTCTTAACAGATGACATGAGACACTCCTTAATCGGCAATGAGAGGGGAGTTTATCGCATTTGCAGAAAAAAGTAAAGAGCAACTCAATTATAGGTTAGCAAAGGAGGATTCTTCCTGAGGAAGGGAGATATGGATAGGGGCATAGTTTCTAAATTGAGCGAGTTCTTTTAAAAAAGTTAAGTTTACACTTCCTACTCCGCCATGTCTATTTTTGGCGACAACAAGCTCCGCCATTCCAGGTTTATCATTCGGATCATAATACTCCCTTCTAAGCAGAAACATCACAATATCGGAGTCTTGTTCGATACTTCCGCTTTCTCGAAGGTCGCTCATCATGGGGCGGTGTCCCTGTCTATCCTCAACCTTACGCGAGAGCTGGGAGAGGCAGAGGATGGGGATATTAAGCTCGCGCGCAAGAGTCTTGAGCATACGTGAAATTTCAGAGATCTCATTCTGCCTATTTTCTGATGTACGATTAGTGCCTGAACCTGCAATCAGTTGCAGGTAATCGATCATTAAAAAGGCGACTCCATAGCTCTCCTTCATTCGGCGGGCCCGGGCGCGTAGGTCGGTGATTTTAAGCCCCGGCTGATCATCGATGAGCATTGTATACTGCTGCATCTCTCCAACGGATGCAACGATACGCTGAAACTCTATCCCACTTAAAGCTCCTGTCCGGATCTTATCCGACTCCACTTCAGCCTGAGAGCAGACAATGCGATGCAGAAGCTGTTCGGCTGTCATCTCCAATGAGAAGATCCCCACTGGTAGCTTTGTTTTAAAACAGATATTTTCAGCAATATTAAGGGCAAGAGCTGTCTTTCCCATTGCAGGGCGGGCTGCCAGGATAATCAGGTTGGAGTTATTAAACCCATTGATCATCTTATCCAGGTCTACATAGTGGGTTGGAATCCCTGTGATCTTAGAATCATCTATCCCAAGCTCTTGGTAGCGCTCCTGAAGATCTTCCAGCTGTTTAATATAGGGCTTTTGGCTTGCGGCTTTTACTCCCGAAAGAATATCGCTTAAAAGAAGTCCTGCCCCTGGGTTTGCTGCCTGGCTGATTTTGAAAAACATCTGCTGGGCATCATCAAGAGCTGCATGGACATCTTCGGGATCTTTTAATGCGGTTTTTTCAACAGCCTGGGCTGCATAAACCATCTTTCGAAGAATAGATTTGTCTTTGACAAGGGCGACATATTCTTCGATAAAGGCAGATGTGCCTGCATATTGGGCGAGTGTGGCGACGTAAGCCGCTCCGCCGACAGCCTCCAGCTTTTCACTCCGCTTTAACTCTTCGCAGACAAGGTGAACATCGGCAGGTTTGTCGTTGCAATAGGCTCTTTTTAAGACATCAAAGATGATCTTATGTTCGGTAAAATAGAAGTCCGATTCATCGAGGCCATCTGCTGCAATATTTAAGCTTCCCTCTGAGGTAAGCATGCATCCAAGAACCATCATTTCAGATTCTTTGGAGTGGGGGGAGAGTTTAATTTTTGAACTTTTATCGCTACTCATAAGAGCACAACGATACTGGAAACAGAGAGAATTGTCCAGAATCTCCTAAGCTTTGAAAAATAATTAAACGCAAAGGCGCAAAGACCTCAAGTCGCAAAGAAAGAAATATAGTGGACCCCATTTCTATCTATCCTGTTATTTTCCTATTTTTCTTTGCGTTTAATTGCTTTGAGAAGTTAGGGAGTGGAGAGGGTGACAGGCTCGGGGATTACCTCTTTGGGTTCGGAGCTTGTGGGCTCGGCAGCTTGAGTGGGAGGAGTTGCAAAAGCATCTGAAAAGAGAGAGAATTGTTTGCCAAGAGCTTTGATCGCCAAGAGCCACATTACAATCACCCCTAACAAAATGGCCGCAACATAGCCGGTACTTGCCGAGATCGTCGAAAAAGTCATCAAGAGGCCTTGATGAATTAAAGAGCCTCCCGATTTTCCAAGTCGCGAACCCACCCCATCAATAGCTGCTTTTCCCTTGAGCTTGCTCTCCATGCTAAGAGGGATAAAGGCCATCTCTTTTGTCCCATCAAAAAGGGTGAATTTAGCTGCCCGGCAGAGGCAATTTTGTGCAGATCCAAAAAAGACAACAAGAACAAGAGGCGAGGTCCCTACTGAGGCCACAACCGAACTTAGACTCTCTCTCCCAAAGAAGAAGGTAAAAAAACCAATGCTTGTCAAAAGAAGGATAATCGGTGTCACGGCGGCAGATACTGTCCATCCAAAGCGACGGATCATCTGTCCGGAGATGAATAGAGAGGTCACAAGGGAGATCAACCCCGTAATCGTGGTGATCTGGCTCATATAAGAAGTGTAATCATTAGGGCTTGGATAGAGCATCTTCACCTGATCTTTCCAGATCACTTCGATCAGGTTAATCACGAGATTGTAAGCAAGAACTACGATTGCAATATAGACAAGATACTTAGACCTTGCAAGGTAGGAAAAATTTTCCCGCATTGACATGCGAATTTTTTCACGGGGAGTTGAGCTGCCTGATTGTGCATTATCTAGAACGCGTTTTGTAAGGTAGCGATAGATCCCCATAATGCAAAGCCCGGAGATAAGCACAGCTATTGTCAGCAAAATTAATGATTGTTCCCAGGGATTATCTTTAAACTGGAAATGATTATGCAAAAAAGGCCCCGTCAGAAATACTGCCGTCTGCCCTGCAACAATCGCTGCAATATTCAGACCTACGGCTATCAATCCATAAAATCTTTTAGCTTCCCCAAGAAGAGTCACCTCATTGGCAAAGCCCCAAAAGAGCATAGAGAGGATAGTGGAGCTCCAAAGCTCGCCCATAATGTAGAAGCCGCTAAAGCTCCAATAGCGGAACATTGCAATAAGTCCTTTACACCCTGGGGGGAGAAGAGCCTGGAGGTAGTTGGCAAAGCCATGTAAATGCAAATGTTCATGCATGGGGTAAAGAAGAAAGGTAAAAACAGCAAAAGAGCTCAAAAAGATTGTAATCATGGCATAAAAAACCCGATCGCGCGAGAGACGGTTATTGAGCCTGCTATAGATGAATGTAATAAGAAAAGCCCCGGGAAGGATCCCCCAAACTTTAATAAATGGAAGAACCTCTGCACCGCTTGCTTCGGCGGTGACGAGTAACGCATCTTTCATATTTCGTAAAATATTGTAGTTAAAGCCGATGAAGAAGGCCATCAGTAAAAGCGGAAGAAATTTGCGAAGTTCAAAAGAGTGGATAGGCCAGATATAGGCTCTAAGTGCTGAGAAAGGAGATTTTGTCTCACTCATCGTCGTTAATTCCTGCATCCTGAGAATATACTAAAATTTTACGACAAAGTATTTTTGTAAATGTTTGGACTTCAAAATAAAAGATATTAAAATGAAGGGACATTAATTTTTTTACCTCTCGCCCCAAAGGAATTAAGAATTGTAAATAGTTCTTCTTTAAATAGCAATAAAAAGAGGGCTTGATAAAGCCATTGCATCAAATAGGTCTGACATATTACCATTCCGGGTTTTATCCTTTTTGCTTGCGCTGGAAAGATGGCTGAGTGGCCGAAAGCACGTCCCTGCTAAGGACGCGTACCCGCAAGGGTACCGAGGGTTCGAATCCCTCTCTTTCCGTTTTTTTGCATCCTATTCTCCTTTCCAACCTAAGAGGTTAAACTCTTCTAAAAATTAATTAACGCAAAGTCGCGAAGATGCAAAGACCCAAAGGGGGCATTTCTTTGCCTCTTTGTGTCTCTGCGTTTAATTGCCTTTATTTTTTAGAACTTTCGTTTCTGATAGATTTTTCTTGAAATTTCCTATAAACCTGAGCTCTATAGTGAGGGAAGGGGAATGGGGATCGAAGAGGAGCGTTTGGAAGAGGCGCGCAAGCGGGAGAAAAACTGGCAGCGATGGGGGCCTTATCTTTCTGAAAGACAATGGGCTACTGTTCGAGAAGACTACTCTTCATGGGGTACCAGTTGGGACTACTTTCCCCATGACCATGCAAGGTCAAGGGCCTATCGCTGGGGTGAGGATGGCATTTTTGGACTCACAGATAGAGAGTGCCGCCTCTGCTTCTCTCTGGCCTTTTGGAATGGCAGGGACCCGATTTTAAAAGAGCGCTTTTTCGGCCTGACCTCTATTCAGGGAAATCATGGAGAGGATGTCAAGGAGTGCTACTACTACCTGGATTCCACCCCTACCCACTCCTATATGCAGGCTCTCTACAAGTATCCCCATGCGGCCTACCCCTATGAGGCTCTAATTATTGAAAACCAGAAACGAGGTCTTCATAATCCTGAGTTTGAACTTATGGATACGAAGATTTTTGAGGATAATCACTACTTTGACATCTTTATCGAATATGCTAAGCGCTCCCCAAATAATATTTTAATTAAAATCTCTGCGACTAACCGGAGCCAGAATGAGGCACCCTTGCATCTTATTCCAACTCTTCTTTATCGAAATACATGGTCTTGGGGGCCCACTAATGAACAAGATAGTCATAAATATACGATGTACATGGAAAAAGAGGGAATAGTTTCGGCCCCTCACGCATCCCTTGGCCAATTTTATCTGGCTTATTCCAATGCAAGTGATAATACCGCCGCAACTCCTCTTTTTACAGAAAATGAGACAAATAACGTCCGTCTTTTTGGGATAGAAAATCTCTCTCCTTACGTCAAGGATGCCTTTCATGAATATCTCATTCATGGAAATAAAGAAGCTGTCAATCCGGCTATGGTAGGTTCCAAATTCGGCTGTTTATACTCTTTGCAATTTGGAGGCTTAGAGACAAAAACGCTCTATTTATCTCTTTATTCTGAAAAAGAACATGTTGAAAATCCCTTTGGAGAGGAGTTTCAAAAAACTTTTCAGGTTCGTAAAGCAGAGGCCGATGCCTTTTACCAAGAGAAGATAGCCGACAATCTCCCCCAGGAAGAAAAGCAGATTACAAGGCAGGCTTATGCAGGCCTTTTGTGGACAAAGCAGTTCTATCATTTTATTATTACAGAGTGGCTAGATGGAGATCCTTATCAACCGCTTCCTCCTCCGGAGAGGAAGCTTGGGCGAAATGTGGATTGGACCCATCTTTTTTGCCGCGACATTATTTCGATGCCGGATAAATGGGAGTATCCCTGGTTTGCTGCCTGGGATTTGTCCTTTCATATGATTCCCTTTGCAAGGATCGATCCAACATTTGCCAAGAACCAGATTATTCTTTTCCTGCGCGAATGGTATATGCATCCAAATGGGGAGACCCCTGCCTATGAGTTTGAATTTTCTGATGTCAATCCCCCCGTCCATGCCTGGTCCGCTTGGCGGGTTTATAAAATCTCCAATGCCAAAGGGGATCGTGATTTTGCCTTCCTGGAGAGCGCCTATCAAAAACTTCTGCTCAACTTTACCTGGTGGGTCAATCGCAAAGATAAGGAGGGGAATAACCTCTTTGCAGGGGGCTTTCTGGGGATGGACAATATCGGTGTTTTTGACCGTTCCAAACCTCTGCCCAAGGGGGGATATCTTCAGCAGGCGGATGGCACAGCTTGGATGGCTTTTTACTGTTTAATCATGCTCAATATTGCTCTTGAACTTGCTACCAATAATCCCATTTATGAAGATATGGCTTCAAAATTCTTTGAACATTTTGTATTTATCACCGATGCCATCAATCAGTTTGGCGGGTCAGGCCTATGGGATGAGGAGGATGGCTTTTTCTATGATCGACTAAAAGCCGATGGCGAGGAAATTCCTCTCAAAACCCGCTCCATTGCAGGTCTTGTCGCTCTTATTGCAGTGGGTATTTTGGAGGATGAGCAGTTAAAAAAAGTCCCCGGTTTCAGAAAGCGGATGGAGTGGTTTATAAACCATAGACATGATTTGGAGGGGACAATTACCTACTGTCAGCTCTGCTCCGTACGCGGTCACCGTATTCTTGCCATTCCGTCAAAAGAGAGACTGACTCGGATGTTGAGATATGTTTTGGATGAATCGGAATTTCTCTCTCCCTTTGGCATTCGTTCCCTTTCCAAGTTCCATGAATCGCACCCCTTTATTTTTCATGCAGAAAACGCAGAGACTAGAGTGGAGTATGTCCCCGGGGTGAGCAATAATTTCCTCTTTGGAGGAAATTCCAACTGGAGGGGTCCTATTTGGTTGCCAATTAATTTTTTGATTATTGATGCTCTAGAAAGATATGACTTTTTTTATGGAGAGGATCTCAAAGTGGAGTGTCCTGTGGGCTCAGGGAAGATGCTTACTTTAAAAGAAGTGGCTCAAGAGTTAACACATCGGCTCTGTACTCTTTTCCTTGCAACGGAAAAGGGAAAGCGCCCCTGTCATGGAGATAGCGAAGTTTACGCTAGCGATCCCCACTGGAAAGACCTTCTTCTCTTTCATGAGTATTTTCATGCCGAAACAGGAGAGGGGCTTGGAGCGAGCCACCAGACAGGCTGGACCGCCATCATCGCCAAACTCCTTGAAAAAAGAAGACACCCTTCCTAAACTTTGCTCTTACATTTATCTATTTTACTACTTATATTACTTTAAAAAAAAAGAGTCTGTTTTATGTCATTGATTTCTGGGGAGAGAGGTAATGGAGTGATTACCCATTTTTTTCGCACAGCTGCTCCACATAGAGACCCCATAACTAGCTTTTTCTTGGGAATTATTGCATTCCTTGTTGGGGGGGGAATGATTGCCCTTGGAGGGTTTATCATACAAGGAAGCGTAGAGGTAGATCCGCCCCTCCGTCTTGTCTTAACAACCACAATTATTGGATCAGGCGCAATTATAGCTTTTACCGGAATTCTGTTTACTATTGGTTCTGTAGTTGAGTACATAATCTGTCCAAGAGAAAATGATCAAACTACTCCATTGCTGTAGTTATTCTATTGACAATTATTTTTTTTCTTAGTAAAATCTTTATGTACCTTAAAGGAGAGCTCAATGGCCTTACCCGGTTTAATATGTTGGCAAGCCGCAAATAGTGGTAACATCACCCCAGAACAAGCAGCTAAAGTGGATCCCTTAATCATCGTTGCAATTGGAATCATTTTACTCCTTGGGGCATTAGCAGGATTCACTTATGGAGGCTTGATCATCAAAGGTATTGTTCCGTTTGCCGAAGCACTTGTCCCTACAGGACCAATTTTTCAAGGAACTGCACTCATAGTGGCAAGCTTCTTACTCTTAGGCATAGGGACTGTAGCAACAATTGGTGGTACAGTTGAAAAAATACATAAGATCTCAGCAAAAAGTTAATGACAATGTCCTGAATAGACCAAAGTGCTAAAATATTGTTTAGTGTCAAGACATAAGTAGCACTTATTGTGCGATCTGAACCCTAAAAATCAGGGCAACGCCCTGATTTTATTACTCAAGTAAGGAAAAGAATCCTATTCCTTCATTGAGAGAAGAAATTCTGCATTGCTGCCTGTCTTTTTAAGACGGTTCACAAGAAGATTCATCGCATCAATGGGCGTTAAGTCGGCAATAGCCTGTCTTAGCTGGAAGATTTTTTCAAGCTCAGAGGGGTGATAGAGAAGCTCTTCTTTCCGCGTACCACTCTTGATAAGGTCAATAGCCGGATAAAGGCGCCGGTCTGCAAGGCGTCTATCCAGAACAAGCTCCATATTGCCTGTCCCTTTGAACTCCTCAAAGATCACCTCATCCATGCGCGAACCCGTCTCAATGAGTGCCGTTGCAACAATGGTTAGAGAGCCGCCAAATTCAATATTCCTTGCAGCTCCAAAGAAGCGTTTGGGTTTATGAAGGGCATTTGCATCAACACCCCCGGAGAGGATCTTGCCAGAGTGGGGCTGCACGGTATTATAGGCACGCGCAAGGCGGGTGATCGAGTCGAGGAGGATCACAACATCCTTGCCATATTCCACAAGACGGCGCGCCTTTTCAATCACCATCTCGGCAACCTGAACGTGTCTGTCGGGGGGTTCGTCAAATGTCGATGCCACAACTTCGCCTTTGACAAGGCGAATCATATCGGTCACCTCTTCAGGGCGCTCTCCAATCATGAGGACTATCAGATAGACTTCGGGATTGTTCGTTGCAACTGAGTTGGCGATATTTTGCAGAATAATCGTCTTTCCCGTACGGGGAGGAGCTACGATAAGTCCCCGCTGCCCTTTTCCAATCGGAGCTGTAAGGTCAAGGACCCGCATGGAGAAGCGGTCTCTTGATGTCTCCATGACAAGCCGTTCATTGGGATAAAGGGGAGTCAGATTTTCAAAGAGGATCCGCTCCTTCACTTTTTCGGGAACTGTTCCATTGATTTTATCCACTCGCAGAAGGGCAAAATATTTTTCTTTATCTTTAGGGGAGCGGATGGTCCCCGAAATGGTATCTCCCTTTTGCAAGTCAAAGCGGCGGATCTGCGCCGGAGAGACATAAATATCTTCAGCCGAGGGCAAATAATTATAGGTGGGAGAGCGCAAGAAACCAAAACCATCGGGGAGAACTTCTAAAACACCCTCGCCGTAGAGCACTTCACCCGGTCTATCGGATTTGATTTTAACAATCTCTAAAACCACCTGAGATTTTGTCAAGGATCCGACATTTTTTACACCAATTGCTTTGGCATACTGGTTGAGTTCATCAATTGTCATGCGCTGCAGTTCGGAGATTTTGAGGATCTCTCTTGGAGGGGGCTCCTCGGGAGTAGGAATTACGCTCTCTTCGGGAACAGGAATATTTGCTTTATTTACGAAGCGTTTTCTCTCGGGCGGCGGAGTATCTTGATTTGTCGTAGCGCTAGAGTCTTCTTCTTGATCTTGATTGGTTTTATTCTCCATCATAGTGAGACATTATCTCCTGAAAGATTGTAGTTAAAAAGGTTAGTAACTTGCGAGCGGAGCTCTTCATAGCTTCCGCGATTATCTATAATATATTGTGACCGCCTGGCCTTCTCCTCGGGAGGAAGTTGGCGGCTGGAGCGAACTTTAAAATCACTTCTTCCACTTTTTTCGTAGCGCATTTCGCATATTTTTTCGTCGGACACAACCGCGATCACACCACAAAAAAGAGATTCAAACCCCGCTTCAAAGAGCAGGGGAACTTCAGCAACCAGGAGTCTTGGGAGAGGGTGCAACTTGGAAGCTTTTTCGAAGGCATTTTCAATTTCAATTCGAATCTTTGGATGGAGGATCTCTTCGAGACGTAAAAGAAGATCTGGATTGTTAAACACTTTTTTACTTATTTTTTCCCGGTCAAATTTTGCATTTATAATACAATCAGAACCAACAAGGTTTTCAACTTCCTTACCTAAATCTGTTGTGGGAATCAGAAGATGGTGGCCAATCTGATCAGCAGAGACGACATAAGCACCAAGCTCCTTTAAAAACTGACAAACAGTCGTCTTACCGGAGGATATACCTCCTGTCACGCCAATTCGCCTTAATTTTAACATTTGCCCCAATTTTTACCAAGAGATAGATCAACAATCAGAGGGACTTTTAACTTAAAGACCTCCTCCATTTCTTTTTTTACTAGCGTCGAAAGGCGGGGAAGCTCCTCATCGGGGGCTTCAAAAAGAAGTTCATCATGGATCTGCAGAATCATTTTGCTTTGAAATTTTTCTTTAATAAGGAGGTAGTCGATCTTCAACATGGCAAGTTTAATCAGGTCGGCAGCGCTCCCTTGGAGAGGTGTATTGATCGCAAGACGTTCGGCGGCTGCCCGTATTTGAGAATTATTGCTTGTAATTTCTGGAATCTCTCTCTCTCGGCCAATCATCGTTGTAGAGCGCCCATTTTCCGTAGCTTGCTTGATAGACTCTTGCATGAACTCAAACACTTTTGGATATCTCTCAAAATAGGCTTTAATAAAGAGGGCAGCTTTGGGAAGATCAATCTTTAATTCTTGCGCAAGACCATAGGCCTGCTGACCATAGATAATGCCAAAATTAATTGCCTTGGCCTGATGCCTCTGCTCCTTTGTCACGGCTTCTAAAGGGATTTCAAACATGAGGGAGGCTGTAAAGGCGTGGATATCTTCTCCCGCTTTGAAAGCGTGAATAAGCTTTGGGTCATCACTTAGGTGAGCAAGAAGGCGCAGTTCAATTTGGGAATAGTCGGCAGAAAGGTAGCTCCATCCTTTTTTTTCGGGCCGAAAAGCTTCACGGATTTTTCTGCCTGCTTCTGTGCGTACGGGGATGTTTTGAAGATTGGGATCTTGGCAGGAGAGGCGTCCTGTGGCGGCGACAAATTGGTTAAAGGTTGGATGGATGCGATGGGTTTTAGGATTGACGCAAAGGGGGAGGGCATCGATATAGGTAGAGCGGAGTTTATCGAGGTTGCGAAAAATCAAGATCTTCTCTGCAATCGGATTCTCAAGAGAGAGAATTTCAAGGACTGCTGCATCTGTTGATAATCCTGTCGCTGTTTTTCTTACCGACTTGATCTGCAATTTTTCAAATAAAATATTTGAGAGCTGTTTAGGGGAATTAAGATTAAACGTAACGCCTGCAAGTGCATAGATCTCTTTTTCGACAGCTTCTATTTCTTGGCCAAACTCCTCGCTCATCTTTTGGAGGTGGGGAATATCGATATACATCCCATTTCGTTCCATCCGGGCAAGAACAGCAGAAAGAGGAAGTTCAAGTTCGTGAAGTAGTGGGGAGAGCTCTCTTTTTTCAAGCTGTTTTTCTAAGATTTCTTTAATCCGAATGGTATAGTCCACATCTTCGCAGCAGTAGTCGGCCACTTTCGGGATGGGGACAAGGTCCATAGAGATCTCTTTTTTCCCCGATCCAATCAGCTCTTTGATGGGTGTTTTAACTTTTCCAAAGTAAAAAAGTGAGAGATGGTCAAGAGAGTGGCGTCTGGAGCTGGAGTTTAGGATAAAAGAGGCGAGGATTGTATCAAAAGAGAGGCGCGGCGCTTTGATTCCAACATTTTGCAAAACATGGCAATCATATTTGACATTATGCCCATAGAAAGAGAGATTTTCCGTTTCAAAAAGGGTTTTAAGATGAGTCAAGACAACTTCTGTCCCAAGATTTCCATTTAGAGGAACGTAGTAAGCAACTCTTTTTTTAACCCCAAATCCAATGCCAACAGGAAGAGCGAGCATGGGATTAATATCAGTTGTTTCTAGATCAAAACAGATCTCTTTAGCTTCTTTTAGCAGGGCGACGAGCTTTGTTAAACTCTCCAAATCATCGACAATAGTATAGCTTGTTTTCTCCTCTTCAGCACCCTTACCCTCTTTTCTGAGCTGCTGCTCGAGATCAATAACTAGTG
>JABDDZ010000003.1:0-1093 GCA_013287335.1 Chlamydiota bacterium | reverse complement strand
TTCCAGTATCGAGCTAATGCCAGATGAACATGGAAACCGCAAAAAGTTGAGCATGGATGTTCCTGTTATTTTAGAAATACCCATTACAGCTACGATTGGAACAGATTTTCTGACAGGCGAGAAGATAGAGAATGTTCTATTAAAATCCCGTGAAAAAAAGTTTAAAGATAACCGGGTCAAGGGAGTGCTTTTAACAATCAACTCTCCCGGCGGCGGAGTCAATGCCTCAGACCAGATCTACAAACTCCTTAAAGCCTACAAAAAAGAGTACAAAGTCCCCATCTATGCCTATATCGATGGGATTTGCGCTTCGGGTGGCTACTATATTGCCTGCGCCTCAGATAAAATCTACTCAACAGATGTGAGCCTCATCGGATCAATTGGAGTCCTCTCCTGGCCCCCCTTCTTTAATGTAAAGGATCTCATGGAGAAAGTAGGTGTTGAGGCTCTGACCGTCATTGCCGGAAAAGGGAAAGATGATATGAACCCCTTCCGAAAGTGGCAAGAGGGAGAATCAGACCATTATAGACAGCTTATCGACTTCTTCTACGCGACCTTTGTCAATGTTGTCACAACATCTAGGCCCCAGATTGCAAATGATCTTCTTGTCAATACTTATGGCGCGCAAGTCTTTCCTGCCCCCCAAGCCCTAAAAGATGGCTTTATCGATATTGTTGGAGCTAGCCGCTCTGAAGTTCTGAAGGAGCTAGCTCTCGCTGCTGGCATCAAAGAGAGTCAGAACTATCAAGTCATCTCCTTTCAGCAGAAATCCTTTTACGAAAAACTCTTTGAGACAAAATCTCCTCTTCTGACGGGCAAACTAATACATGCTCTGGAGCTACCCAAAACGTGGAATTGCCATCAAGGGGTTCCCTTTAGCTACCTCTATCAATAAATTTCATGAGTAAAAAACTTTTTGTTCTCGATGTCTCCGGTTATCTCTTTCGTGCATACCACGCCCTCCCCTTTATGACAAATCCGCAGGGCCAAGCAACCCATGCCCTCTATGGATTCATCCGTTCGGTCCAAAAGCTCTTTAACGAACTCTCCGTAGAGCATATGGTCGCTGTTTTCGATGGTCCCGATAATAAAA
>JABDDZ010000002.1 GCA_013287335.1 Chlamydiota bacterium | reverse complement strand
GAAAAAATAGAAGATAGGAACGTTCCTCTTTTAAAAGAATCAGATTTTAAAGAGTCTGTATCTGAAGAAGAGATCAATACGTGGCTAGGCACTCAAGAGCAACGAGAAAAATTTCGTGAATGTGTTTTTGTTTATAGACCCAATGGTGGTCAAGTTGAAAAGTTCGCCTTAGCCCGTCCACGGTACAACGAAGAGCTCAAAACTTTTGTTTTAGGTAGAGCACAAGATTCTCAAGTAGAGGGTTTAGAAATACATTTGACATATACTCCTGCTAGAATTGTGAATACTCTTGAAGAGCTAAAAGCAATAGTCGGTGAGAGTAAAAGTGAAGATAAAGTAGCCCAACCTGATGAAGAAGTTAAGTATCTAAAAGTTTCACCTTCTTTGCAGCTAACTGAAAAGGATTTTGAAATGACCTTATCTGCAGACGAGAGCCGCAAATTGCCACGTTCTACGTATAATGTTATTATTTATAAAAACGATGGACTCGCAGGCGGTGCTTATGCCTTTAGATACTTAAAATCTGGTGAGAATTGGAAAGGCGGAAATGCACCCAATATCGGCGAATTAGTATCACAGATACAAAAGGAGCCAGACATATCCGGTTGGACAATTATTAATACTTTAGGAAATCTGAATGCAACCGGTGAAGTTTCCAAAGGCAAAGAAAAGGGTGTTTTGCTTCAAGGTGACAAAACTCCTGGGACGGAATCCCCCTCTTCTGCTTCTAAAGAACGTAAACGGGTTCCAAGAATGGGTCCAAAAGTTTCTAAATTTCTACCCAAAGACCAAAAGTTAAAAAGCGATAAATTTTCAGATGCTGTGCCAGATAGTGTTATAGACATGATACTAAAACCTCGAGTCGAGAAATTCAAAAATTATTTTTTCCTTTATAAATTCCAAGGTGATTATAAGATTGCATTTATGAAGGAAACACCTTCTTTTAAGGGCCTGCAAACTTGCAGCAGATCTATCGGAGATATTAATCAATTAGAAATGATCATGAGAGAACATCCTGAATATCGAGTTATTACCTCTTTGACAGAGCTAAAGAAGATAGTTAGATATAAAGTAGTAGCATAGTCCTCCTGTCAATCGAGAAAGGCCCTAAGATACCTTTTGGAGTGCGGTGACTTGTCACCGCTTTTTTTCCTCTAACTGGAACCTGCTAAGAATAAACAAATATTTTTACTAATTAATAATTTGTTAACAAATATAGGGTATAATACTAGTATTAATCAGAAAGGAGAGAAGTTATGACTTCTGCTAATAAAGCAGCTGGAGAGAGCGCAAGTAGGGGATGGCTTGATGCAAAGCCCTATAAAGAAAAAATTTTTTATGGGGGTTTAGCAGTAGCGGTCGCCTTTGCAATTATTGGGGCTATTGGCGTTGGTGCGGGAGCCCCTATTCTTGCAGGAAAGAGCCTATGGGGCCTCGCTGAAATCATCACCTCCTTCTGGCCAGTAATGCCCTATTTAATGACAGGAGCTGGTGCCGCGGCTATTCTTCCCATTCTCGGGTATATGCTCTATGGAGTTGTCAAATTAATTCAATGTAGGCCCTCTAAGCTTAGTGATGAAAGCGCTCACGTAGGCGAAGGCAAAGGTAAAATTGGTGAAGAAGGAGCTCATCTGCCCAGCTCTTTAAGTCTAAGTGACAAAGACTTTGAATTGCACTTATCTCAACTTGAAATCCCGCAATTGATGGTCGCGATCGCAGAAAGGAGAATAGGTCAACAGATTGTTATTTATAAAAAATCTGAAGATGGTCAATACGCCTATAGGTGGTTGCAATTCAACGCACAGAATGAATATGTAAGTAATATAGGCTCCTCTTATAATTCAATCGAAGAATTAATACAAGAACTGAATAATTTGCCTCCTCGTATAACAATTAATAATACTCGAGCAAGTCTTGAAGGAATAATTGGTCGGGAAGCTCTTGAAGGAATAATTGATAAAGTTAAGGAAGTAAATAGTGGAGGTGATTCTCTCTCTTCCCGCCCCCTAAAAGAAGATGATTTCCAAAAGATTACTGAGGACGAAATCGGTTCTTTGCTAACGTCTCAAGAACAAAAAGAAAAATTTAAAGATCACGTTATTATTTATAAAACAGAAGAAGGTTATGGATATATACGCACAAGATTCAAGGAAAAAGAGAAGCTATGGGTTTGGGTGAGTGTAGATAAAGCGGAAGTAGATCTGTTAGAAAAGGCATTGAAAAAGAATGCATCTAACTCTGAAATTATTAATTCTTTAGAAGAGTTAAAAGAAATCGTAGGCAGAGAAGTCCAAATTAATAAAACTCAAGAGGTTGCAACGTCTGCCTTTCCAACAGTTTTGGAATTTCTAGCTGATGGCCCCTTAAAAGAAGAGCATTTTAAAGAAACTGTATCTAAAAAACAGTTGCGCGCGATTAACGGGCTTTTTTGTCAAAATTTCCGCAATCATTATTTTATTTATAAATCCGACAACAAGACAAAAGGTGGCTATTGGATTGCACATGTTAACTCTAGTTCGCAACGGCTGTGCGTTGAGAAGCCTCTTGAAAAGATAGCTGATTTAGAGAGGGCTTTGAAAAGAAACTCTGATTATCGACTTATTACATCTTTTGCAGAAGTAAAGCAGATCATTGGAGAGAAAAGAGCATAACCCTTCATCATATGAATAACAAATATAGGGTATAATAAATTAATAGGATGAGAAGTTATGGCTTCTAAAGAAGTAGTTAGTGAAAGCTCCAATATTGGCTGGCTTGATGTCACTTCGCCCCCTAAAGGAAAAATTTTTTATGGGGGTTTAGCTATAGCTACCGCCCTTGCAATTATTGGGGCAATTGGCGTAGGTGTCGGAACCCCTATTCTAGTAGGAAAGAGTCTCTGGGGCTTAGCTAAGATTATCACCTCCTTCTCGCCAGGAATGCCTTATTTAATGATAGGAGTTGGGGGTACCGCTATTCTTCCCATTCTGGGATATATGCTCTACGGAGTTATCAAATTAATTCAGTGTAAGCCCTCTAAGCCACAAATTGAGAGTAAGGATAGAAGTGAAGAAGTTACGAGTGTTGGAGAAGATCTGCTTGAAGAAGAAGTTTACGATTCTTTGGAACTCAGCAACGTAGATTTTGAAATGACCCTATCTCAAAAGGAAATAAAAGCATGGGACTGCCAAATGTTGGGTGAACATCTGGGTACCAATGTTATTATTTTTAAAAAACCTGGAAATGAAGGGGGCGGATACGCATATTTGCGCCCAGTATTCGACGAAAATCGTTTCGATTTAGTAGGCAAGACTAGAAATACAGTTGATCAATTAGTAAAAGAGCTCAAAGAAATAGGAATAACGTCCTGCCAAATTATTAAGACTCGACAAGATTTGGAAGAACAAATACCTAGGAGCAAGGAAACCTCTCCAACAGTTATGGAATTTTTTCTAGGTCGTCAGTCCTTAAAAAAAGAGCATTTTGTAGAAACTATAGCTGCAGGTGCTATAAGCACATTGATTCCTGACCATTTAGCCCACAAATTTGAAAAGCATTTTTTTATTTATAAATCTTCAGTGGGTTTCCCATATAATATTGCATATTTTGGATATAGGGTAGTACGAGGGGGCAAGAAAGAGCCCTCAATGGTAGTTCAAGCGAGAGATGAGAGGAATATTTATCAGTTACGACAGTACATGCAACAAGCAGAGCATTCTGGCTATCGAGTTGTTACATCTTCTGAAGAAGTAAAGAAAATAATTGGATAGAAAGCCTAGGACTAGGGCTTGTACTTTTCTCATTTAAAAGTGGTTTATTATATTTTGAAAGTTTATACTATCTAGGTCTAAAACTTACAAGATACTCAATTGAAAAACCCTGAGCCCTACTACTTTCTGGATAGCGGAGGAGGAGAAAAGCTTGAGCAGTTTGGCTCCTATAGGCTAATCCGTCCTGCCGCAGTTGCTGTTTGGGAAAAACAGCTAAATAATTGGGAGAGTGCAGATGCAGCCTTTTCCCGAAAAGGGGCAGTGGGCTGGACAGTGCAGACCTCTCTTCCCAAAAGTTGGATCATCTCCATAAATTCTCTCCAATTTTTGATCGCTCCAACTGATTTTGGCCATCTGGGTCTTTTCCCTGAGCAGGAAACGCAGTGGAAGTGGATTGAAAAAACAGTAGAGGCTTGCCCTACGAAGCCTTCGATACTCAATCTCTTTGCCTATTCGGGGGGAGCAACACTTGCCGCAGCAAAAGCCGGTGCAAGCGTCACCCATGTCGATGCATCAGCCGGAATGGTCAGTTGGGCAAGAGAGAATGCAAAGCTCAATCAACTAGAGAACGCACCTATTCGCTGGATTGTTGAGGATGTTAAAAAATACCTTACCCGCTGCGAAAGAAGGGGAGAGCGCTTTGATGGCATTATTCTCGATCCCCCCTCCTTTGGAAGAGGCCCTAAAAAAGAGCTTTTTAAGATCGAAGAGGATCTCCCCCCCCTGCTTCTACAGTGTGTAAAGCTACTATCTGATAAACCCCTTTTTATTCTTTTTTCCTGTCACACTCCCGGTTTCACACCCATTGTCTTAAAACAGCTCCTTGAGGAAGCTCTTTCAAGAGAGGGTGAGATAGAAGCCGGAGAGATGCTCCTTGAGGGAAGAAAGGGAGGATTTTGCCTCCCTTCGGGTTGCTATGCGAGATGGAGAGCATGATCACAAGCATTCAAAATCCTAAGATTAAAAACGCTTTTCATCTTTTTAAGAGAAGAGAGAGGGACAAAACAGGTCTTTTTCTCATAGAGGGATATAGAGAGCTTTTAAGAGCCTATGAGGGAGGATTCTCTTTGGAGACCCTCTACATATGTGAAGAACTTTTCTTAGGCACTAACGAAAAGGATCTTATTGAGAAGTTTGAAGCGCTCGGCGTTCTTGTTTTTCCAACAAATGAGAAGGTTTTCTCTCATCTCTCCTATCGTGACCGCCCAGATGGGCTTATTGCGATTGCCAGGCAAAAGAGTCTCTCTCTTGAGGAACTTCGCTTGCAACCCAATCCCCTTCTGATTATTGCAGAATCTATCGAAAAGCCGGGAAACTTGGGAAGCATTATCCGCTCCTCTGATGCTGCAGGAGCTGATGGGGTGATTGTCTGTGACAAGTGCACAGATCTTTTTAATCCCAATGTAGTCCGTTCAAGTGTAGGAACCCTTTTTACAGTCCCTATTGCAGAAGAGAGCAGCCAAAATACTTTTGATTGGCTCAAAAAAGAAAATATCGCAATTGTGGCGGCAACTCCCTCCGCATCGGATATTTATTACGATGCAGACCTCCGGGGCCCCATCGCCATTGCAGTGGGTACAGAGCAGTATGGCCTTTCAAAACTCTGGCTTGAGCGGGCTGATATCCGCATTAAAATCCCTATGCTTGGCAAGGCTGATTCGTTAAATGTTGCCACAGCCACAACGCTGCTCCTCTTCGAAGCTCTGAGGCAGCGAAGATGAGCGATTCTATTCTCTTTTGCGACAACCATCTCCTTATCGCAAATAAGGAGAGCGGCCTTTTGACTCAAGCCGACAAAAGTGGAGAAGCCTCATTAGAGACTCTTGCAAAGGAGTGGGTCAAAGAGAAGTATGGCAAGCCGGGAGATGTCTTTCTGCATGCAGTGCATAGACTCGATCGCCCTACATCGGGGATTGTCCTCTTTGCCAGAACAAGTAAAGCCCTCGCTAGGCTCAATGCTGCTTTTCGCGAGCAGAAGATGGAGAAGGTCTATCTTGCGGTTGTTGAAGGAACTTTAAAAGAGCCTGCCGGTATTCTAGAGCATTGGCATCTGCATGGAGCGCATAAAGCGCTGGTTTCTTTGGAGGAGGTGCAAGGATCTAAAAGAGCAATTTTGCATTACCGCCTTCTAAAATCAAATGATGGCTTCTCACTTTTAGAAATTAGACTTAAAACCGGCCGCTACCATCAGATCCGTGCTCAGCTTAGCGCTATTGGGCACCCCATCGTAGGCGATCAAAAGTATGGGAGCTTTCGCTCTCTTGATCTTGGAAACATTGCTCTCCATCACACTCACTTCTCATTTTTTCACCCCACCTCTTTGACAAAGCTCTCCTTTGAAGCAGCTCCTCCCCCTTTCTGGCCTTTTACTCTTCTAAACTGAAAAATCCAATCGTGCCCGTGCCCGTGTGGGCACGGGCACGGGCACGACTGGATTTTTTATTTAAATCTTGATTTACTTGAGGTCGCAGGCCTCTTCTGGCATCCAGTGAGGATCTTTTCCCTCCCACTTCACATTGCAGCCAATAGGATTTGTGAGGGGAGTTGAGATCGGCTTTCCTTGTAGATATTCTTCGATGGCTCGATCCAGATCATTGATTGTCATCTTGCTGGGATCGCGAGGAGAGTCGATGCCCCGTCCGCAGTAGATCAATTTACGCTCCCTGTCAAAAAGAAAGAAATGGGGAGTACGCAGAGCTCCATACTTTTTTGCAACCTCTTGCGATTCATCATAGAGATAGACCCAAGGAAATTGATGCAGCTCCATCCTTTCGATCATATGTTCGAAGGAATCATCCTCATAAGTATTTTTACTATTTGAGTTAATCCCAACAAAGACAACACCATTTTTTCGATGCTTTTCAGCTGTCGTGCGGGTAATCTCATCGGAAGAGACCACATAGGGGCAGTGGTTGCAGGTAAAAAAAATAACGAGGGCTTTAGCCTCTTTAAAGCTTCCTAAAGTATAATTTTTTTTATCTGTTGCTGGCAGAGAAAAGTCGATAGCTTTACTGCTAAGAGGTAGTGTAAATGGCATATAATTTCTCCTTGATATACCTTATCTTGCGAGAATTGGAATGTTTATGTATACTATTTCTTTATATTTTATAATTTAAAATTTTGGTTTATAAGCACGTGAAAGAAAAGATTTTGTTCTCTATCTCTCAAGCTGTTTCAGCTACAACGCAGCTTCAAAAACCGGCATCCGTCCACTTTATTCTGCAGGCCGCCCAGATGATAGCCTCTTGCTATGCACAAGGCAAGAAGGTATTGATTGCAGGAAATGGAGGGAGCCTATGCGATGCAGCCCATTTTGCCGAAGAGATGACGGGGATTTTTCGCAAACCCCGGAGAGCCCTACCCGCAATTGCGATCAATGATCCGGGACATCTAACCTGTGTAGGCAATGATTTAGGGTTTAAATATGTCTTTTCCCGCGCAATTGAAGCATTTGGAGTAGAAGGGGACTGCTTTATCGGTTTGACGACAAGCGGAAGGTCTGAAAATTTGGATCTGGCATTTCAAGCAGCAAAAGCAGGTGGATTAAATACGATTGCCTTTTTAGGTAGGGGAGGCGGAAGGCTAAAAGGAGTCGCTGACCTGGAGTGGATTATTGACGGATTTGCGACATCTGATAGAATCCAGGAGGTTCACATGACAGCCATACATATTATCATCGAAATTGTCGAAGAGTACCTTTTTTACAGTGATGAGCAAATACCCTCTTTTGAAAATGCCGCTGCAGCTGCACTCCGCTAGATTTATGGGCAGCATCCGGACCGCATTACATCGCGCTTACCATTGGTTGGCGGTCTCTTCTTTGGACAAAAGAGGCGCAGCTGCCTTAAGCTTCGCTCTCCTGCCAATCAGTTGGCTCTATGGAATGGGAGTGAATTTACGGAACACTCTGTATGTGTGGGGGTTCTTTAGACAAAACCGTCTCTCTATTCCGGTTGTGAGTGTGGGCAATGTAGAAGTAGGTGGAACCGGAAAGACTCCCCTTGTTATCTTTCTAGCTGAGGCCCTAAGCCAAAGCTTTCGGGTAGGGATTGTTTTAAGGGGTTACCGCGGAGCTTATGAGCATAGCAAAGAGGGGGCCCTAATAGTTGCTAGAGGAGAGGGGATGGCAGCATCCTTTGGGGATGAAGCGGCTCTCCTAGCCGAGAGGCTGCAAGAGGCCATTGTCGTCATCTCCAAGGATCGGATGAAAGGGGCTCAACTTGCCATTGAAAAGGGGGCCAATCTAATTATTTTAGATGATGGGATGCAGCATAGAAGACTTTATCGAGATTTTGAGATAGTGGCTATCACTCCAGCATTTTGGAAAAAAACTCCTCAATTTCTCCCTGCCGGTGTGCTGCGCGATAATAAAAAAGAGGTAAAAAGAGCGGATGCGATTGTGAGCTTTACTCCATTTGGAGAGATGAAACCATTTTCCGCCCCTCAGATTGAAATGGAGAGCTCCCTAAAAGAGGTGGTCTCTATCGAAAGTGGAGAAAAAGTGGATATTTTCGGAAAAAAAGTCGCCATTTTTTGCGGCATTGCACATCCCGGAAGATTTGAGAAGAGTGTCAAAGAGCTTGGAGCCGAAGTTCTTCTCACCCTCTTTCTTGCTGACCATGAGACTCCCTCTCCCTGCATGCTCTCCCATTTTATCCAAAAAGCGAAGGAAAAAGGGGCCCAACTTCTTCTTTGCACCGAAAAAGACAGGGTGAAGCTCACTCCTTCCAAATATCCGCTCCCAATTGCTTCAGTGAAAATGGAGACTCGGATCAAGACAAACACATCCGCATGGAATGAATTGATTAAAAAGATAAAAGCAAGAGGGTGCAGATGAAGCTATGGATGAAAATGCTCTTGGGACTCTTTCTTGGAGTTATTGTAGGCCTGCTTCTTGGCGAATATGCACATTATCTAAAACCGATAGGGACGGTTTTTCTAAGCCTCCTCCATATGCTTGTTGTCCTTCTCGTCTTTTCTGCAATGACAGTAGGGGTCACTTCGATCAATGATCCAAAAAAACTGGGGAGGGTTGGCCTAAAAACTCTTCTCATGTATCTGGCAACAACGATTATTGCCCTTACAATTGGTCTTCTCTTTGCAAAGCTCATCAATCCGGGAGTGGGAATTGGCCTAAGCTTTGAAGCGACAAATTTATCTATCGACGAGACTCCAGAGCTTTTAAACCTCTTTGTCTCCATTGTTCCGCACAATCCTATAGCCTCTCTTGCAAGTGGAAATATCTTGCAGATCATTGTTTTTGCCATTTTCTTTGGCCTGGGGATCACCTTTGCTGGAGAAAAGGGGAAGCCTCTTCTTCGAGTGATGGAGTCTTTATCAGAGGTGATGTTTAAAATCACAAGCATGGTGATGAAACTTGCTCCCTATGGGATTTTTGCGATCATGGCATGGACTGCCGGGACATTTGGAATTAAGGTTCTCTACCCTCTCCTTAAACTCATTTTTACCCACTATCTGGCTTGCAGCGTCCATGCCATTCTTGTCTTTGGGTTTATACTGGTTGTGATGGCCAAGCTGCGCCCCTCCGCTTTTTTTCGAGGGATGGGCGATGCCATTGCCCTCGCAGCCTCCACAACAAGTAGCTCTGCAACACTTCCTGCTTCTTTGCACTGCGCTCAGCATAATTTAGGGGTACCCAAGAATATTGCCAGTTTTGTTCTTCCTCTTGGCTCTACTGTGAATATGAACGGGACGGCTATTTTTCAAGCAATTGCAGCCGTTTTTATCTCACAGGCATATGGAATAAATCTTGGATGGGAGAGTCTGATAGTGATTGTTGTGACAGCTACCCTCTCAGCTGTTGGAACAGCCGGCATTCCAGGCGGCGCCCTTGTCACACTTTCGATTGTTTTAGGGGCCGTGGGCCTTCCAATTGAAGGAATTGCTTTTATTGCCGGTATTGATAGGATCCGTGATATAATAGGAACGATTGTGAATGTTCTCGGTGATGCCGTTGTCTCTGTCTATGTTGCTAAGAGCGAGGGAGAGCTGGATCTTGAAATCTATAATAATAGAGAAATAATAAATTTTGAACAGGGCGCCGAAAAAATGCCCCTACTATAGGTTATTTAATGCCTGAAATATTTGATATTACATTACCCAAGCTAGGAGAGAGCATCGTGAGTGCAACGGTTGTCAACTGGCTTAAAAAAGTGGGGGATAGGGTAGCGCTTGATGAACCTCTTTTAGAAGTGGCGACAGACAAAGTCAACTCTGAAATTCCCTCTCCGGTAGCTGGGGTTCTTACCGAGATCATCGTGAGTGAAAATGATCCTGTCGAGGTAGGAGGAGTGCTTGCAAAAATAGAATTAACAGCAACCACTAGTCACACTCCTCATTTAAAAGTAGATGCACCCTCTCAATCTTGCGTCGCTCACTCCTCTCCTTGCAGAGCTGGGATTCATCAAGGTCTCTTCTCTCCCGCGGTTCTACGGCTTGCCCAGCAGGAGGGGATTTCGATTGAGGTTTTACGCCAGATAGAAGGAACGGGGGCAGAGGGAAGAGTCTCTAAAAAGGATCTGGAGGAGTTTGTTAAAAGTCGTACGAGCCCTTCTCCCATCTCCCACTCTCAGCCAGTAGCTGCTGCGGCTCCCCTTGAAGAGAGGATTGCCCTCTCCGGGATGCGGAAGGCTATTGCAGAGAATATGATCCGCTCCTTTTACGAAGCTCCCCATGCCTCGCTTGTCCAGGAGGCCGATGTAACAGATATTCTCTCTTTAATCGCACGGGAAAAAGAGCGCTTTTTTCAAACCCATGGAGCCAAACTCACTATCACGAGCTTTCTAATTTATGCACTCTCCAGGACTGTGCAAAATTATCCGATGATCAACGCCTTTTTGGATAATGAGACCATTGTGATGAAGCGTTATGTGAATGTGGGCATGGCTGTGAATGTTCCGGGAGGGCTCATCGTGCCTGTCATCAAACAGTGCCATGAGAGAACTCTTGTGAGCATCGCTAAAGCTGCTGGAGAGATTGCGCAAAAAGCGCGCGATGGAAAGCTTGCTTTAGATGAAATCGCTGATGGAACCATTACACTCAGCAATTTTGGCATGACAGGAGCAATCATTGGCATTCCTATTATCCGTCACCCCGAAGTTGCAATTATTGGGGTTGGAACAATCCAGAAAAGAGTGGTTGTTAGAGAGGATGACTCTCTTGCTATCCGCAAGATGATCTATCTCACTTTAACATTTGACCATCGTGTAATTGATGGGATTTATGGATGCGATTTTTTAAAGAGCTTTAAGGATCATCTCGAATCTTTTCCCTTTGAAGGATGAAAAAATTTGCTCGCGGAGCACTAGCTCTACTTCTTCTTTTGACAATTGCCGGCTTTGCCTACAAGAGCATTGCATCCTCTCAACATAAACGAGCAGATCTCTTTAAAATCTCTAATATTGCATTGCGTCATGCCTCGCATTTCGCTAATACTCCTCTCTCCTCGGAATTAGACGCAATACTCGATAAGGAGTTTACCTATCTGGCCAGGGGAAAGCAGTATTATGTTTTTTGTAGCGAAGATGGAAAATATGTGCTTAAGTTTTTTAAATGCCAGCGATTAGAGACCCCTCACTGGCTTAAAACCCTCTCTTTTCTGCCCTTTCTTAAATCCTACTATACTCGGCAATCGAGCAAGATTGGTAAAAGACGGAAGGAGCTCTTTGCAAGCTGTGAGCTAGCTTTTGAGGAGTTACAAGAGGAGACGGGTCTTATTTATATCCATCTTAATAAGACAAGCAATCTCCAAAAGAAGGTCCGGATTATTGATAAATTACTGCATCATTATGCACTTGATATAGATAAATATGAGTTTATCATCCAGAGAAGAGCTGACCTTATTCTGCCGACTCTTCAGATACTCAAGGAGGAGGGGAACTTTGAGGGAGCAAAAAAACGGATTGATGAGCTGCTTGCGCTTTTAGTGCAAAGGCACGAAAAGGGGATTATTGATTTTGACCCGGCTATTATCAATAACACAGGTTTTCTGGATGATAGGGCTATCCATCTTGATCTTGGACGTTTTGCAAAATGTCCTGAGATTAGATGCAGGGAAAATTCAAAAAGTGAAATCGATAAAATCACCAAAGAGTTAAGAGAATCGATCTCTCTTTTTTACCCCGCTCTCAGCCTCTACTTCGAAGAGAAACTGCTCTCCTTATAAAAAGTTCACCACAGACTGGGGTTTTAGGATTTTACTCGCATCTAATCGGTGACTTAATTACATATGAGTTTTACTCAAATGTAGTGTTTATGTTTAGAAGGCTTCTTCCCAGGAATGATGAATTCTTTGATTTCTTTGAAAGGCATGCTGCAATGACTGTGCAGGGTGCGGAAGGGTTACTCGGATTTGCAACAAGCTCTTGCGACCCCCTTGCAACATTCCAGCATATTAAAAATTGTGAACAGGAGGGAGACATCATTGTTCATCAATGCATGGATACTCTCCATAAAACCTTCATCACCCCCTTTGAGAGGGGAGATATCCATTACCTGATCTCGACAATGGATGATGTGCTGGATGAGATTAAAGATGTCGGCCAACTTATCATTTTATATAGACTCAACTCTTTGCAAAAGGAGTCTGTTGATTTGGCAAATATCCTCTGGCAATCCACTCGGGAGTTGGAAGGGGCTGTTAAGGAACTTCGTAAGTTGAAAAATACCCCTGCCATGCAAAACTACTTATATAAGATCAATCATCTGGAAAATGAAGCAGATACAATTTACATTCAGGCACTTAAAAACTTATTTGATGAAGAAAAAGATACTCTCACGATCATTAAATGGAAAGAGATCTATGAGCATTTGGAGAAGGCTACGGATGCCTCTGAAGATGTAGCAAATATATTAGAGGGTATTGTTTTAGAATGTGAATAACTCTACTTTCACACTACTTGTTATTGCTGTCGTCTTTGCTCTGGGGTTTGATGTCATGAATGGCTTTCATGATGCTGCAAATTCCATTGCCACAATTGTCTCTACACGTGTTCTTCGTCCCCTGACAGCTGTTGTATGGGCAGCCTTTTTTAATTTTGTTGCCATTCTTGTTTTTGGTCCTGTGGTGGCAGAGACAGTCTCTCAGATCGTCAGAATTGAACCCGGAGATGCGGTTTATGTCTGGGTGGTTCTTTCAGGACTCATTGCAGCCCTTATTTGGGATTTTATCACTTGGCGTTTTGGCCTACCCACGAGCTCCTCGCATGCCATCATTGGAGGATTTGCGGGAGCTGGCATTGCAAAAGCTGGATTGTCCGCCTTACGAATCGATAAAATTTTACTCATTGTGGAGTTTATTTTTCTCTCTCCTCTCATTGGCTTTGCCATAGGCCTGCTTCTCATGCTGTCTCTTTATTGGATATTTAGAAAGGTTCGTCCCAGTGTGATCGATAAAAACTTCAAAAGGGGACAGCTTGTCTCAGCAGCTCTCTATTCTATTGGTCATGGAGCCAATGATGCCCAAAAAACAATGGGCATTATTTTAGCTCTCCTCATTGCCGGAGGGGTTTTGTCGCCAGAAACAAAGCTCTCCCTTGGCCACTCTTCTACTCTATGGATTATCCTCTCCTGCCAACTTGCGATGAGTATTGGAACCCTCTTTGGAGGGTGGCGCATCGTTAAAACTGTGGGAATGAAAATTACAAAGATTAGGCCGATGGGGGGATTTTGCGCCGAAACAGCGGGCGCAGTCACGCTTTTTCTTGCGACATTTTTTGGAATTCCTGTCTCGACAACGCATACAATTACGGGGGCTATCATCGGGGTTGGAACGATGACTACCTCCTTTTCGGGGATAAAATGGGGGATTGCGACCCGCATCGTCTGGGCGTGGCTCTTAACCATACCGGGCGCTGGTTGCATGGGAGCCCTAATATTCTATCTAACCCAATACTTTGATTGAAAAAAATTACCGGGCACGCACGCGGGCACGGGCACGATTAGTACTTATTTAAACTCTGATTATGTTGCTTGGGAGTAGCCGGGTTTGCCGTTGTAGGTGTACAGATTCTCAGTTTTAACCACCTCTAGCCCTCCATCTGCAAACCGATGCATCAATGCAGCAATAGAGTGCAAGTTGATAGAACCATTCCTCAAAAATCTGCATCTCCACTGATCCACACAGTTGCTTTCCCGAAATCCTTTAGGCCAAAGAGTCACACCCCTATTGAAAATCGTCGTGAGGCTTAAGGAGGGGGTATTGAGCTGCTCGCATCTCGCGGCAAGTGTTTCTATCTTTTCATGGCTATAAACATAGAGATCAACTCCCATAAGCTCTCGCATTGAGGAAGTTAAATGTGTTCTCTCTTTGTGTTTGACCTCTTTGTACCCCTTTTGAGAGGCATAATCTACACTCTTTAAAACATTTGGCTCTTGGCCTAATCTTTTAATGACCTCATCTGCAAATTCTTTTGTCCCAACTTTTCTCTGACTCACACCCTCTGAATAGATATCATAGGTATGGATCCCCTCTTCAAGGGTTTTAAGCCATGCATTATGAATGCGGCTTGCAACATCAGGCTGGTGGATATGCACCAGCATATAGACTGCAGAGAGGAGCAGCGCAGAGGGGTTGGCGATATCCTGGCCAGCTCTTTTAGGTGCAGAGCCATGGATCGCCTCAAACATCGCTCCATTCACCCCAATATTAGCAGAACCAATAAGCCCTATGGATCCTGTAATCTGCCCCGCAATGTCTGAATTAATATCGCCGTAGAGGTTGGGCATGACAATCAGATCGAAATTCTCAGGGGAGTTGGCAAGTTTTGCCGACCCAATATCTACAATCCAGTGCTCATTTTCTATTGCGGGATACTCTTTACTGATCTCATCAAAGATCTGATGAAAAAGCCCATCTGTCAGCTTTAAGATATTATCCTTGGTAAAACAGGTCACTTTTTTCCGATTGAAGGTTTGAGCATATTCAAAGGCGTAGCGGATTATCCTCTCACTTCCTCCGCGGGAGTTAAGCTTTGTAGCTGTTGCAACATCGGGTGTTTGCCGGTATTCAATCCCAACATAAAGGTCCTCCTCGTTTTCTCTTACGATAACAACATCCATTTTTGGATGGTTGGTCTTTATAAAAGGAGCGTAAGAGACACAGGGACGCACATTTGCGTAGAGGCCAAGAGATGTTCTGATCGTCACATTTAAACTCACATAACCCCCTCCCTGCGGAGTCGTGATTGGAGCTTTTAAAAAAACTTTTGTGCGACGAAGCGAGTCCCAGCTCTTCTCCTCAATCCCAGTTAAGTGCCCTGCAAGGTAGGCCTTTTCCCCTATTTCAATCGTCTCGATCTCAAGTTCAGCCCCTGCTTCTTGAAGAATATGCAGAGTGGCCTTCATGATCTCAGGGCCAATCCCATCTCCATAGGCCACTGTAATTGGATGCTTCTTTCCCATTGCCTTCCCAAAATTTTTATAGTAGATTTAGAAACTAATCGATTTTTCTCATGACATCAAGGGTTTTTATCGATAAAATCTCTATTTTTAAACAATTCATCTTTTATGATTAAAAATCTTCTTCAAAAGCAAAAAGCATTAATAGATGCCTTTTATGAGGCATTAGATATTGAAAGTTGCAACGCTATTTTTGAGTCTATTTTACAAGCCCCGGGGAGTTGCTTTCTGACAGGAATAGGCAAAAGCGGTTTTGTCGCTCAAAAAATTGCCTCGACAATGCTCTCAACGGGCACTAAAGCCTTTTTTCTCCCTCCCATCGATGCTCTGCATGGAGATTTAGGTATGGTCTCCAAGGGAGATATTGTTCTATTTTTAAGTAAGAGCGGAGAGACAGATGAGCTTCTTCAACTTCTTCCGGCTCTTCGTAACAAAAAAGCTAAAATCATTGGACTCATCTCCAACCCCTCCTCCCGCCTTGCTAAGGGATGCGATGAAGTTCTCATTCTACCCTGCGATAAAGAACTCTGCCCATTTGATTTGGCTCCTACAATTTCCACAGAGATCCAGCTTCTTTTTGGGGATGTATTAGCCGTTGCCCTTATGGAAGCCAAGGGCATTAGCATCGATCAGTATGCAAGAAATCATCCTGCAGGGAGTCTCGGGCGCAAAATGACAATCAAAGTGCAAGATCTGATGCTAAGAGAGGAGGATACTCCTTTTTGCTCCTCAACAGCTGCGCTTGAAGAGGTGATTAAAGATTTTTCTAATAAACGGTGCGGCTGTCTCGTTGTCATCGATGAGAATAGGCAGTTAAAAGGGATTTTCACAGATGGAGATTTGCGCCGGGCATTGCAATCAAAAGGGGAGAATGTTCTTAAGGAACATATTGGAGGGTTGATGACAAAATCCCCTAAAGCCATCAAGAGTGACGCTCTTGCATGGGAGGCGATGAAGCTTATGGAAGCGGATCAACGCCATCCCATTATGGTGCTCCCCGTTTTAGGAGGGGAAAAAGAGGAGGTTGTCGGTATTATCAAGATGCATGACATTATTCAGGCAGGTCTTGCTTAATCTCTTCTATAAACTCTTGCAATTCTTTAAAACTCAAATGATTAAAGTAGGGTAGAAAGAGGTCGGAGTCTGGTACTTTGCCTTTCACATCACTTGCAAAGGTTGCAAAGAGCCGATGGGCATTCAAGATTGTGATGCAAGCTCCGGGGGGGCGCTTTAGTTGGATCCCAATCCCATATGTCTCTTTCGTCTCTACAAAGCTTAATGCAGCAATTCGCTCTATATTCAACCGAAAAAGAGGAGCTCCACTCTTAATAAAAGTTAAATCACTCTCATTGCAATAGATCTCATGGGGGGAAGTAGCAAGCTTGTTAAGCTTTTTGTAAGGGAGCATGCCGCTTGCAATCAGAGTAAAGCCGGCTAATACAATAGGAAGTCCCCATGTTTTAAGCAGAGCCAGGGGGAAAAAAAATCCCGCCAAAAACAGAAATAGGACCCCTAAAAAAGCAATAAAAGTACCTTTGAAAAGAACCTTTTTTAAGAGGTCTCTATTTAGGCTAGAGCGTAGCTTGAGCATCCCTTATCCTCTCTTTTCTAGAAACATAAGTGGCAAAAAAGGAGTTCCAGATCAGGTAGAAGAGCCAGAGGAAAAAGGAGGGGCGGTTGCGAAAGTAGGTGTTTGTAGAGATGATCTCCTCTCCTCTAATGAGCCTGCGTGTGCGTTCTAAATTAAAGGCAAAAATGCCAGTGCGGAGCTGCTCTTTAAAAATCTCTTTATTCTCTGAAGGGGATTCTTTGGCCCACTCGGTCACAAGATAATAGCTCCAGGCCCTTTCCAGCTCCACTTTTTTATTAAAAAATTTTTTGGAATCATGAGAAGAATATCCGTTTAAGACCTCCTCTTCGCTTGGATAGAGGGTTTTTTGGGGAGAGGGTTTTTCGGTAAAAGAGAGGGTAATCCCATAGATTAAAATGAGAAGGGGTAAAAGATAGGCGCTCTCTTTAGCCCCATTTAAACAAAAAATCAGGGCGAGAGAGATAGCAACTGAAAAAAAGAGCCATCCTAGACAGATCGTTGAGCACTCCTTGCTAAGAAGATGGGTTAGTGAGGAGAGGTAGTGTCTCTTTTGGGTTTCAATTTTTCTTGCCGCCTGGATGATTTCTTGGCTGGAGCTTTCCGGAAGCGCAGAAAATAGATCTTTTTCCTGGAAGACGCTCTCTATGAGATCGAGCTTTCCCTTAGTAGCAAAGATATCGTCTAAAAGGGGCTTTAGTAGCAAATAAGAGAGATAGGTGAATGCAAAGCATAGATGGATAATAACAACAAGTTTTGTTCGTCTTGAAAGAGTTGCATGAATCATCATAATACGATAATGAATAATGGCTCGCTTGTAAAGCAATAAGAATATTTCGAATGTTGCGCATCTGATAGGGATTATGAGATAATCGCTATTATGAGACAGCCGCGCTCCCGTCAAATCTTCGCCATCCCTCTTGCCCTCTTGATAATGGTTGGGATTATCTTCGCCTACAATAAGGCGACGGATGGATTTAGCGTGCGAGAGATCTCCTCTAATTTAAGCTTTGATCCAGAAAGAGAGATCTCTCTTCCGGAAGCCCCTCTTCAAGCAGAACTGAGTGAGCTCTTTTCTCAGCCCTTTCGTTATGTTGGAAAGGGGTGTCAATTCTATGCTTTTGAAAGCCGGGATCAGAAATATATTCTTAAATTTTTTAAACATAAACATCTTCGCCCCTTGGAGTGGGTTAACAGACTTCCCATTCCCTCCTACTTCCAAGAAACGCTCCATAACAAAATTGCCAAAAGGGAGGAGCGCATTTCCAAGCTTTTTTCAAGCTGCAAGCTGGCATATACTGAACTAAGTAGTGAGACGGGTGTGATATTTTTGCATCTAAATCGCACTCCTACGGTCAATTGCATAATCACAATCTACGATAAGCTTGGGGTTAAACACCGGGTTGATTTGAATAAAGTGGAGTTTATTCTGCAAAAAAAAGTGACTCCGGCAGAGGTGACTTTTGCAGAGCTTGGCTCTACGAGAGACAAAGAAGCTCTTCGGGAAAGGGTGAGGGAGCTTGCCACAGCAATTCTAGCAAGATGTGATAAGGGGATTCGAGACCAGGACTCCGCAATTGTTCAAAACTTGGGCTTTAACCAATTAGAAAATAAAGCAGTCTTTATTGATATTGGCCAATTTATTAAGGATGCGTCGATTAAAGAAGAGGAGGGGAAAGCCCTTGAGCTCAAGACCCGCCTCTCTAACCTACGCTTATGGATGGAGGAGCGCTATCCTGATCTTGTAGAGTATCTCGAGGATGAAATACCATCCAGAAATTAATATGATCTTTATACCTATTGCTTATAATATAGTATTAATCAAATACTAATTAATAGGTTGATAAGATGTCAGTCCATGAAACAAGAGATTCTTCTTTCTTTCCCTCCTCTTCTTCGAGAAGGGAAAGAAGCGGAAACTGCATTTCTCGTGCAGTCTCGGTAATTGGGGATAATCCCAAATCATCCGCAGGGATTTCTATCACAGCATTTGTAGTTGTTCTCTTGCTTGCGATAAGCGCTACGGGAGGATGTGGGGTAATTGGACATCTCACAGGAAGCTCTCTTTTGCAAGCTCTTACTAATACCCTCTCTTTAACCTCCTTCATCGCAATAACAGGTGGTAGCGGTGGCGCGGCTGTTTTTCTCTCATTTCTTTCTCTCATCGTCTTCCTCTGTAAAAGAGGCAGCACGCCTACTACAATCCTCCCCAAAAGTGGGAATAGTGAGGCCTTGGGCAAAGAAAAGGGGACTCTAGAGGTTGACAGAGAGGCAATCAAATCAAATATCATTCCTATTTTTGAGTGCGACCGGCCACCTATGCCTCCTAATGGATGTTATGCTATTTATCAAATCGGCCAACGATTTAGGCCAGTTTATCAAAATTATAGTGTTTTTTATTATGATAGCTATTACTCAAGCGCGGATTCTGCTATTGATTCCGTGCTTGACTCTCCTGTGAGTGGAAACCTCCAACAGTGGACTCCTGATCCGGATGCGTATGTCAGCTGGTTCAATGGCAAGTTCATCCAGCTAGAAGATCCATCAATGCTAGCGGCATCTAGCCAACCTCCAGATGGAGAATGGGCTATTTACCAATTTATGCAACCCAATTCAGATGGGAAATATTTAGTATATCATTCAGGACATGAGAGTTGTGGATATATGGATTTGAGATCCATTTACTGTTCAACCGCTCAGGAAGCTATTGCTCAATTATCTAGATTGAATGGTGGTAAAGAACCTTGGACTCCAAAGACGCTTCCAAAAAAGGAGGCGAATTCGGCGTATTCAAGATCTGATTTGGATGATGGTGATGAGTTCTGGGCTTCGTCTTCGCATTCAAAGACTCGGAAGTTTGAAGGAGTGAAGACAAAGGAAATTGCATCCAAGATCGTTGTTGTAAAGAGGGAGGATAACAAGCTGTTTGCTAAAGTACCTAAGGGACAATTTGCCATCTTTCAATTCAAAAAATATGAGGATAATAGCAAGGCATTCGCCTTAAAGTACAACCCTAAAAAGGGGCTTGAAAAACAGCCAGATTTTTTTAAGACCAAGGATGAAGCAGTAAAGGCCGCATTGGAGGAATATTCGGATTGTGTTCAGTGGATTCCCAAGGAACATCAACAATAGAACGCAGAAGTAAGGTAAAGGCAAAACCATCCAGAAATTAATATGATCTTTATATCTATAGCTTATAATGGTATTAATCAATACTAATTAGTAGGTTATTAGATGTCGGTCCAGGAAAATAGTGGTTCTTCTCATTTGCCACCCTCTTCTTCGAGAAGTGAAAGAAGCGGGAACTGCATTTCTCGTGCAATATTGGTAATTACGGATAATCCCAGGACATCCACAGGCATTTCTATCACAGCATTTGTAGTTGTTCTCTTACTTGCGATAAGCGCTACGGGAGGATGTGGGGTAATTGGACATCTCACAGGAAGCTCTCTTTTACAAGCTCTCACAAATACCCTCTCTTTAACCTCCTTCATTACCATTACGGGCGGTAGCGGTGGCGCGGCTGTTTTTCTCTCATTTCTTTCTCTCATCGTCTTCCTCTGTAAAAGAGACAGCATGCCTACTCGAATTCCCACCACTATAGATCGAAGTCTTGTCAACGTTTATAGACGCAACTTCATCATGCTAGAAAGTATGAATGCTCTAGAGATGTCTAACATACCACCAACAGGAGAATATGCTATTTATTCTTTCCGATTATTTGGCCCGCGTCAGCAGTTTTATGTATTTAGCTTGGATACACAGATTTCTTGTGCAACAGCTGAGGATGCTGTCCGCGAAGCATTAAAGGTATTTCCGGGTAAAAAACCTTGGACTCCAAAGAAGAGTGAGGCCTTGGGCGAGGAAAAGAAGACTCGAGAGAGTGACAGGGAGGCAATCAGATCAAAGATCATTCCTTTGTTTGGGGACGCGGAGCTACCTCTGCCTCCTGAAGGATATTATGTTATTTATCATACTGGCTATTTTTATGTAGTTTGTGCTTTAGCCGGAATAGAGCAGGATAAAACTTTCGATAACGAGGAGAATGCTATTGATTTCGCGCTTAATCTTGGTGATGGTGAAAATCTCCAGCAGTGGACTCCTGATCCGGATGAGTATGTCAGCTGGTTCGATGGCAAGTTCATCCAATTAGAAGACCAATCAATGGTGCATGAGACTAACCAACCTCCAGTAGGAGAATATGCTATTTACCATTTTGCGGAATTCGATCCTAGTGAGCAATATTTAGTATGTTCTGAGAAGAACTGGATTTTGTGTGCAACAGCTTGGGAAGCAGTCGCTCATTTAATTAAGTTGAATGGTGGTAAAGAACCTTGGACTCCAAAGCTCTCTTCAGGAGGGGAATTTGGTGCTCGCCGATCATTCTCATCGGATTCATACGAAGATGAATCGTCTGATTGGAATGTTTTTGATGAATCTTTGAGATGGGAGCTTGATCGTGAGAAGGCAATGCCCCAGAGTTTTGGATTAAAGATCATTGTTGCGGATAGGGAGGATAGAAAGCTATTTGCTGCAATACCTGAGGGACAATTTGCCATCTTTCGATTCAAAGAATATGAGCCTGGTAAGCAATTCGCCGTAAAGTATACCCCTAAAAGCGGGCTTAAAAGCAAGCCGAAGTTTTTTAGCACTAAGGATGAAGCAATAAATTGTGCCGCATTTGATGAGAATTTTGTGGGTTGTAAGCAGTGGACTTGCCAAGGAACAACCACAATAGAGGAAGCAAAGCCTCTTGATTAAGAATCCATTCTTCGTCAGCAGATGAAATCAAAGCTTATCCTTCTTGAAGGAGTGCAAAAAGACTATATGCCCCCCGAGCCCCCCCAAAGGATATTATGCGATTTATCAAATAGATAATGAAAATTTTACTGTAATTGATGAAAGAGGTGTTTCTTATTCTTGTGCTAGCGCTGATGCTGCTATAAATTTAATATTTGATGTGCAACTATTCTCGCGTCAACAATGGCGAAGAAATAAGAATAAAGACAAAATTTAATCAAATCTTAATAATTTTGCATTATTATTAATTTAAGATAAATTTTTCTATTGGGTTATTGTGGGTGTAAAAGATTGTTGCTGTTGTTTTTCAAAAAAGCATTCCTATACAGCAGTTTACGCTAAAAAAGGATCCTTGCTCGATCGCTCTGTCGGAGTGATCGGAAGACATGCGAAAACATCTCTAGGCATTAGTATCACTGCCTTTGTACTTTTGCTACTCGTTGCAATGAGCGGCGGTGCGGGAGTAGTTGGACACCTTACAGGTTTACAATACGTTTCTGGCGTTCTCTCTTTGAAAACTTTCAGTGCAATGACAGCCATTGGAGGAGGAGGAGCTCTCTTTCTTTTAATTGGTGGTTGTTTAGTTCCTCTCCTTCTTAAACGCGCCTCTTCAAAGAAAGAGGTCGTCAAGAGTGTTCCAGTAAAAAGAGAGGAGAAAAAAACATCCCCGAGCATAGGGCTCGTGGCGAAAGAGAGAATAGAGCCTATTTCTCTCATCAAATCAAAGGTTATCCGTTTAAAGAAGCTACCAAAGCAAGCGAAATGGAAGAGAGAGACTCAAAATATTCCTCGTTACTGCTATGCTATCTTCCAATTTACAGAATGTGGAAAGGGTAAGCCGTTTTTACTATTCTATCGAGGTAAAGGAGCAGAGATTGAAAAAAATTATTATGATACTCTCGCTGAGGCAATTGGGAAAGTACAAAAAACTTATAAGAATTACGACCAATGGACGAAAGGAATGGATAAAAAAGAGTTGATTAAATCAAAGATCATCACTATTGACTCCATGAGCGATTCCCGCTTTGAACAACCTCCTATCGATGAATATGCTATATATAAGGTGACAATCAATCTTATGGGGAAAGAAGAGTTCTTATTATATTACAATAGTTCTCGGCAGAGTGGTTGGGCTCGTTTTTCAAGCGCCGATTTAGCAGCTGAGGCGGCACTAGAGACTTACTACGATCTAGCTCAAATGGTCAAGAAGCAGTAAAGTTTTTTTTATTTCTTTTTAGGCTTGCGGCTCTTTTTTTTGGAGTCAGCTTCGGATTCGTCCAGCATCTCATCTTCATCTTCCTCATCATCATCATCTTCGCCAAATGAGACAGTTGCTATATTGCCCTCAATGCCGGCCAATTGATTGGAGAGTTTTCTAAGATTGGCAAACTTCTGTGCCAAAGCTTCCAATTGGCTCTCTTCTGACTTTTCAGGGGTGCCCCGAAGATGGGCGAGGAATGCCTCTTCAGTATCAAACTTGTCGGAAAAGGTAATGGATGTGGCGCTTGAAATTTCAGGAATATATAAAAAACGGCGCGCGGCAATAGGCACCTGCGTATAGATATCACCGCTTACAACAGCTTCAATTTCAATCTTTGCAACCTGTTTAGGAGGCCGGCCTCTTTTGGGCCGGGGATTAAGCGCCTCATTGGAGTAGTAGGTTTTAGCTTTGGCAAAAAGAGCCTGGCGTCCAGCAGCGATATCTTTTGGAACCTTCACTTCAAAAAGATGAGTTTTTAATTTTTCGATCATCGCCTTTGGAAGTTCAAGATCTTCTTCAAAGACAAATTGGAACTGGTAATTGCGGAGCCACTCGATAATGCGCACTCTTGAGCGTTCTTGATAATACTGTTGCCATTTTTCCAGCTCGCTCTCCTGGTCGTAGATGAACTCTAAAAAATTGTGCCGCGCATCTTTAGAGCCTATGACATCCAGTAGCTTTTCTTTTGTGTCGATATCATAAACCTTTTCATTGACAAATCCCTCCATGATTTTCTTTGTCTCATAGAAGGAGAGTTTAGGGATTAAGCAGTAGCGTTCTGCATTTTTTTTAATCTCCGACTCTAGCTTTTCAAGGTCTTCTGAGTTTTTGTCGAGATCAACAAAAATAATAAACCCCTCCAAACGATCGAGATAAAAGATGCGCTCGTCATTGGATTTTGCAAAAGCGTCCATTAAACGGTGGGCCCGCAAAATGAGTGGGTTTTGTGCTTTGGGCTGTTCTATCTTTTCTGGAGTATTTGCCATATAAGGTAAGCTGGGTATTAGGAATGCTTTATTCTAGTTTAAAAATTGATAATTCCCAAGGGGAATAATTCCCAAGGGAAATAATTCCCAAGGGAAATTCTCCTGAATGGAGATAGTCAGCCGATCCTATCAAACCCACTTGGGAAAAACGGTTATTTTCAAAAACAAATGTTACAATCAGCTTCTCTCCGCTAGTAACCTCTACATCAATTGGAGAGGGCAGAGAGTAGCGCAATGCAAAGCAGAGGGCTGCAGCTACGGCTCCACTTCCGCAAGCCGGGGTCTCATTCTCTACACCCTTTTCATAGGTACGGAGGGCTATGATTCCCTGATCCTTGAGGGTTGCAAAATTGACATTTACTCCCTCTGGCAAAAAATCGGGAGAGAAGCGAATTTTAGCGCCCATTGATGGGAGACTAACGCTTTTTACATCGTTCACTGACAAGAGGGCATGAGGAGTACCGGTATTGACAAAATCATAAGATATTCTTTCACCCTCACAAAAGAGTTCTTTTCCAAGAGCAATTTCGATCGGAGCGCCCATCTCGGCAAAGATCTTTTTGCCTTGATTTGCGCAGCGATGGATTTTTAAAAGAGGATCTTTGGGGGTTTCAATGGTGCACTCCTCTTTTTTTACACCCAGCTTCATGATGTGGGCCCCTACACAACGCAGGCCATTTCCGCACATGGAAGCTTCACTTCCATCGCAATTAAAGATCCGCATCCTGTAATCGGCGCATGTAGAGCTTTCAAGAAGGATGAGCCCATCGGCGCCAATTCCAACATGCCGATCGCAGAGAAGGGGAATAGAGTTTAAAGAGAGAGGATCGAAGGTAATGATGAACTCATTTCCCGCTCCCGAATACTTATGAAAAGCAATCTCTTCCATCAACGCACAATAAATTTTCTCAGGGCGTTGCCCTGATTTCTTAGCTTGTGATCCAAAAAATCCTAAAGCTAGTCTGTGGTGAAACTAATTAATAGAGTTCGGCGTAGGAGGTGACGATTTTATCTAAGAGCCCAAATTCTAAAGCTTCGGCAGCCCCCATCCATTTATCTCTATCTAACGCCTTTTCAATCACATCTCTTGGCTGTTTTGTGGCGTTGCAGTAGATTTCAATAAGGATTTCCTTGGTCTTAATGATCTCTTTGGCCTGGATGCTCAAATCTGTCGCTTGACCTTTCATAACTCCCGAAAGAGAGGGTTGGTGGATCATAATCCGTGCATTGGGAGTCGCAAAACGTCTTCCGGGTTTTGCGCAGAGGCTTAGAATAGAACCCATGGAGGCTGCAAGGCCAGTCACAAGAGTCGTGACAGGAGAGGTGATCATCATGATCTGGTCCCAAACGGCAAAACCACTATCGATAGCACCACCTGGGCTATTGATGACAAAGAGTATAGGCTTTCCAGGGTCGTTAAGCTCTAAATACCAGAGTTTTTGGATTGCTTCCCTAGCAGTCTGGTTATCAACGGCCTCCGCAAAAAAGATCCTTCTTGCATCAAGAATGGTCTTTTCAATTTTGTCTTGTAGGGTTTTCGTTGGTTCTTCTGTCTCTTCTGGCATAATATTCCTCTTCGATTCGATGGTTATTTTCGACTATACTAAGAATGTAAGGGAAATTCAAGTGCAGTTTAAGGAGCCAAAAGAATCTCGGGATAAAGTGGAAATTTGCGTAGCAGATCTCCCACCATTTCTTTTGTCTGATGGAGAATTTTTTCATCGACCTTTGCAAGCGCGCGGCTTTGGGTAGCCGTTTTTTTTGACATCTCAGGTTTCATCGTTTTTAAAATTGCAGCAATTGCTTTTCCAATCTGGACCATCTCCTCTTTTCCCATCCCTAATGTTGTGACAGCAGGAGTCCCAATACGTACTCCAGAGGTATACCAGGGGCCGTTAGGATCTTTTGGGATCATATTGCGATTGACAGTCAACCCCGCTTCGCGAAGCCCCGTCTCAGCTTGACGGCCTGTTAATCCAAGAGGAGTTAAATCGATGACGAGAAGATGATTATCTGTTCCACCCGTAAGAAGAGAGATTCCATTTTCAGCAAGTGTCTGGCAAAGAGTCTGGGCATTTTTTACGATCTTTTCTGCATAAGAGGCGAATTGGGGCTCTTGGGCCTCTTTGAAGGCAATGGCTTTTGCTGCAATCACATTGGGAAGGGGACCTCCTAGAACAAGAGGGCAACCTTTATTAATGGTCTCGGCATACTCATTTGTGCTGAGGATAAATCCCCCTCTTGGACCTCTTAAAGTTTTATGTGAAGTAGAGCTGATAATTTGTGCATAGGGAATAGGGCAGTACTCTCCTTTAAAGACATTCCCGGCGACGAGTCCCGAAAAATGGGCCATGTCGACCATTAAAACAGCCCCCACCTCATCAGCAATTTCCCGCATTTTTGCAAAATTGATTAGGCGGGGATAAGAGGAGTAGCCGGCTAAGAGGATAAGTGGCTTATGTTTTTTAGCCATCTCACGGATCGCTTCATAATTGAGAAGGCTGGTTTTAGGATCGACATGATAGTTTTCTGCATGCATCATTTTGGCTGAGAGATTATGGCGGTATCCATGCGTGAGGTGTCCGCCAGAATCTAGAGAGAGGCCCAAAATGGTTTGTGAGCAGAGCAAGTTTCTGATTTTCTCATATTCTTCGGGAGAGAGCTCGTCGATACTTTTCTTTCCTAATTTTTCGACTTCTTTGTTTTGAACGTTTTGAATGATTATAGACCAGAATGCAACGAGATTTGCATCAGCCCCAGAATGGGGCTGCACATAGGCATAATCAGAGTTGAAAAGGGATCTTGCAAGCTTTGCAGCTTCCTCTTCAATGGTATCGACATTTTCACAGCCCGCATAAAACCTGTGGTGAGGGTACCCTTCAGAGTATTTATCGGTGAGAAGGTTTCCCATCGCCAATTGAACGGCGATGGAGGAGAAGTTTTCAGAGGCGATGAGTTTTAAATAGGAGCGTTGATCCCTGAGCTCACGGATAATGCTCTCTCCAATCAGCGGAGAATTTTTTGAGAGAAAATCCAGGGAAGCCAGATAGGCGATGACCTCGCTTTTCTGTTCATTTTTTGGGACCTGGTTTAAGTAGTAGGATAAATTATCAGAACTCAAGCCGCGACTCCTCTTTAAAAAGCAGAAGGGTAGGGCTTTTGAATCAAAAAGTCAAATAAAGCGAAATATTTAGGCCTCAAATTAAGAATGAAGGTCGGGCGTGCCCGACCTTCTCTTCTTCTTCTGCGAGGTAAGCTATGTATAATAATTTTTATATAGATATCTTTCCCTTGCGTTTTTATCCAAAAGAGGGCTAACATTCCCCTACCAAAACAAAAGTAATCTATTGAAGGATTCTTCTATGACTGAGGCATTTCAAGAGGCTCTAAAAGCAATTTTAGATATTCAAGAGCTCGATATTAAAATGATTCGACTCATGCGAGTCAAGAAAGAACGTGAGAGAGAGCTCCTCAAGATTCAAGCCTTAAAAAGTGATATGGCAAAGCGCGTTGCAGAAAAGAGCGAGACGATTTTAGATACCAAAAAAGAGATTCGTCATGGAGAGACCCGTATTAAAGAAATCCATGAAAAGGTTGCCAAGCTTGAAGATCAGCAGAGCGCTGTAAAGAAGATGGATGAATTTAACGCCCTTACCCAAGAGATTACAACTGTCGGGCGTGAAAAAACTCAGATTGAGCTGAAGCTCTCAGATCTCGTAGATAAACTCGCTTCTGAAGAGGATCTACTTTTAAATCTTAAAGAATCTTTGCAAACGACAGAAGAGAGCTCACTCTCTCTTGAGAAAGAGATCGCTGTGAGCATACAAAATATCAATGCAGAGGGGAAAATGCTCCTTGAGCAGAGAAAAGAACTGATTCCTCAAACAATGGCCGAAATATTCTCTGTCTATGAAAAGCTTTTGAAAAATAAAAAAGACCGAGTGGTTGTACCTATTGAAAAGAGAACATGTAGCGGCTGCCACATCGTTTTAACAGCCCAGCACGAAAATTTAGTCAGAAAGGGGGACCGTCTTGTTTTTTGCGAGCACTGCTCTCGCATCCTCTACTGGCAAGAGATTGAAACTGCTGTAGAGGGAGAGGTTGCTGCACCTCGCCGTCGTCGTCGCCGTTCTGCATCTACTTCAGCAGCATAAAATTAGTCTATTCTTTGGGGGAGGAAGGCGGTCGCTGCCCAAAAAAGCTTCAAGAGTTTACTCTTAGCGCTTGATTGGGGAGAGGAAAGTCCGGACTTCGCAGGAGAGGATACCAGTGAAATGCTGGGGGCCGTAAGGCTACGGAAAGTACAACAGAAAACACACCGCTCTTGAGTTTTCTCAAGAGAAAGGCTGAAAATGAAGACTTTGTGAGTCTTCGAGCTTATGGAGACATAAGCTCCTGTAAACCCTATCTGAAGCAAGACAAAAGAAGGCCAAGATATTCTTCCCTTTTCTCCGGAGGGCGCGCCTTCTTGAAAGTCGCTTGAGGGCTTTGGCAACAAAGCCCCTAGAGGAATGATCGTCGCTTCCTTTATGGAAGAACAGAATCCGGCTTACTCCCTCCCCCTCCTTTAACAAGAATTTTAATAAAAAGTCTAATCGTGCCCGTGCCCGATTCTGCTTGCTTAAGTTACGGATTGGAAGAAGGAGGCTCTATAGGTAGGATCCTTTTCAAAGACTCCACGAAGCACATGCGTTTCAGTTTCGCTTCCACTATCTTCGACACCTCGTGCAATGACGCAGTAGTGTTTTGCGATAGTTGAGACAGCTACATCCTCAACTCCCAATACTTCTGCCAAAGAGAGTGCAATTTGAGCGGTCAGCCTCTCTTGCAACTGAGGCCTCTTTGCAAAATAACGGACAATTTGATGGATTGTTGATAGGCCTAAAACTTTTCCTTTGGGCAAATAGGCGACATGGGCCATTCCCACCATGGGGACAAGATGGTGTTCGCAAAAACTGATGAGAAATATCTTTTTTACAATGACTATCTCGGTAATCGATGGATCCTGGTTGATAAGAGTAATCGGAGGAAAGGAGTTAGGATTTAAGCCGGAAAAAATCTCATCGACATACATCGAAGCAACGCGGCTAGGTGTCTTTTCTAGAGAGGGATCGGTAAGATCAAGGCCTAAAACCTCTAAAATCTCCCGCACATTATGGGCAATTCTCTCTTTTTTCTCAGCATTTGAGAGGGGAGAAGGGGGGTGCTCCTTTTTCAAGTTGGCCTGGAACTTTTTAAATATTCTTCTAGAGGACCATCGAAAAGATGGATGCCATCCTTTTCAAAAGCAATGATCTTGGTGGCGACATGATCGATGAGGTCACGGTCATGGCAAGCAACAATCACAGTTCCCTTATACTCATTGAGCCCCCAGGCAAGTGCTGAGACAGCTTCGAGGTCAAGATGGTTATTGGGTTCATCGAATATGAGAAAGTTATGCTCTTGAAGCATCAGCCCGCCTATGATCAGTCTTGCTGTCTCTCCTCCGGAGAGGTTTTCTACCTTTTTATAGGCGTCATCTCCTCCAAAGAGCATCTTGCCAAGAACTCCTCTGATCTCCTGGTCATAAATTCCGACCTTTCTTTCCCGGAGCCAGTCAAAGAGAGTCTCATTCCCCCCCTTTGTTATCATTTCAGAATGATTTTGGGCAAAGTATCCCTTCAGCACCTGATGGCCCAATTCAACGCATCCCTTGTCCGGAGCAATAACTCCCGCAATCATTTTTAAGAGGGTGGTTTTGCCACGGCCATTATTTCCAATGACCCCAATTTTATCCCCGCGGGAGATCTCTAAAGAAAAATCTTTAATCACTTGGTTGTCATCATAGGCTTTGGAGAGATTTTCGAGGCGGCAGACAATTTTTCCAGCCTGTTTTTCCGAAGGGATAAAACGGACGTAGGGGCGTTGGATATTAGATTTTTTAAGCTCTTGGGGCTGCAATTTTTCCATCTCTTTTGCACGGGAACGCACCTGGCTTGCACGGGTACCGGCTCCAAAACGGGCTACAAATTCTTTAAGCTGGGCAATTTTCTTCTCTTTAGAGCGCGCTTCCTGATCTGATCGTTCCCGTACTGATGTCTTTGTGACAACCATCTCATCATAATTTCCAGGATACATGATGATTGTGTCGTAATCGATATCGGCAATTTCCGTTGCAACAGAATTAAGAAAATGGCGGTCGTGGCTAATAACAATGACAGTGCCCGCATATTGATAGAGAAAATGTTCAAGCCAGCCAATAGATTCAAGGTCGAGGTGGTTTGTAGGTTCATCGAGCAAGAGTGCTTGGGGATGTCCAAAAAGGGCCTGGACTAGCAGAGTACGGAACTGCATATCTGTTGGGACATGCCGCATTTTCTCATTATGAAACTCTTCAGAGATACCCATTCCTGAAAGAAGTTCTTCCGCTGCCGACTCAGCCATATACCCATCTTCTTCTGCGATAACTTCCTCAAGTTCGCCCAGTTTCATTCCTACCGCATCTGTCATCTCCTCGGCATAGAGAGCTTCCCTTTCTTGGAGAGTCTTCCAAAGCCTTTGATTGCCCATAATGACAGTTTCAATAAGTGTAAAATCCTGATAATCCGAGATGTTTTGTTTTAACACTCCGATTTTATCAGGTCTTGATATACTCCCCGTTATGGGTTCCACTTCTCCTGCAAGGATTTTTATAAGAGTGGATTTTCCTGAGCCATTAGGGCCCGTTAGGGCGTAGCGGTGGCCGGGGTTAAAGGCAACCTCGACATTTTCAAATAGAAGTTTGCTCCCGAAATACATTGAAATTTGACTAAGGACGATACTCATTTTTGCAACTAAGGGTATATAATCGATTATAAAAAGGGATTAAGAATATCAGAGAGAGAAAAAGAGCTCAAGGCTCTTGATTGAAGCCATGAGGATGGGCTTTGTCGTAAACATCTTTCTTTAATTTTGTAGAGACATGGGTATAAATCGTTGTAGTAGCAAGACAGCTATGGCCAAGTAGCGTCTGGATGGTTTTAAGATCCATTCCATTTTCAAGCCAGTGGGTAGCAATGGTATGACGAATTGTGTGCGGGGTGATCTTGCCTGCTAGGCCAGAAGATAGGAGGTATTTGTCAAATTTACGATCAACGGACCTTGTGGTGAGTCTAGTTCCAAGGCGGTTTAAAAAAATTGCGTTCGCGTCGGTCTCAGCCAGATGGCCGTCCATATCCTTATGCCTTTCTGAATGTTCAAGGTAGGCTAATATCCAGTCTGAGGCATTTTTTGTAATGGGAACGATCCTCTCTTTTTTACCTTTTCCACGTAGACGGACAAGAAGGCTTTTTGGATCAAAGTCGGAGCGGTTTAACTCAACAAGTTCGCTCACACGTAATCCTGAGCTATAAAAAAGCTCCATGATCGTTCTATCGCGAAAGCCGAGGTAGGTTCCTGTATCTGGCTCATCAAAGAGAGTCTGGACTTGGCTATAGTTTAAGGAGAGAGGAATTCTTTTGCCAAGCTTTGGACTTTCGATTTCTAAAAAGGGGTTTTTTGCAATCCATCCATTGCGCACACAGAAAGAGAAGAAGGAACGCAAAGAGGAGAGCCGCCTTACAACAGAGCGTTTTTGCACCCCTCGTTGTTTAAGAAAAGTAAGATAGAGGCGGAGTGTACTCTTCTGGATTAGGTCAAGGGGGATTTGATCATTTGCATCATCTTCTACATAAGCAGAGTCGTAAGAGATTTTGGCCGGCATTTTTTCGGGAGGGAGTTTTAAGATTTCCTGCTCGAGAAAGCTCTTTAAATCGTTGAGATCGATCGCATAGTTGCGGACTGTATGGAGCGAAAAGTTTTTGACAACTCTTATGTGTTCTAAGAATTTATAAGCTTTTGGAACCATCCCATCAATATACGCATATCGACCCACACCTTGTCAAGGAGGTTTATTGAGGTAATTTACGGGCCTTGATAGCAAGGAAGAGGGGAAATTCTTCGCGAGCGCGGTTTTCCATTTTGGCATTTTTGCCGGTGCTCATTTTATCAGAGGTCCACTCTTCGAGAAGTTGTATATATAAACCTGCCTCCTGCAACCACTTACTAAAAGCTGAGAGGGGATGATGGAAGCTCCAGGTCTGCTCCGATGCGCTTCCAGCTCCGGGATGTGTCTGGATGGGAATCTTAAGAGAAGTCATGTAACGATCCACTCTTCTATATTGCAATTTCTGCTTCTCATCTACTCCCCAATGGGTTTGTCTCGGGATGCGGAAGGAGGGATGGTTGAGAACAATCACAAGAGTTCCATTTTCGAGAATGTGCCTTGCCGCTTGGATAAGAGCCTCATTTGGCGCCTCAATATTTTGGAGAGCAAGAATTATGGAAGCATGGGTAAATTTCTTATCTTCTAGGACAAGATCTTTACAAATGTCACCGATGGAGAAGGAACAAGCGCTGCGTTTTGTCAATTGCATTGCTAATTTGATGAGAGAGGGAGAGAGGTCTATTCCATGGTATGCAACCTTCGGTGGAAGGGCACGGGCTAAGACACCCTGTCCGCATGCTAAATCAAGAAGGGAGGGAGAGGGCACTTTGGATAGGTCAAGAAGCCGTAAAACATTTGGAATGACAATCTGCTGATGGTAGTAGTGTCCCTCTTTGCCTACAAGGGTATCATACCATTTCTCGGAGTTTTCCCAAGATGTGTTCTGATTCAAAGCTAGCCTCCATTTTTAGAGAGTGGAATAGGGAAGACTTTAAGGTCTTCCGCAGCGTGGGCATTTGGAAAGATCATCCGAGCCTCCTCTTCAAAAAGGCGGCTGTTTAAGTAGCGTGCCGAAAAATGGGTCAGGATAAGCTGCTCGGCGCCTGCTTCTTTGGCTATCATGGCCGCATGACTGGCTGTGAGGTGTTGGTGTTTTTTGGCGAGCTCCTCATGCTCCTGGAGGTAGGTGCTTTCACAAAGCAGCACTTTGGCTCCTTTTGCAAGGTCGATTGCCTTTTGGCATAGACGGGTGTCGCTGATATAGACAAAGACATCTCCTTTGCGGATATGGCTTACATCATCTAGCAGGACTTCTCGTCCATTGATAGTGATATGTCCTTTAAGCTCGAGTTCTTTAACGAGGAGGCCTTGGACTCCAAATTCTTTGAGCTTCTCCTTATCAAATTTGCGTCTATCGGGTTCAGTGATTCTCCATCCTAAATTTTCTACCCCATGATCTAAATAAGCTGTTTCAATTAAAAATTTACCATCATTGCAGGCAATCCCCTCATCAGCTATGGGATGTTCAATCACATTGATCGTCTCATGGTAAATCGTACCGTAGCGAAGCCTATGAAAATATTTTTTGCCACTCTCCGGGAAATAGCACTCTACGGGATGAGGGATTTTATCTAGATTAAGCCGCATCAACATAGAGCCTACGCCTAAACAGTGGTCTCCATGGAAGTGGCTGACAAGGATGCGCGTGACACAAGTGGGGGCAATGCCAGCAAATATAAATTGGCGCTGGGTCCCCTCTCCGGGGTCGAAAAGAAGGCCCTCATCATTCCAGCGCAATAGATAGGCGCCATGATTGCGCTCTCGAGTGGGTTGCTGGCTGGAACAGCCCAGGATGGTAAGGTCGCGCACACTCATAAAACAAAACTATAAAATTGAAACTCGAAAGATGGTAACCCAAACGTACAAGAGAGTCAACCCTGCAAAGAAGTAACCACCATTAATCGGGCATGCACACGGGCACGATTAAATTTTTATCCAAATTCTTGTAGACAAAGGAGAACCGATTCCAGAGAGAAAAGGTTGAATATGAGAAAGTTATTTTCGTGCCCGCGCCCGTGCCCGTGTGCGTGCCCGATCCTTTTTATTTGGGTTGGAGAGAGAAAAACCGGAGACGCCCCAGAAGATACCCAATAATTCCTCCGGAGATATGGGCGGTATTGGCAATGGGGATAGTAGAGTTAAAGTTGCCGGAGATTTGAAGAAAAAAGAAGATAACCTGTAAAAGAAAAACTCCAAAAACAAAGATGGCGAGAAAGAGAAGTGTAAGCCGATGGAGAAGGTAGCCCTCCCAGGGAGCCGCCTGCTGCCTTGCAAAGATAAACCCTGCAAGGGCAACAACAACGCCTGAAAGGCCCATGAATAGGGGACCGCTCATCAGGTATTGGGCGGTATTAGAGACAATGGCTGAGAGAAGAATCAAAAGAAGATAGCGCCAAAAACCAATGCGGTATTCAATCTGGTTGGCTAGGAGCATGAACCAGAGTAGATTAAAAAAGATATGGATGAAGTCATAGTGTAAAAAAATCGGCGTGATAAGCCGCCAGAGCTGCCCTTGTGAAATCTTTTCAAATAGGGGGCCATGGTAGGAGAGGGGGGTATCTTTGTCTTTTATATGGCTGACAATCCGATCGTAGAATCCCGTCCATACAGGAGTATTTTGGATCTCTTTGATCAATTTTACAGCCTCAGGCGGGGGAGGCTCTTTTGCATCGATTGCCTTTTTGGGATAGACCTTTAGCAAATCATCTTGCAATTGCATGATAAGGGGATAATCGTAGAGAAGAAGGCGTTCGATCTTAGGCAAAACAGGGAGCTTTGGAACTCCGGGAATCTCCAAAGGCGCTGCCTCTTTTTGCATCATAGAGATGAAGAAGATTAAAATTGCTGCAATGATAATAACAATAGAGAGCTTCCCATAAGGAGAGGGGGAGAGAAAGCGTCTTTTTTGCGCAGTGGGGGTTGTTTCATCTACCGGGGGAATAATGTTCGCAGCGCGAAGGGCTGTCTCGTAATTGCTTTTAAATTTAGGATCATTAGGGTTACTCCGGTACTCTTCTAAGTAGCTTTCAGCCTTACCAACCTGATCCTCGTCAACAATCCAGATGCGATAACTCTCTGGGCCCTGGTCCTCACATTGATTTTCAATTCCCTTTGTTAAGAGGAAATAGGAGAAGGCAAAAGGGTTTAAAGTTTCTGTTTCTGCCTTGGTAAAAGTTGTTAGGAGACGCATTTTATCTTTTCGAGTATCTCCGTTGTGGATAAGCCATCGATTCTATCAACAAGGTGGAGGATGCCTCCTCCTTCAGCGACGGCTTGCGCTTCAATGCAATTCGATCCATACTCCCCTCCATTCACATGCACATCGGGTTTGATGATTTTTAAGAGATTGATTGGATCTGTCTCATCGAACCAGGTCACAAAATCTACAAAGCCTAAGGCTGCCATCATCTCTAACCTATAGGTGAGTGGGATGATCGGCCTTGTCGGACTCTTATAAAGCTTTATAGATGCATCGCTATTTAATGCAACAATCAAAACATCCGCCATTTCAGCGGCCTTGCTAAGAATGTACAAATGTCCTGCGTGAAGAAGGTCAAAAGAGCCATTAATTGTAGCGACTCTTTTTTTCTCAGCTCTCAGACATTCAATAAGATGCGGAATGTTGTTAGGAGCTACAATCTTTTCTTTGTAGGTGATCTTTTTCATAACTACACTTCTGGAAAGGCTAAGTGGAATATCTCATCAAAGTGTTCGACAAAGTGGACCTGGATTCCTTTTCTGACATAGGCAGGCAGCTCCTCATAGTCGCGTAAATTATCCTTGGGAAAGATTAGTGTTTTCAGTCCCGAACGCTTTGCGGCAATCAGCTTTTCGCGAATCCCGCCGACTCCCAAAACCCTGCCCGTTAAAGTGAGCTCTCCTGTCAACCCCAGATCTTCCATTACAGGAATATCTAAAAGGAGCGAGAGAAGAGAAGTGACCATAGTCACTCCGGCAGAAGGGCCATCTTTGGGGGTTGCACCCTCTGGAATATGGATGTGGATCTGCGATTTTTCAAAAAAGGTGTGGCCCGGAGCATACTTATAGATCGCGCTATGCAGGTAACTCCAGGCGATTTGAGAGGACTCTCTCATCACATCTCCGGCCTGGCCGGTGAGTTTCATATCTGTTCTATCATTCGGAACTTTAATGGCTTCAATATAGAGGGTAGCTCCTCCGTGAGAGGTCCAGGCAAGTCCTGTGGCCACCCCAATTGGCGTGCGCTCATAAAACCGATCAGTAGAAAAAAGAGGCTTTCCAATGTACTCAGAGAGATTTTTTCTGCCGATTTGAACTTCGTGGGCTTTTCTTTTTTTTCCAGATTCTGATCTTCTAACCACCTCTAAGGCCACTTTGCGCAAGATTTTCTTAATGTAGTTCTCTAATGACCTTACTCCCGCCTCTCTTGCATAACCATTAATGATCGTCTTAAGGGCCTCATCGGTAAAGACAATCTGCTTGGCTGTGAGCCCCATATTTTTGCGGTTTCTTGGAATAAGGTATTTTTTGGCGATCTGGAGTTTCTCTTCTAAAATATAGCCTGAAAGACGGAGCACCTCCATCCTATCTAAAAGAGGTTCGGGGATTGTGTCTGTCATATTTGCTGTGACAACAAATAGAATATTGGAAAGGTCGCAGCGGACATCGAGGTAATGGTCGAGAAAGTCTTTATTTTGTTCGGGGTCTAAAACCTCAAGAAGCGCCGATGCGGGATCTCCATGGAAGGAGCCGCCGATCTTATCAACCTCATCGATCATGATCACAGGATTCATCGTTTGAGATTGTTTAAGCGCTTGGACAAGCTTTCCGGGCATCGCACCGATGTATGTACGCCTGTGCCCTTTAATCTCCGCCTCATCACGCATCCCACCTACCGAGAAACGGTAAAATTTACGATTTAACGCGCGGGCAATGCTCTTACCGATACTTGTTTTTCCAACCCCCGGAGGACCGACAAGGCAGATGATACTTCCTCTTAAACCGCCTGTCAATTTTCCGACGCTGATAAGCTCTAAAATGCGCTGTTTGATCTCTTCCAAGCCATAGTGGTCTTTATGTAGACTCTTTTCAGCTTGAATAAGGTCATGTCTCTCCTTGCTAAACATCCCCCAAGGGATAATGGTGAGCCAATCCAGGTAGTTTCTAGAGACTGAATATTCGGCAGAGATAGGTTCTAAAACACCGAGTTTATCAAGCTCCTCCTGAATTGTCTCCATAATCGGAGGAGGGACCTTTCTTTTTTTTAAGCGGACTTCAAATTTTTCGATGTCGATAGATTTTTCTTCTTTTTCAATCCCAAGCTCTTTTTTGATGGTTTTTAGCTGTTCGCGTAAAAAATATTCTTTCTGGGATTTACTGATAGTCGCTTCGATTTTTTGATTGATGCTACTCTGTAAGCGGGAGAGATCGAGCTCTTTTTTGAGGAGGAAAAGGGCCTTATCGATTCTTTCTTGCACATCAAAGGCTTGAAGAACATCCTGAAGCTCTTCTCTGGAGGCAGTTGTCAGGGCTACGGCAAAATCGGCGAGTTTTCCAGGTTCTGTAAAATCGGAGTGACCTAAAAAAATCTGGAGCTCCTCTTTAAAGAGGGGATTGAGCTTAAGAAGTTCTTTAATGATTGTGATGATATTGATTGCATAAGCTTTAAGCTCATCGCTAACTCCACGGCCATCAGGGTGGTAAGCAACTCTTGCTTTAAGATATTTTCCCTTAATAGGTTCAATGATTTCTACTCGCTCTTCCATATTGAAGACGACCTGCGCTCCTCCCCCCTCGATAGGAACGATGCGGAGGATGCGGCCTAAAACTCCCACTTTGTGCAGTGCTTGAAAGCCGATCCGGTAGATATTGGCGTTTTCTTTTTTTGTGAGGACAAGAGTGACAAATTTATGCTCGGATTTGGCAACCGTTTTGAGTACTTCGTAATAGGGGCCGGGTTCAATGACAATAGGGGCTGCCATGCCTGGAAAGAAGGGGCGTCTATTCAAGGGGAGAACAAAAAGTTCTTCGGGACGGGAGGAATTTCTTCGTTGAGATTCTTCTTCAAGGGATTGGTCAAGGGACTGTTCTATCTCCTCTTCGAAATCGTCTTGAGAATGGTCAGATGAGTGGCTATTTTTATCCAAAGGTGCGGCCTCAAATACTAGAGTAAAATCCTAAGAGTGTGTTCATAAACTTTATCAACAATTGACAATAGTTTCAACCCTGCTCCTTACATTTTCAACTTTAAACATAATGGTCAATTAGCATATTCTTTAATTCCTTTCAAAAAAATAAGTAAATATGTAAGGCATAACATGATATATACCCTTATTATCGATACCAGCACTGAGAGGGGCCAAATAGTTGTAGCTTTGGGAAAGGAGGTCTGCTCCCATGTGGAGCTTCCTTTTGGGCTTGAGAGTTCAAAATTTTTAATGCACTCCATCAAAAATTGTTTTGAAAGTTTGAATATAACGGTTTTAGATTTAAAAGCAGTTGCCGTCTCTATTGGCCCTGGTTCATTTACAGGGATACGTGTGGGGGCAAGCTTTGCGATGGCGCTTTCTCATGCGAGAAAGATCCCTCTGATTAGCCTAGGGAGCCTTGAGAGTTTAATCAGTGAGAGCGATGGAGAGTTTGTAAGCCTGATCGATGCAAAAATTCAGAGTGGCTATCTTCTTTTACAAAAAAAAGAGGGCGAGAAAGTCACTCCCTTATCAGAGCCGAGAATGATCCCCTTGCAGGAGCTTGAACCCCTTCTTTGCAAAGCGCCCTTTGTAGTCACCCCCTCTCCTGGAAAACTTAAGGGCTGTCTTCCGAATTCAATCAATTGGGTTGAAAGAGGGCCTGATCCCAAACATGCCGCTAGTTTGGCGGAAGAGGCTTTCCTACGTAAATCTTTCTCCACTTCAGGGGAGTGTCAACTCAATTATATCAGCCATGTCAAAATAGGTTAATTACCACGGATTGGGACCGCACTTTTTAGCTTCTCTGGAATTGGTTTTGGGAGGCGTACAAAAAGCTTATTGTGCTCCACGGCCATTACAGGTTTCCGGCCCAGGCAGGCTGGAATAAGTAATGCTGTTTGGAACATTATTCCTATTTGTTCGAGAGTAAGTTTGTTTAAATCAAGCATACGGTGTTGTTTCTTTGATAAAAGAGCAAGCCTTGGACCGTCGAGTTTGTGGTATAAGTCTTCGTTGATTTCTTCAATCTGAATGATACGAATGCATTTTTTTGATTTTTTATACTGGACCTTATCATCATCAGTCCAAGTGATCGCTTTTAAATTGAGATAAAAGAGTCCATCTTTAATTGCCTCTGCCGTAAGGCGAGAAATGGATAGATCTTTTTTAAAGTATTCAAGGGGTATATATTTTAGGTATGTAGTGGGAATGTTAAGTAAACTTTCCTTGATTTTTTGAAACCCAATTATTTGAAAAAATTCCTCTATAAATTTTTTGTTTTCTAGAAACTTTCCGATAATTGCTAACTGATTTAGTAAATTCTCAAGATCTAGGCCCTTCAGAGTATCTACCTCAGCCCACTGCTCCTTGGATAAAAGGGCAAGACTCCATCCGTTGAAATTTTTGACAAGCGCATTGATGAATCTTGGAGGAATGATGTCAATGAGCGCCCGGGCATCTTCATATCTCTTTTTGTAATTCGTAGTTTGTCCATCGGTGAGATTAACAGAAAAGATCTCATTGAGAGTTTTGGCAGAGATGCTTGCCAGTTTTAACTCTGTTCCTCCTCCCCATGGGCAATTTTTTAATAAATTAGATAAGAGGAAAGAGGATAAGTCTGTAATGCGTTCATTGACAACTCGCAGCATGTGGAGGGATTTAAGCCGCGATGACCTGGTATAAGGGGTGCCTTCAATTGTAAAATCTATAAAGAGCATATCGATATGCGCTGCCGGGATAAGGTTGATATTAAAGTCATTATCCAAAACGATTGTATCATCGAGAAGCTGGAGATGTTTCGCCTCCATAAAAGGAAGTAGGGGATTTGCATCTTTTGTAACCAGGTTATTTAGACGGAATTTATCCCATAAAATATCAAAAGAGGAAAAGGTGTTTGCGATAAGCTTTTTTCGCTCTTCCTCTGCTTGTATTGCATTAAAGAGATAGAGGAGTTGGGGAAGGGTTAACAGGAAAAGAAGAGTTTTTGGGCAGTTTTCTTCTTTAGTCCAGAGCACAAGCTCTGCTTCTTTTAATGAAAAGAATTGACGGAGCGTGATTGTATCTGCAGCTTTCCCTTCCCCAGCTTCTTTGATATTTGTTAATTTTTTTCTAAGAAGAGCTCCTCTTTTGCAAAGGATTGCAAAAACAAACCTTAAATACTTGCTATCATTAAATGCGATATCCTCATCGAGTTTTTTTAATTCGCTGATAGGAGTATCTAGAAATGCTTCGTCATCGAGGGCAAAAATGTGCATTGCCTGACAAATCATGGGGAGGACTTGACGAGGAATGTCATCGGCGCAATCAGGGATTGGATAGTGAACATTGGAATCAGAAGCGAGTTTTGCAATGTCAAAGGTAGCGCTTTTTACATTCAATAGGCTACTATTTTTCTCGACGCATTCTAATAACTTTTTTAGGAAAGGAGCAAAGGCATTGCTCTCATTAAAGATGATAGGAGTAGCAACTTCAGGCTCTTTCCGCTCATCGGGCGTAGTAGTTGTACTATCCCAAGAGTGGACCCCGTCGTCATCGTCATCGGAATCTGAGTCGGGATCATCAACTAATAAAGTCGATGTATTGGTTGTGCTCGTGGAAGGGATCTTTTCGATTTGCTTATGGGTTTGCAAGCAGAGCCAGAGTATAATTGACGAGACCTCAATTAATATGGCCAAAGTAAAGGTTGTGAAGAGAAAAGCTGCCGGCACTGTTCCAATATCCGGAAGAAAGTAGAGTGGCAGGGTGCCAGTAGCATTTAAAAGTAGAAAGAAGGAGGCGATCCCAACAAGAATTGTAAGTGCGACTGTGGTTGTAAGGATTGTGGCGGAAGGAGATTTGCAAATAGGGATCTTCTGGATCCATGCGCAATAACCACTTTGTTCGCTAACATTCATTATTTGATTCTCCAAGAACACAAAGAGCGCTCTTATGCTACTTTAATTTTAATTAAAACCCAACATTGGCCAGGATTAAAAATAATATTATATATATTTGCATCGAAATTCGAAGGAGAATGTGAAAGCCACTTGAAATGAACATTCTGATCTGGTACTCTTTTACTATTTCATCTAGAAAATGGAGAGACCAATGTTTTTTTTGAGGTTAAGGGTATGCCACAAGTAAAGGTGCGATTGGGAGAATCGATAGATAAAGCTCTCAGAACGCTAAAGAAGAAAATCGACAAAGAAGGGATCATGAAGGCTGCTAAAGCCCACCGTTTTTACGATAAACCTTCGATAAAAAAGCGCGCTAAATCTAAAGCAGCAGCAAAATACCGCACCCGGTAGCACTGTTGAAATGTTTAATAATATTTATTTACCATGAATAATAAGATCATGGATTATTACGAAGTTCTTGGAGTCCAACGCGGTGCATCTGCTGATGAGGTTAAAAAAGCCTATCGGAAAAATGCCCTCAAGTACCATCCGGATAAAAATCCCGGAGATCCTGAAGCAGAAGCGCGCTTTAAAGAAGTTTCTGAAGCCTATGAGATTTTAAGCGACCCGCAAAAAAAGGAGCTCTACGATCGCTATGGCAAAGAGGGCGTGCGAAGTGCAGGCATGGGAGCAGGTCCTGCCGGCGCTGGATTTGCATCTATGGATGAGGCTCTGCGCACTTTTATGGGTGCTTTTGGCGGGGGCGGCGGAGGTGAATCGATCTTTGACACCCTTTTTGGCGGAATGGGAGGAGGAACCCGAACAGCGGGGCGCGAGGGAGCCAGTAAAAAGGCGACTGTCCGTATCTCCTTTACAGAGGCTGCCAATGGAGTCGAAAAAGAGCTTCTCATCACAAGATATAACGCTTGCACAACTTGCAATGGTAGCGGCGCTGCATCTCCATCGGGAATAAAGCAGTGTACCCGTTGCGGAGGAGCCGGTCAGATTTTTCAAAGCCGCGGCTTTTTTAGCATGGCCTCGCCCTGCCCCCAATGTCGTGGAGAGGGCAAAGAGATCACCGAACCTTGTAAAACCTGTAACGGCATTGGACGCACTAAAGAAAAGCAGCATGTAAAAGTCCATATTCCTGCCGGAGTTGATACCGGAATGCGTCTCAAGATGAGCGGTTATGGAGATGCTGGAGAAGGGGGTGGACCTCCCGGAGATCTCTACGTCTTTATCAATGTCGATGCCCATCCTATATTTGAACGCGAAGGAGATGACGTTCTTCTGGAAATGCCGATCGGCTTTGCTGAAGCGGCTTTAGGATGTAAAAAAGAGATTCCCACCCTTTCGGCCTCAGCTCGTATTACAATTCCAGAAGGGACTCAGTCGGGGAAAGTCCTCCGTGTTCGCGGAGAGGGATTCCCCAATGTCCATGGAAGAGGCAAGGGTGATCTTTTAATAACAGTTATGGTCGAAACTCCAACTCGCCTCACAGATAGACAAAGAGAGCTTTTGCAAGAATTTGGCACGCTCGAAAACGTCTCCAACCACCCAAAGAAAAAAACTTTCGTCGACAAGATTAAATCCTTTTTTAAAGATTTTTCATTTTAAGAGATTAAACAGATGGTCGACTCTTTGCAAAAAGCTTCTTTAAAGAAAGAGGCTCTTTTAGATATCTATAAAACGCTACTTATTTCTCGCTTTACTGATGAGAAGACAGCAAAGCTTGCAAAGCAGAATAAGGGGGGCACCTTCCAGCTCTCTTCCGCCGGCCATGAGCTCATTGGAGTTACTTTAGCAAAACTTCTTATACCCGGCAAAGATTGGTCATTTCCCTACTACCGCGACCAGCCTTTTGCTCTCGGATTAGGCTGTGATCTCACGGAGATTTTTGGCGCCTTTCTAGCAAGGGCAACCAAAAATCATTCGGGTGGACGGATGATGCCTAACCATTTCTCTCATAAAGAGCTCCGTATCGTCTGCCAATCCAGTGTTGTCGGTTCGCAATTTCTGCAGGCTGCGGGCAAAGGGTGGGCAATCAAACATCTTGGAAAGGATGAGGTTGTCTATGTCTCCTGCGGTGAGGGAGCGACATCTCAGGGAGATTTCCATGAAGCTCTCAATTTTTCTTCTATCCATGCTCTTCCTGTAATCTTTGTTGTTCAGAATAATGGGTGGGCAATTTCAGTGCCCATTGCAGAGCAGACAGCAGGAGGGTCAATTGGAGATGTCTGCAGAGGTTACAAGGGCCTCTCTGTTTTTGAGGTAGATGGAACGGACTATGAGGCTCTCTCCTCTGCAATGCAATCTGCGCTATCAAAAGCGCGTGGGGTCAAAACAAAGGGGCCGAGTGTGATTATTGCCTCTGTTCCCCGTTTGGGGGCTCATAGTGCTAGCGATGACCCCAAAAAGTATAAAACAGAAGAGATTGTTCAAGCTGATTTAGAACGGGACCCTATCCTGCGTTTTGCTAAATGGCTCGCTGATTCTGAAATTGCCGGGCAAGAGGAGATGAAAGAGATTGAAAACCAGGCAAGAGAAGAGGTTGAAGTTGCAGCTGCTCAAGCTGAGGCGATTCCATTTCCTGAAGCTGGCAGCAGCCGCAAAAATGTCTTTGCCCCCTATCGGCCTCTTGCTTCCTTGATCACTCCAGAAGAGAGGGGGGAGAAGATTGTCATGATGGATGCAATCAATCATGCCCTTGACGAGGAGATGGCTCTCGATCCACATGTTGTTGTTTTTGGGCAGGATGTAGCAAGGGGGAAGGGGGGAGTCTTTGGAATCACCCGCCGTTTGACAGAAAAATATGGCGCAATGCGCTGCTTTAACACCCCTCTTGCCGAATCAACGATTATTGGAATTGCTATTGGAATGGCCGTTGATGGGATCCATCGCCCTGTTGCAGAGATTCAATTCGCAGACTATCTTTGGACGGGAATCAATCAACTCTTTAATGAGGCATCAAGCATCTACTACCGCTCAAATGGAGAGTGGGAGGTGCCTCTTGTTATTAGAATGCCTTTTGGGGGATATATCCAAGGGGGGCCCTACCATTCACAGAGCATCGAGGGATTTTTATCTCACTGCCCCGGACTCAAAATTGTAATTCCAAGCAATGCCGCGGATGCCAAAGGACTCTTAAAGACGGCGATCCGCGATCCCAATCCGGTGATTTTTTTAGAGCATAAAGCTCTCTACAGACAGCAGAAATTTGCGGCAAGAGTCGAGCCCTCAAAAGAGAGGCTCATTCCCTTTGGAGAGGCCTCTATTGTTCGTCAGGGAAGCGACCTGACAGTTGTCGCTTGGGGTATGATGGTGCAATATGCTGATGAGGCGGCAGAGAAGCTTTTGCAGGAGGGAATCTCCATTGAAGTGATCGATCTGCGCACCCTTGTTCCCTTAGATATAGCCTCTATACTCGACTCTGTTAAAAAGACAGGAAAGCTCCTGATCGTGCACGAGGCTCCTCGCAATTGCGGCTTTGGCGCAGAAATTGCCGCGCGCATTTCGGAGGAAGCTTTTGAATATCTCGACGGACCCATTGCCCGGCTTTGCGGTTTTGACTCAGCAATACCTTATAGTAAAATTTTGGAAAGCGAAGTGCTGCCACAGCCGCAGGATTTGGAACGCGCTATCCGCAAACTTATTCAATATTAAAATGGAAACGCGCGGAAATTTTATCTATAAAAACCCCAACCGCATTTTTAAAGGATCTCGGTTTGATGTTCTTGAAATAGATGCAAAAGCAGGTGAAAAAAGCTTTAAGCGTCAAGTAGTTGACCATCCGGGAGCTGTTGTAATCCTTCCTATTCTTGACTCTTCGCATCTTCTTATGATTAAGAATGTGCGCCAAAGCGTCTGTCAAACTCTCTTAGAACTTCCGGCTGGAACTCTTGAGCCCCATGAAGATCCTCTCACTTGCGCAAAAAGAGAGCTTGAAGAGGAGACGGGCTACCGTGCCAATTCAACCCTTCCTCTCTTTCAATTTTATGCCTCCCCCGGTTTTTGCAATGAGATCCTCTATGTATTCCTAGCAAAAGAGCTCACCTTTCACAAACAATCTCTAGATGAAACCGAGGAGATTGAAGTGGAAAAAATCTCCCTCTCCAACGCCCTCAACCTCATCCGCACGGGGCAAATCAAAGACGCCAAAACCATTTGCACCCTCCTCTACTATTCCCAATTTAATTTGAAAAGTGACATTGGACCGGGCCAAAGTCCATAGTTGGGAGTACATTTTCCCCTCGAGTCTCTTTTGCAAAGATCTAAAAATAAAAAATTTACCAAAGAGCCCACAGACTCGACTTTAGGATTTTTATTTTAACCCATTAATTCAGAGTCGGGGTTGCCCGCGTGCGTGCCCCATCTCTATTTTTATTCTTTAGGGTAAAAAATCCTAAAGTCGAGGCAGAGAACACAGAGAAAGGGCTCTTTGTTTATAAAAGAAATCAGGGCAACGCCCTGAACAGGCCAATGGCCTGAAATATAATAGCCTGCGGCAACGCCCCAGGTAAGCTGAAAAAAAGAATTTTCAGGCTGTAAGCCTGAGTTATAGAAAATTGAGATAATGATATAAATCTATTTAAGGAAGGAATCTTAAGTTTATTTCAGGGGAGGTATCTATTTCGACTCTTCCACCAATGGGAAATGTAAATAGAGGCAGCGTATGGCCAAAGTCAGCTCCGGCAATCACAGGAATTGACTTTAGTGCTGTTTTAGAATGAATAATGGTTGTAAGGTCATCCATGGAAATATTTGAAGCTTTTTGGAAACGACCAATAACGATCCCTTTTACGCCGTGAAAATCTCTCTGGAGGATTAAAGAGTGTAAATGTCGATCGAAAATCTCCGCTGTCATTGGGTAATTATCTTCTAAAAATAAGATGCTGTTTTGAAGAGAGGGCATGAATTCTGTTCCTTGCAAAACAGTTAGGGAATCCACATTGCCGCCAATAATTATACCCGAGGCTCTGCCAGCTTGAATCACGTGTAGTCCAGGATTGGTTATAAAGAGGCGGTTTTCCTGGTTTAAGTACCATTCATCATCGCTCCAGAACTCAGAGGGAGAAACACTAAGAGTCTGATCGGAAAAAAGGCATTTTTGAAAGTAGTCTATCACATACTCAATTCCTCTTAAGCAACCAAAAGTGGAAAAATGAGGGCCGGAGAATGTAACCAGGCCCGTTTTTGCAAAAATTGCATTTTGCAAAGTTGTGATATCGGAATATCCGCAAAGAATTTTTGGGTTCTTTTGGATCAGTTGATAATCGATTCCATGCAAAAGATGAATAGAATTATATCCTCCAATCGTTGTGAGGATAGCTCTGACTTTTGGATTCGAAAATGCTTCATGGATATCTTCAATCCTTGAGCTTGCAGAAGAAGAAGAAAACGCATCGCATTCCTCACAGTGTTTTGAGAAGCTCACTTCAAGTCCTAGTGCTTGCAATCTCTTAAGTGCAATTGAGCGCACTGAAGGAGAGATAATGCTCATACTTCTTGCAGGAGATATCACCCGCACTTCATCTCCCAGCGCTAATTTTTTAGGTAAAATATATTTCTGCATTCTTCACTTTCTCAATGCACATCTGACTTAGATGTTAGACTATGTCATTTTTTAAGGAAAAGCCATTCTTATTACACAAGATAGGTTTAAGCTCGGGTGGGAGAGGGGTTCGGGGAGGGGGGCGTGGGCCCTCCCCGTAAAATCAGCTAACAAGGCCGTGGAAATGTGCTGTTTAAGTTATTTATAATCAGAAATTAATTACAGGATGAGCAGGAGCGGGCGATGTAACATTGGCACGGTTGGTAGCATTAGATGCATCTGGATTGTACGTCGTCGCCGCTACTTATCAATGTCCTGGTTGTGGATGGCATAATCGAAACAATATCTGTATTAATCGAAGATGTCCACTATACAATCAATAATTGAGGGTCAATATTCAGTTTATTTTTAGCATGAAATCCGATATCCTTTGAAAGTAATTTCCGATAACATCGATACATTTCAGGAGATTCTAGATAGACGCATCGACTCAGAACAGCTCTTGCAAGAACTTTGTTACTCTGAACGAGATGTTATTGAGATATTAAATGGCAATTCTGCTCTATTAGGTATTTTGTTAGGATATGGGAAAATAAATTCTACAAATTTTGAACGTAAGGTAAATATTTGCCATGAACTTAATGCAAAAATGACCCCCCCTTTTTCTGCAGCACAGGAGATAAAATCCTTACTCCCATTCAGCCGAATTCTGGTCGGCTTGTATGATAATGGAACTTTTTCCTATCCTTCAAAAGAGAGCTACCCTTCGTCTCAAGGCATTTCATTAGCAGATGAACTCAATGATATTCTCTCGAATGAGTCTTTTCAACTTTATGGGAGCGATTTTTTTCTTGATAAGATCATAGCTCCAATTTTTGCAGCTCGAAAAGAAAGTCCAGAAACAGAGAAGCTGCACAAGGACTATTTAGCTACAAAACACCAACTGAATCAAGCCTATCTGCAAGGGTCATTTTTAAAAGTTACCTTAAATCAATGGATGTGTCCTCAATGAGATACTATTTTTTCTTTCTCTTTCTTTCAAGTTTAGTAGGGATATGCAGGCTTGGAGCTACAGAAGATCTTGATGAAAAGCAAGAGCTTTCCTTTTATCGAGGGTATCTTTTTTGGCAGGAACATCTTCAAAGGCCTAAGATGCCCTACGACTTAGAACAAGTTATTGCCGGAATGCAAGCAGCTGAAAATGGTGACAAACTCATTTGCAATGAAGAAAAATTGCACGCACAAATACGGAAATTTCAAGAAAAGCTATTAGCAAAACAAACTGAAGAGAATTTAGCTGATGCTGAAACTTTTTTAGCAAAGATAGCAAAAGAGGATGTGACAGAACTTATTTCTAATAAACTTTACTACAAACGATTAAAAAATGGGGGTGGTAGGATGGTTAAGTCTAATAGTACACCCTTATTGACATATTCTGTGTGGAGTTATAACAGATGGGGAGAAGAAGAAATTATTTCAAGGGATTTACCTCTTCCTGTGATGCTTGAAAATACAATTCCCGGATTTGCGCAAGGAGTCTCAGGGATGATGGAAGGAGAGGTACGGCAGCTATTTATTCATCCGGAGCTGGCCTATGGAACTTACGGAAAATTTGATCCAAATCTCTTAGTGATTTTTAAAGTTGAGGTCATTTCTGCTGATGATAATGAGATCCATGAACGGAGCTAAGCCGCAATCGTAGGTCTTATGGCTGAGTTAGGCGAGCCATGTAAATCAGTTCTTTATCCAAACCCCTAAGAAAGAATCCCAATGCCCTTTAGGGCTGGGTTCTTCAAATCACTAATAAGGAGAAGATATGGGATCGATAGTGAATGTCTATCGTGAAGCATTGCCGGTGCTGCGAGGGGCTTTAAGCGAATTTAAAGGGGGAAAGGCATCTACCGCATTTGTGGATAACCCTGTGTTTAGGAATGAGGGATTAAATGTGCTCCATAAGATTTACTATCTAATGTGGATCATCAATGGACAGCCTCGTATTTATAATAATGGCAAGCATACTTTTCTCGATAATCATTCTTCTCTCTTAAAAAAAGCTAAGGCTGTTGAGCTATGTATTCGTCAGCTAGAGGCAGACGTTGTGATTGTTGGCGGAGGTCCTGTGGGTCTTTGGACGGCGATTTTAGCAAAAATCAGGAATGCTAAGCTTAACATATTTGTCATGGAAAAAAGGGTTGAATATAAGCGTCAACAGGAGTTGCATGTTGAAGAGAGTTCTTTCAAAAATATTCCTTATCATCCTGATCTACAGTATTTTGTTGATGAACTGAAAGGGCGGAAAATTGTTCCTATCCAAGAGATTGAATCCAAACTCTCTCAATTAGCGGCTAAATTAGATATCTGTGTTTTAACAGGATTAGAGGTTGCCACACCCCTATCATTACATGACGATTTTCCTAATGCTAAATTCTTTATAGGGGCAGATGGTTCAAGAAGCAGGATTAGGAAAGAGATCTTTAATGATAACTATGCCTTTAATGTTGAGGGTGAGTTAATTGCAAATGTGAAATATAGAACCAAACAAGCAGTAGAATGTGACCGTGGATCGATCTATGCCTTGACAACACGCTATCAAACCCACAAAGCGATCTCATTTCCTTTAGTGCGCGAGTATAGGAGCAGAAAAGATCCTCAAGTGACAACGCTCTGCTTTGCAATTGATAAACTCACCTATGAGGGAATGAAAGGGGCTGATATGCAACATCCCTTTAACTTCAAGAGTGACCAAATGTCTACTCGTCTTCTTTCAGATATTTATCTTTGGTTTGGAACAAGGCAGCATTATTTTAATGAAGAGCGGGATTTAAACTATCAAGAAAAAATCACCGTCTTTCCTTTACGAACTTACGCTAGTGAAAGTTTTATAAAAAATTGGAAGATAGAAGAGTGCCATAGAGGAAGCCATCGAGACACTGTCTGGTCCCTAGTGGGGGATGCGGGTTGCGGCCTCCCTTTTTTTCGCGGCTTTAACTTTGGCCTTACATGCGGAAACAAACTTTCTCTGGCCATTGCCTCTTCGACTTATACACAATTTCAAAAGTATGATGCCTTTTTGAAGCAGGAATCTCTATCTAAAAAAAAGGATTCCGATCACCAAAACCGTCTTATTGGTATTTATCGGAATTTGCTCCAGCTTGCCAATTCTTTTCCCATTCAGCTATTCCAATGGTCTTTGCAGGAAAAGGAACTGTTCAAAATGTTAGGAAAATATCCCGAATGGTCTCCTTTAGTGATTGCAGCAGAACATGGATATGGAGATCTAGTTGACAAGTTGCTTTGTGAAGGTGCTGATGTGAATGGCGCCTGCACAAATGCATACCATAGGAGTGCTCTTATGCAAGCCGCCCGTAATGGCCATGAGCAAATAGTTACATTGCTTTTAAGTAAAGGAGCTTTGATAAATGCACAAGATGGAGAGGGGTGGAGTGCGCTGATGCTAGCATCCTGGCAAGGACATGCACCTATTGTAAAAGCGCTAATTGCAAGGGGCGCAAATACTTCCCTTGTTAACAATAAAGGGCAGACTGCCCTGGCAATCGCCCATCAATACAAACAAACTGGCATTGCACAATTATTTGCCGGTCTACCAAAGATAACATTTAGTTATAAAATTAACCCCGATTCGTGTGAGAAAGAACCAGCATCAAGACTGAGCTTTAGACCCTACTTTATGCCCTCAATCAAGAAAGAACCCTGGGCTGATTACATAAAGGTTTAGACGAAGAAGGGGGAGAAGGCGCCGTAGGCCTTCTTTTTTTCCGTATATTCTCTTAGGATGATAGCGCCTAGGAAGAGGATGATAAGGTAGGGGATGACAAGCCAAAGAGGGAAAGAAGAGATCCAGAGCGTTTTATTTAAAGGGGTGGGAGGAAAGGCTGTAAGGGTAAGAAGGTAACTTGTGTAGGCGTTATTGATCGAATGCAGAAGATCCCAGGGAATGATAAGCGCAAGAAAAAGAAGAAAGAGACTAATGCTTACAAGAAAAGGGAAAAAGAGATTTATTAGCAGGGAGATGAGCGGGAAATTGTGAAAGTAGAAGAGTAAGAGGGGAGCGAGAGCAAGGGTGATCGAGAGGGTGAGTGAGAGAGATTTGCGCAAAATGGCAAGCAGGAGAAGCGCATGCTGCTCTAATAGGGAGAAAGCCAAGATAGTAGAGAGAGGTCTTTTAGGAAGGGCCATTTCTAGGAGCTTTTCAATAGGACTATAGAGAAGGAGAATGGCTCCCGTTGCAAGAAAGCTAAATTGAAATCCTATCTCAAGAATTGCAGTTGGATCTCTTATAATAATCACAATTGCTGCAATCCCCAAACTATTTAGGGGAGTGTACCTCTTTTTAAGAAAGCCACTAATCAGATAGGTGGCAATCATAATGTAAGATCTTTCAATCGATGCGCTTTTTCCAATAAAGAGCAAATATCCCGTTAGAAGAAATAAAAGAAGAAGAGCAAGTTTTTTCGGTTCCAGGAAGATTTTGAAAAGAAGATAGAAAAAAAATGCTAGAAGCGAGAAATGAAAACCCGAAATGGCTAAAAGATGTGTAAGCCCCAGCCTCGAAAATTCCTTCCGCATCACACTATCATCCAGATCTCCAGTGACAAGAGCTCCAAGAAATCGGCTTGCCTCCTTATTTGTAAACTTTTTTTCGAGGAAAGCTTGAAACCTTTTCTTTAGATGGAAGCGCAATTCTGGGCTTGCCCATTTTTTTTTCACTCTCTTCCACGCAGAATGGGTAGGTACCCTGAGTCTTGCTTTTCTATTTTTTTGAATAGTAATCGACCCTTCAACTTCGTAGAGAGCATTAGCCTCCGGCCTTCCGACTTTTTCTGAAATAGTGGTTACATAGGGAATGTGAGCCGCTATTTTTTTTCCATCTTTTGAAATGAACTCTTTTAAATTGCCTCGCAGCTCCCACACTTTCCGATCAAAAAGGTGAGTTTTTTCCCTCACTTCCGTGATCACAAGAGTGGCTCTTCCCTCGTCATTACTTTTAGGGTAAAGATGCCAATAAGAGAATAGAGAAGTGGAAAGAAAGAAGAGAATGATTAGTAGAAGCGCTCTTTTAGGATATAAGAATCCAATGGGGAAGATAAAAAGCGAGAAGTAGAGGAGGGAAAAAACAGAGCCAAGAAAAAAAAAGGCACTGAAGTAGAGCGTCATCCCTGCCATTAGCGCCGGATGCTTGAAGAAAAATTCTGCAAGGCAGAATAAAACAAATCGTTTCCTTATCATGTCGTTTATTCACCTGATTTTTGCACAATATAGTTGAAATTTGATGAGAAAGGAAGGCGGTGGTTTACCGAAAAAAAATCTTTCTGTATTCTTAAGGCCTTATTTACGTAAGCTGCGAGCATGGGTGATTTTTTTTCAGATCCCTTATCGGATTCCTTGGGACATCTCTCTCGAAAAGAGCATTTCCACAAAGTCATAGCCCTTCATGAGGAACCCGATCTCACCTGGGAATTTTTAAACTCGCAAGTACCTGCACTGCCCAGGGGCTGGTACGAGCTCAGCCGGCTGCCCGCTTCCTATCGCATTGAATTTACAAGAGATTATTGGCTTTCGAAAATACCCAATACTTTGCGCGATAATGAAAATCTAGAAAGGAGAATCATTTCCTTTTTCGATGAACTTGAAGAGCTTGGCATCTATGCTACTCAGACAAGCCCCGGCCTTCCTTTTGATGTTCATATGGTTTATGGCCTAAAAGATGCAGCAGCCTTTTTCAACGGCTCCCCTCCAGCTTCCTTAGATACAATTAATAATCTTGAAAAACAGTTTGGTACCATCTCTTTTCCGCGTGATTACTTAAATTTCTTGCAAATTCATGATGGCTTTTGCAAATACACCGATACCGGCCTTATTAAAACGCGTGATATGGTGAAAACTTATCTCAAATTTCAGCAATTGCTGGGTGATGAGGTCATTGTCGCAGCCCAAGGACAGATCATTAATCCTTCAAGTTTAATTCCCTTCTATGAATCCTATGGCCTGCATTGCTATCAATGCTTTTTTACCGATTGGTATGAGGGAGAGGAGATGGGGAATGTCTTTTTTTCCGAACAGGAAAAATTAATGAGTAATTTTTTAGATGCTAATCATTTACAAGAAAATATGGCGTTTCCAACCTTTCTTGATTGGCTGCTTTTCTACCTTGAAGATGGCGATATATGATTGATCCTCTTCTCAAAGTTGAAAGGAAAAAGAGCTATTAGGGATGTAATCTGCTTTCATGAACTATTCTGTTGAAGATCTCTACAAAAAATATAAGGGAACCCTTGGGTTGAAGCTTCTCGCAGGGAAAGAAAAAGGTTTGCTGCGTCAGATCACCTCAACAGAGGTTCATCAACCAGGACTCTGTCTTTCAGGATATTGGAAAGGATATGCGGAAAAAGCGATCTTAATTTTCGGCAAAAGCGAAATAGAGTATTTAAGGGAGCTCCCCCCCTCTTTGCTAAGAGAGAGGCTGGAGATGCTCCTCTCTTTTACTACTCCCGCATTATTTCTCACTCATTCTGGTGGTCACTTGAAAGAGCTTACTCAAATTTGCGAAGAAAAGCAGCTCCCCCTCTTTCAAACCTCCCTCGAGACAATGGATTTTCTTTTACGACTCACCTCACTATTGCGGGAAGATTTCACTCCTCTATTAAATTGTCATGCAACCCTATTAGATATCTTTGGAGTGGGAGTGCTTATCCAGGGAGACCCAACTATTGGAAAGAGCGAAGCAGCTTTAGGGCTCCTTGCAAAAGGACATCGATTAGTTTCTGATGATCTTGTGAAAGTTAAAAAGCAAGATGATGGAAATCTCATTGGTTTTGGCATTGAAGCCTCCCGTTTCCACATGGTCATTCGCGGAATTGGGATTATTAATGTTGCAAATCTCTATGGAGCCACAGCTGTTTTAGACAAGAAAAGTCTTGATATTGTCGTCAAGTTGGAAGTATGGGATGATAACTGCTTTTATGACCGAGCTGGCTTAGAAGAGGCTTCTTTAAATATTCTTGGGGTTATTCTTCCCTATCATATTCTTCCTGTAAAGCCCGGTCGGGATATTGTGCTTTTGCTTGAGACTCTTGCTCTAAACCACCGGCTTAAAACAATAGGATGCCACTCTGCAAAAGAATTTAACACTAAATTGCAAACGCTTATTTCTCGGGGTCAAGCCCCACATCTCTTTGTAGCAAAGAAGTCTATTTTAACGAGAGCCAGAACCAATGACAATTAAGGAAAATGAAAGAATCCACTTGGTGAAAAAGATTCGTGTGACTAATGCCTTAGGATTACATACCCGTCCGGCAACTCATATTGTTAAGCTTCTTCAAAATGTCAAAAGTGAAGTTTTTTTCACTTACAGGAAAGAAACAGTTACTGCAAAGAGTATTTTAAATATTTTGATGCTCGCAGTTCCAAAAAATGGGCAGATCACCATTACAATTGAGGGTGAAGATGCAAATGAAGTCTGCGAGGAACTGCTTGCGGCTTTCGAAAATCAGTTTGGGGAGTGAGTACTCATGGATTTGGATCTTACAGAGATTGAGTTAAAAGGATATCCCATTTGCACAGGGGTTGCGATTGGAAAACCTTTTCTCTTTATTGTAGCTGAGGAGTCAGTGCCAGAGTTTTCGATCGCTGTAGAACAGATTGAAGAGGAGGTAGCCCGTTGGTACCAGGCTTTGAAATGTTCACGTAAAGATGTCCTGACTCTTCAGCAGAAATTGCAGAGCGAGGGGGGAGGCGAGGGAGTCGCAATTCTTGGGACTCATCTGGAAATGCTCCACGATCCCGTAATGACAGTCCAGATGGAGGAGCAGATTCGGAGAAAGGGAAAAAATACGGAATATGTATTTAAGTCGGTAATCTCCGAATATGAGCAGAAATTCCAGAAGATCACCAACCAGTTCTTTCGCGAGCGGTTGAAAGATTTCCAAGACATTGCGCGCCGCATCTTTGGACATCTTCGCCCCCAAAAGCGACAATCCCTATCGGGGATCGACTCTAAACATATCATCTTTGCCCATGAACTCGCTCCTTCAGATACCGCAGAGGCGAAAACCGAATTTATTCAGGCCTTTGTCACCCGTAGCGGGGCTGAGACCTCTCATGTAGCCATTATGGCCCGATCGATGGGCATTCCTTTTGTTACCAATGTCGATTTTCCAAGTCTCAATCTTTTTCCTGTGCACGAAGTGATTGTTGATGGGGAGTCCGGCTCTGTCATAATCAATCCGTCTCACAAGACTCTTTCTGCCTATGCAGATAAGAATAAGAGACTTAGAACACACGTCACCGACCTTCAAAAGACCTACTCCCTCGATGCAGAAACAATCGACGGTTATAAAGCTCAGATCTCAGCAAATATCGAGATGTGCGGCGATGACCTCGATAAAATTTTGATATATGGGGGAGAGGGGATTGGCCTTTTTCGATCCGAATATATTTTTATGTCAAAAGAGACTTTTCCGCATGAGGAGGAGCAGCTTGATGTCTACCGCCGTCTTGTAGAAAAGGTAGGCCAGTACCCTTGCGTAATAAGAACATTTGATTTTGGCGGAGATAAATTCGGTAACTTTCATCCCCCCCAATATGAAAAAAATCCCTATCTCGGCTGCCGTGCCATCCGGTTAATGCTCAAGGATAAAAAGAACTTTAAGGTACAGCTCCGAGCCATTATGCGCGCGAGCGCTTTTGGTGAGGTGAGCATCCTCTTTCCAATGATTTCAGGCCTGGAGGAGCTGCGCGATGCTAAAAAGGTAGTTGAAGAGGCAAAAAAAGAGTTAAAAGAGGAGGGGATTCCCTTTTCACGTTCCATTCCCATTGGATGTATGATCGAAGTCCCATCAGCTGCCCTCACAGTCGACCTGCTTTTGAAAGAGTGTGACTTTATTTCTATTGGCACAAATGATCTTGTCCAATACGCATTAGCGGTTGATAGAGGAAATCCGAGTCTGAGTTATCTCTATCAACCCTCTCATCCAAGTATTTTGCGGATGATCAAAATGATCGTTGCAGAGACAAATAGAGTCAAAAAAACGTTAAGTGTTTGTGGGGAAATCGCCGGAGATCTACTCTATACAGCTCTTCTTTTGGGTCTCGGCGTGCATGAATTTTCCGTCTCCGTTCCAACAATTCCCTCTATTAAAGATATTATACGCAGAATCTCCTACGTAGAAGCTTGCGAACTTGCAGAAGAGGCCCTTAAACTCTCCACATCTGGCGAAGTCGAAACCCTTCTCCAAAACTTTCTCAAGCAAAACCTCGCCTATACAGACTCAACTTTATGATTTTTTGCATGAAAGTAAGAATAAAGAGTCGGGCACGCACGCGGGCATGGGCACGGGCACGAAAATAACTTTCTTGTATTCAACCTCTTCTCTCAGAAATCGGTTTCTTTTTTCCCTAAACTTACGGAAAGATTTGGATAAAAAATTTAATCGTGCCCGTGCCCGTGCCCGCGTGCGTGCCCGACTAGGGATTAAGGAGTTAAAAGTATAATTCCTAAAGTTGAGAGAGGATTAGATTTTGATTGCGATCTCTTCTTTTTGTTTGAGCATATACTCTTTGAATGGATCATATGCAAGAGGGTAAGAGATATAATACCCCTGCACTTCCCTGCATCCAATCTTCTTTAGCAGTTCGAATTCTTCTTTTGTTTCCACCCCTTCAGCAATGGTTGGAATGCCAAGCGCTTCGCACATCCCAATAATACCTGCAACGATGCTTGTATTTTTTGGATCCTTGTCAATGTTGCGAATGAAGGAGATATCTATTTTAAATCGATCAAACTTAAAGTGGCGCAAGTAGCTGAATGAGGAGTATCCAACTCCAAAGTCATCGATTGCAAATTGAATGTTGAGTTCTTTGAGAGCGCTGATTGTATCGATCGATTCTTTGATATTTTCGAGCAGTTGGCTCTCCACAATTTCAAATTGCAGATGCTTAGGATCCAGGTCATATTCTTTCAGGAGTTGTTTCACCAAGGTGATGAAATTTTTCTCTTTTAACTGGAGGGCTGAAATGTTAACTGAGAATAGAAAGTTGGGATATTGTTCGCCTTCCAATATCTTTGCAGTTTTAAATACCTCCCGAAGGGTCCACTCTCCAATTTTCAAAATCAGGTCGCTCTCCTCTGCGATAGGGATAAATTTTGATGGGGGAACAAGCCCCAGTTCTTTACAATTCCAACGAAGAAGGACTTCTACCTCAACCGTCTTTCTGCTATCTATATCTACAATAGGTTGAAAGTTAAGAAAAAGTTCGTTCTTGGAGAGGGATCTATGAAGATGATTTTCAATGAGATTCTTTTCCTGTGCCTGCTTGAGCATTGTCTCTGTGTAAAATTGGAAATTATCCATTCCATCTTTTTTTGCATAATTCATTGCCATACGGGCATTTTTGAATAGAGTAGGCGATTGATTGGCATCATCTGGAAAAATCGAAATTCCTATACTTGCCGTAACAAAAAATTTCTTATCATCGATAATCAGGGGATCTTTAATGATCGCAAGGAGTTTTTGGGCAAAGAGGGCCACGGCTTCCAGTGATCTTACATTGGCGAGAACCACAATGAATTCACCGGTGTCCCATCGCCCGACAATATCTTTTATCTGAATCCGGTCGGTTAGTCTGAGGGCGACTTGCTTTAAAATCCTGTCGCTTATGTCGGCTGAGGTGGTGTCATCGATAAATTTAAAGTTAACGCTGGTAAAAAAAATCGCAGTTTTATCGTTGAGCAAAAAACTTGTTACGAGCGTTTGGGCAAGATTGAATTCAATCAATTTTTTATTTGGAAGACCGGTTAAAATGTCATAATAGGCAAGATGAATGAGTTTTTCCTCTGTGTGTTTTCGGGAAGAGATATCTTGCACCTCATAGATAAAATAGGAGGGGTTGTTTTGGGCATCTCTTACCAAAGAGACACTTGCGAAGGCCCATAAGATCTCTTTATTTTTTGTTGTAAATCGCTTTTCTGTTTGATAGTGGGTGGTTTCTCCGGCAAGAAGTTGATTTAGATAAGTCATCTCCTTGATTAAGTCTTCTTTAAAAGTGAGTTCTTTGAAATTTTTCTTTGTAAATTCCTCTTTGGAAAAATTCATCATTTCGCAAAGGGCGTTATTTACCTGGAAAAAATCTCCTTCAAGGGTGACAAGGGAGACCCCAATAGCTCCATGCTCGAAAGAGCTTCTAAACCGCTCCTCACTCGTGATGAGTGCACTCTCCACGAGTTTCCGTTCGATATAGAGACTCATCTCTTTTGCAATGTCATTTAAAAAATCGAGCCAACCGGCACCAAGGCCATCGATTGAAGAATTAAAAAATTCCATAACGCCATAGGTTTGTCCCTTCAAATAAATAGGAAAGCCCAGAACGTCCTTGAGATCGGCATGGCGTGCAGCTTCTGTTTCGATAAAATTACCGGAATCTACCACGTTTTTTAAGACAGCCACTTCACGCTTATTTAAAATTTTTCCAACAATGCCAGCCTCTGCGTTGTATTGCATAGGGGAACAGGTACTTTCAAAATCCTCTAGAGATTTATTACCCCCCTGGTGCCAGGCAGCGAAGAAAGTGGCGACATTAGTAGTATGATTGACCTTCCAGAATATTCCTATTTGCCAGCCAAGGTGTTTGCAAAAGATCTCGATTATTTTTGGCGTTACCTCTTCCAATGAATTGTAGAGTTCGAATGCCCTGGACATTTCATGACGTATGTTGATGCGTAACTCAGACATCTTATTAAAGGTGATATCTCTGGCCGTCCCTCCTGCCTGGAAAAACTCTCCTTTTGTATCTTTTACCGCAAATACATCGCCACTTATCCATCGGATAGAGCTGTCCGGCAGCCGGATGCGAAACTCAATGTTCTCAGTTGGAGGGGCAAATTTGGCAGTAATCCCATAGTACTTCCCCACTCTTTCCCTATCTTCTGGCAGGACAGTTTTAAGCCATTCTGTGCGGGAATATTGGAGGCTCTCCAGAGAGATTCCCCATACCTTTTCAAAACTGGGGCTTGCATAAAGAACTTTATCATCTGCCAGAGATGCCCTCCAAAACACATCAGAACTACTTTCCACAAACTGCCTGAATAGCCCCTCATCGCCTTGGGGAGATGATTCATCTACTTTTACTTTCGGCTCACTCTTATTCGGTTCAAGGCTCATCTTTTTTTCCCTTCAAGCTTTAGCTTTTTCCCTACATTGAAATTTTTATTTGTATAAAACAAGAGATTTAAATTATCCTCTCAGGGCAACTTCTTCTTTCTGCTTGAGTATAAATGCTTTAAGCTGGTCATAGGCAAGAGGGTAGGAGATGAAATATCCCTGCACTTCCCTGCATCCGATCTTCTTTAGCAGTTCGTATTCTTCTTTTGTTTCCACCCCTTCTGCAATGGTTGGAATTCCAAGCGCTTCGCACATGCCAATAATGCCTGCAACAATGCTTATATTTTTTGGATCCTTGTCGATATTACGAATAAATGAGATGTCTATTTTAAATCGATCAAACTTAAAATGGCGTAAGTAGCTGAATGAGGAGTATCCGACACCAAAATCATCAATTGCAAATTGTATATGGAGTGCTTTTAAGGCAGAGATTGTATCCTTCGATTCTTTGATATTTTCGAGCAACTGGCTTTCGACAATTTCAAATTGCAAGCACTTATAGTCTAAACCATGCTCTTGCAAGATGCTGTTCAACAATGGAATAAAATTTTCCTCTTTTAATTGGATGGGTGAAATATTAATAGAGAAAAGAAAGTTGAGGAGATTTTCCTTTTCCAACATCTTTGCGGTTTTGCACACTTCTCTCAAAATCCATGTTCCAATTTTAAAAATCAGATCGCTCTCTTCTGCAATGGGGATAAATTTTGATGGAGGGATGAGTCCCAGCTCTTTGGAATTCCAGCGAAGAAGGGCTTCAACCTCTACTGTCTTACCGCTTTCCATACTCACAATAGGTTGATAGTGGAGAGAGAGTTCATTGTTGGCAATAGCTCTATGGAGATGGTTTTCGATGAGATTTTTTTCTTGTAATTGCTTGAACATCTCTCCGGTATAAAATTGGAAATTATCCACACCCCCCTTCATTGCAGAGTTCATTGCCATATGAGCATTTTTGAATAAAGTTGAAGTTTGATTCCCATCATCAGGAAAAACCGAGATTCCAATACTTGCTGTGATAAAAAGTTTTCTATCTTCAATAATAATGGGATCTTTGATAACACTAAGGAGTTTTTGAGCGTAGAGGATCGCAACTTCGCTGGATTTTATACTGGAAAGAACAACTATGAATTCACCCGAAGCCCCCCGTCCGACAATATCTTTAATCTGAATCCGGTCAGTCAGTCTCAATGCTATTTGCTTGACAACGAGATCACAGATTTCAGTGCCGAAAGTTTCATGGATACTTTTCAAGCGGTGTATGTTTATGAAAAAAACTACAGTTTTGCCTTTCTCTACAATACTTGTCAGGAGTGTTTGGTTAAGAGTCTCTTCCAATAATTTTTTATTTGGCAGTCCGGTCAAAATATCATAATACGCAAGGTGGATGAGTTTTTCATCAGCATGTTTTCTTACAGAGATGTCTTGCGCTTCATATACAAAATAAAGAGGGATATTGTCCGCATTTCTTACTAAAGAAGCGCTAGAATAAGTCCAAAGAAGCTCGTGATCTTTTGTAATAAATCGCTTTTCTAGTTGAAAGTGAGTCTTTTCACCAGCAAGGAGTTGCTGGAGATAGGTCATTTCTTTTACTAAATCTTCTTTAAAAGTTAAATCTTTTAAATTTTTCTGCAATAATTCTTCTTTTGAAAAATTCAACATTTCGCATAAGGAACTATTGACCTGGAAAAACTGCCCCTGAAGCGACACAAGAGAGATCCCAATCGTTGCATGTTCGAAGCTGCTTCTAAACTTCTCCTCGCTCAGAATCAGGGCTTTCTCTGCGATTTTCTTTTCGATGAAGAGACCAATCTGTGTAGCAATATCGTTAAAAAAATCGAGCCAAAGGGCATCAATACCATCGATGGAGGGATCGAAAAATTCCATAACACCATAGCTTTTCCCCTTAAGATAGATAGGAAATCCCAGGGCATCTTTGAGATCTGCTTGCCGGGCAGCTTCAGCCTGGAGAAAGTAGTCTGTTCCAACCACGTTTTTTACAAGAAGCGCCTCATGCCCGGTTAAAATTTTACCCACAAGACCAAAATATGAATTAAATTCCATAGGGTGGCAGCTTTTTGCAAAGCCCTCCAAAGACTTGTCTTCGCGGTACCATGAGGAAAAAAAAACGGGCGGTATTGATATTGGGATCCACGCTCCAGAATATCCCTATTTTCCAACCAAGCCATTCGCAAAAAATTTGTGATATTTTTGGGGCCAGCTCTTCTAGTTGATTATATTTTTCGAAGGCCAGGGCGATTTCATGACGTATATCTCTTCGCAATTCAGACATTTTACTACTCGTGATATCCCTGCTTATTCCGCCTATCCGGTAAGGATTACCCTGCTCATTATTCACAATAAATGCCTGATCATTTATCCAGCGGACAGAACTATCCGGTCTGCGGATGCGATACTCAATTTCGCCATTTGGAGCGACACAATGGGTATTAATTCCATAGTATTTTTCCGCTTTCTCTCTATCTTCTGGATATACGGTTGTAAGCCATTCTGCGCGGGAATAATGGAGGCTTGCCAAAGATATTCCCCAGATCTTTTCAAAATGGGGGCTTACATAAAGAACTTTGTCTTCTGTGAGCGACGACATCCAAAGTATATCGGAGCTATTTTCTCCAAACTGCCTAAATAACAACTCACTATTTTGCAAAGAGCTTCCAGCTGCCTCTTTATATTCAGGAGAGATCTTCTTCTCCTCACTACTCATATTCTTGCCCTGCCTATTTTTTTCTTAGATTGAAATTTTTCTTTGTATAAAACAAGAAGTTTTGCAGGAATTAAAAATATTTTTTAGATCTGAATTTTGAGCTATAGGAAACTTTGGAGT
>JABDDZ010000001.1 GCA_013287335.1 Chlamydiota bacterium | reverse complement strand
AAAGATCATTCCCCGATCCGTTTTGCACGCATTTGCAAAGAAGATGGTAAAGAAGTTCCCTATAGCGATATTGTGAAAGGATTTGAGTATGAAAAAGGGGAATTTGTTGTCATCGATGATGATGATTTTAAAGCAGCAAATGCAAAAAAGACTTCAACAATTGAAATTCAACATTTCACTGATATTAAAGAAATTGATCCTATCTATTTTGAAAAGCCCTACTTTTTAGAACCCGATAAGAAAGCAGGCAAGGCTTATCAGTTGCTTAATAACGCCTTGGATAAATCCAAAAAGGTCGCTATTGCAAACTTTGTCTTCCGCAATCGTGAACATCTAGGAGCGATTCTCCCCTCTCCCTTTGGCCTTCTTCTAATTCAAATGCGTTATTTCGCTGAAATCCGCAAGGCAGAGATCGATCTTCCAAAAGAAAAGAGCTCTCCTAAAGAATTGGAGATGGCGATCGCCCTCATTAATCAATTGAGCAGACACTTTGAACCCCAAGAGTATAAAGACACTTATGTTGATGAATTAATGCACATTATAGAACAAAAGTTGAAGGGCAAAAAATCACTATCTAAAGTAAAGAGAGCCACTTATATTCATGAAGCCCAGGATCTTATGACTCTTCTTAAAGCCAGCATAAGCAAAACTAAAGTTAAGAAATCTCCTCTAATACTTCCCTCTACCAAAAGAGGCGAGCGGAGAAAGCATCCCTCATGAGTTTAAAAAAATATATATCTAAAAGAAAGTTTAATACATCTCCCGAACCTCAGATTAAATCAAAGTCCAAAAAAAAGGAATCGCGCTTTGTCATACAAAAGCATGCGGCAAGCCATTTGCATTATGATTTTCGTATTGAAGTAGATGGAGTTTTAAAAAGTTGGGCTATACCAAAAGGCCCCTCTTTAGACCCCTCTGTCAAACGGCTTGCTATCATGGTTGAAGATCATCCCCTCGAATATCGCAACTTCGAAGGAATCATTCCTCAAGGTTATGGAGCTGGAAGCGTAATGATTTGGGATAAGGGCACTTATTCCGTAGATAGGGCCTCAGGTAAAGAAGCGGAAATATTCATGCGCGAGGGATTAGAAAAAGGAGCGATTCACTTCTCTTTAGAAGGGGAAAAATTACATGGAAACTTTTCTCTTGTGAAGCTAAAAAAAGATGGAAATGAGTGGTTATTAATAAAAAAGAAAGATAACTACATATCAACGGAAGATCCCGGTAAAAAAGACCGTTCTGTTGTTTCTGGAAGAACCCTTGATGAAATTACCAGTCATTCTCCTTCCATCCCTATTCTAAAGCCCATGTTAGCCACATTGGTTGACGAACCTTTTGATGATAAAAATTGGATCTTTGAAATTAAATTGGATGGCTTTCGAGCTCTTGCGGAGATAAAATCTAAACAGGCCAATATTTATTCCAGAAATTCTCAACGATTCAATCAGCGCTTTCCCAGTATTGCTCAAGATTTAGAAGAGCTCAAATGCGATGCAATTTTAGATGGCGAAATTGTGGCTTTAAACGAAAAGGGCCTTTCGCAATTTCAACTTCTCCAAAGACCTATTTCAGAAGAGAATATCTATTATTACGTCTTTGATATTTTATCCTTAAATGGAAAGGATTTACGCTCTCTTCCCCTCTTGAAGCGGAAATCAATTCTAAAAAATATTTTAAAAAAGAATTCTCATGTGAGATATCTCGATCATATAGAAGAAAAGGGGAAAGCCTTCTTCACAGCCTATGAAAAAGAAGGGGGTGAGGGCATTATCGGTAAAAAAAAAGAGAGCCTATACACCTCTGGAGAACGTTCACAAGAATGGATCAAGACAAAAACGGAGAATATTCAAGAGGTAGTGATTTGTGGTTTTACAGAACCTAAAAAAAGTCGGAAAAATTTTGGAGCTCTTATCGTTGGCGTTTATAAAAAAGGCCGGCTAGAATTTGCCGGCCACGTGGGGGGCGGATTTTCTGAGAAGGAGTTGAAAGAAGTAAAAGCTAAGCTAATCCCCCTACTTACTCAAAACTCTCCTTTTAAAATCCTGCCAATTTCTAATACGGCGGTCACATGGGTAAAACCCGAACTTCTATGTAATGTTAAATTTAGAGAATGGACAAAAGAGGGAATCATGAGACAACCTATCTTTTTAGGTATACGCACCGACAAATCACCCAAATCAGTTGTCAAAGAAAAGCCAAAGTCAGCAAAAAAAATTGAGAAGGGGTATATTTTATCCACCTACTTTCATCCGGAAAAATATCCTTTCGCAAATCATCTTGAAAAACTCTATTGGGATAAAGAGGGCATCACAAAAAGAGATTTATTAGGATATTATGAATCCATTGCCTCTTACATACTACCCTATCTCAAAGACCGCCCTGAATCTTTAAAAAGATCTCCCAACGGCATTACAAAGCCTAGCTTCTTTCAGAAAAACCTTCAAACATACCCTGAATGGATATCCACAGTCTCCATCGAGCAGCAGAATAGAATGATCAACTATCTTGTGATTCAAGATATTGAAAGCTTGCTATATGCTGTTAACCTTGGGTGCATTGAAATTCACCCCTGGCTTTCTCGCCATCAGAACATTGAAAATCCAGACTTTCTCATTATTGATCTTGATCCAGTGGATATCCCCTTCGAGGCTGTAGTAGAAACGGCTCTTGTTATCCATACCATTTTGGAAGACATCAAAGTGCCAAGCTTTTGTAAAACTTCAGGCGCTCGCGGTTTGCATATTGCCATTCCATTAAAGGCGAAGTATACCTATGAGGAAGCTAAGCACTTCGCTCAATTGATTGCTATCCTCGCAAATCGGAAATGCCAGAGTTTTACTTCTTTAGAGAGAAATCCAAAAAAACGACAGGGCAAAGTCTACATTGATTGTCTTCAAAATAATTTTGGTCAAACCCTTGCAGCACCCTATTCCGTTCGCGCAAAACCTGGTGCGAGTGTTTCCACTCCCCTAGAATGGAATGAACTCAAAGAGGGTCTCAATCCATTAGATTACAATATCTTCAATACACTCGACCGGCTAAAGAAAAAGGGAGATCTCTTTAAACCCATTCTCAAAAGCAGCACCAATATTCCAAAAGCTCTCATTCAAATCCAAAAACTAATCCAATTAAATTAATTACCACCCGAGAGACCACAGTCTCGACCTTAGGATTTTTTGAATCACAAGAACTTTTGGAGGTCAAAACTTGCAAAGAAATCAGAGCAACGCCCTGAGAAAACTTTCCTTTTGTTCAAAAATCCTAAAGTCGAGACTGTGGTGGGGACTTTTTTGAAGTCATCCAAAACATACAAATACCCAATGCAAGCAATAGGGTGTAAATAATCAAAGAGCTCATCCCATTAATAAAAAAGCTCCGGATGCAGGCTGTCAATAAGACTGAGCAACTGGCAAGCCCAAGTAGAGGAATCAATCGGTTTATAGAGACTGTTGGATATTTGCCTATTGCATAGAGCAATGCTACTAAACTGAAGGTGTATGCTATCACGCAGCCAAAAGCTCCAATTTGTTGCAGTGGAATTAATATACCTTGACTAACAGCTAGATAGATCAATGCCAGGGCTCCTTCGACAATAACACATGCGAAAGGAATCGCGTTGCTATTAAATTTGACAAAGAATTTAGAAAACCATAGGTGGTTGTTTTGAGCCAAAATATGCAAATTCCATGAGTTGCTAAAGATAATGCTATAAGCAGCGCCAAGCGTAGAAGAGGCGATAGCCAAATGTAATACCCCTTCACATTTGCCGGTAAAGGGTCTTTCACCAAGTAATCTATTCAGAAATGCAGGAAATATATCGCAGTGACTTGTGAACTCAGCCAATTTATCTCCAAGAGCTCCATAAAAAATGGCTTGATAGAGGGTCGCAATCAATATGACGACCCCAAACGAAATGAGGATTGCCAAAGGCGCATTTTTATGTGCATCTTTAATTTTACTGCTTATCGAGCAGGCAGCTTCAAAACCAATCACTGCATAGATGACAAGCGGTAAGCTGGAATAGACTCCTTCCCATCTAACATTCTCGTAGGAAAAATTATCTGCCTGCAAGAGAAAAAGCCCTGTGGCAATAACAAAAAAAATGGGGAATATCTTAAATCCCATAAAGATCTTCTGAATAGCGCTTCCGGCTTTTATATTTAATAAGTTGAGTAGGGTAAAAAAGCAGACAATAAGAAAATCGAATATAAAAGGAGAAAATAGCGTAAGAATTGGAAAAATATGCTGGATCAAGGTAACCGCAACATGGATCATGAGTATGCATGAGGCAAGTTTTGCAGTAAAATAGCTCCAGCCGCTTAAAAAACCCACGAATGGATTGATCTCTTTTTGGGCATACGTATAAAAACCACCGGCCGGGTGTAATTTCAAAAGGTAGGCAATAGAAAGGATGAGAGGTAACATCAGGATGCCTACAAGAATATACATGAAAGCACCCAGTAGACCGGCGCGCTCGGCAAGGGTCGATGTATTGATAAAGATGCCTGCGCCAAGCATAATATTGATGTTAATTATAATGGCAGCAGATAGGGGCAATTTATAATCTTCAGAAGGATGAGCGCTCATAAGATTACAATAGTTGCTAAGGGATTTTTTAGAAACCCCATCAAAAGAAAAGCGGTGACAACTTGTCACCGCTCTTTATGCACTTTAAATCCAATACGCAGGTTACTAAATGTGCTTACCAAGAAGAGTAAGTAATCTATTCAAGTCATCATCGTTCTGAATGCCTAGCTGCTTTTTTAATGACGCTTCACTTTCTCGTAACAAATGTCCCACAGCCATTATGTTGGTTATTCTGCCTGCGAAGAAATGCACTGTTCCTACCTGTGCTAATTTTTGCTTAAGAAGTGGGAATGCGGAGATAATTTCTGCATCATTGAGTATTGCTTGTCTTATTGTCTCCATTTGCTCCTCTCGAAGACCATTTAGATGTTGGAAGACACTTTTTATTGTAGTGAAACGAGATGGAGGAGGCTGTGGTTCACCCTTCTCCTCTGGTGCGTCCTTCTCGCGTACGTATGCAATAGAACTATCGATGCCTTTTCCCTTCTCAGATTCTACGGGGACAGCAGGGGGGACAACAGGTGTACCCTGTAAGAGAGCTCCTATTGTACTAGCAACAACTTCATTACGGTTACCGATAAATCCAGAAGGAGAGGATGTTGTTTTCTTATGAACTTTTTGAGGGTTTTTTACTGCTTTATCTAAAATCTTTTTAAAAAGGCCTCGAATTAGAGAGAACTGCTTCCAACTTAGCTGGCAAAAAAGCTCAATTCGGGCCTGACCCAGTTTATACATGCCCCTATTTAAAATAGGATCGCCGGGTCGAATAAAGCGTTTTCCCTGGTTGTCTTTCAATTGAGCAATCTTAGTCATTACTATTTGCATCTCTTTACTTGAAAGAAAAAGAAGCTCCCTAATGTCATCTATCAATTTAAGAGTATATCTATACTCGCTTGAGCCAGATTGACGAATTTCATGTCCGGCATCACCAAGAAGAGTAAACAACTGATTACGAATTACTTCAATATAGCTACGTTGTTGATAAACTGAAACATAGTTAAAGAAATCCAATGGAAGGTCGGGCCCATATAACTCTGCTACCATTTGAATCAAATAATGCAGCTCTTTATCTTGATACTCTTCATATCCTAACCAGATCTTATTAAGTGTCATAAGTCTTACGCAGTCATCATCAGTTGTTACAACTGCTGTTCCTCCCTTTTCGCTTGGAGGTGCCGAGAGATTTCCTGTAGAAAATGTGAATAAAGCCACTTCTACGTTAGGATTTCGAACACGTTCTAAGTAAAGTGCCGGTCTAACAGTTTCTTCTATATCCGTCCTCGTAACCAGGCAGATTCGCGTTTTTCCATTAACTTTAACGACCAGTTGATCAACAATGGGTCCCCCCTTATTCCCAGATTGCAAGATATTTGCAGCCCGGTTCGAGATACAGGTGTCACTAAATTTTCCTCTCCAATATTCATTCGCTAAATATTTATGAGAGCTGCGGTTTTCTCGAGTAAATAGCGTTCCAATGGATGCATATGTACCTCCTACAGATAGTGCAGTATTAGAACGCGTCTCCCGTTTAAACTCATTATAGTTCAAAGGATTTGTATGTTTCAACTTAGGTTCTTGGTCCAATGGCTTTGGCGTTAGGCCCACTTGTTCCCGTTCTATCTCCTTTTGAGCCAGTTGCTGCATCTGCTGTTCCATTTGCTGCTCGTTATTTTGAGTGCCTTGTGGAGTTCCTTCAATTACGTCAGGAAGATTTTTTCTGTGATATTCCTCTACTTTTCTATCTGTTTGGAGCTTGACAAGACTAAGTTCTATCTCCTTTTGAGAGTAGTGAAATGCCCTTCCCATCCTATAAATTTTATTAGCAGCTATTGCGGCCAATTTTTTATCCCATTTTAATCTATCGGAAGCTTCCGGCAATATAGAGAGGGATAGCTCTAACCTTTCAGCGAATTTTTGGTCAATCGCTTGAAGTTGTTGCTCGAAATCTTCAGCGGTTATATCGAGCTTCGCAATTTCAGCGACAGCTGTAAAAATGGCTTTAAAGAGAAGATATTGATTGGCAAATTTCACCTCTTTCTTATCGAGCTCCTCCAATTTATCTTTAAAAAGAGGATTCTTTGCATATCTAGGATTGGTCTTTTCTGCTACTAAGCAGCTCTCAGTGACTGCTCCAAAATGCACTCTAACTTCCCCTCTAATCTCTCTTACTTTCTGCGAATTCTTGGGATCTTGTCTATCATCTATTCCATGCATTAACAGGAAGGCATCTTCTATTTCTTGCATGCTATGCTTAGTAAAAAGAAGCCAATTCTGATGTCTATGGGCAAGATTGAAAAGGCCCTCTAAAAAGAGAGTATAAGAGTGACAATTTTTATTAAGATTTTCTATATGAACATCTTGTAGAAATTCTATTGGGTCTTTGCGTTCAAGCGGAGAGTACTCCATTTTCCAAGAACTTCTAGTCGAGATGTAATTACCTCGATGAGGTAGGAAGAGGATCGATTCAATTTCTTCGAGAACTTCCGTATCCCTATCACTATCAATCCCCAGATTTAAACCTGAAGACATTGTAATGACATCATCCGTTCTTACTTTGCGCGGCGTTTGGATAGCAATACAGGCAGCTTTTGTATTGTTATGCGCATCTTCCTGCGTCGTTTTGTGTAAGATGGCTCGATATAGACCTCCATGAGTTAGGGGAGCAGTATTGCCCAGGATTCCGTGAGCTCGCGCTTCCAGCTGCTCATCGCAGGCCCAACGGATTATTTGGCCCTCTCCGCCCTTCCTTAGCCTACCAGATGGCTGCAGTGGCTCTTTGGTTCCAATTCCCAACATTGCAATACCTTCCACTTCTTCTAAAGCAGATTCTGTAGGAAGCTCAAAATCCACTCCCCTGGTATCTGGTGGCTCATAAATCCCAAAGGCGTTTGTTCTGCTGACTTCACTTGTCCGATAATCAGTGGGCCTTGGAGAATCAGGATCCCAAATGAACTTAGCCCTCTCTTTATGACCATCTTTAGAATCAGCACGAAAGAGAAACTGCCTTTGCAAATTCTCTCTTTTTGCTATTTCTCGCAAGGATCTAACCTCGGCTTCAGGACCAGTATCAAAGTCTGTATTAATTATTGCATGGCACTTCCGATTTTTTACCTGTTCTATGATAAACTCTTCAGGATTTTGAAAGACTGTTACTTTTTCATCAAGATCCACCCTTAGTAGCACCTCTCCTGCAATGACATCAGGCTGAGATGTGAAACCATTTGCGAGATTAAGAACATAGGGGTTTCCTGTTCCAGAAGCTAAACGGGCATCCCTGCCGGCAACAAGATCCTGGCTATTTGATGTAGCCTGTTCTTGGAAGAAAATGAAATCTAACTCTTTAGTATCTTTTATCCCCATCACATAACGTAAATACTTTAAGCGATCAAGATAGGCCGGACTCTCGGTAGATATAGTTTTTTTAATCTCATTAATATAAGGAGGAATGGGCCCTCCCTCTTCAGAAATCTCTTTAATCTTCTGATGGGTGACATCCTGGATGATTTTAACTAAAATAGGAATTTGAAGTTTTGCATCCTGAGGGAATAACTCTGCAGCAAGAGCTTCTTCACTAAGGGTAGCCCATCTTTTAACCGTTTCAAGGGAGGCATTTCTAATAAGAACCTGAGTTTCTTCTTGCAAATATGCAAAGTATTTATGGTTTACCATTTCATCTTGAAAACCTTTCCAATCTAATGCTGCTGGAACCATTGCAAGAGCTTCCAGCGAGGGGTGAATCGCATCATGTACAAGATCTTTTTTCCAAAAAGCTCTAAATAGGTCCCCTCTCTTATCATTCGCATCACCCTTCCTACCATTGGCAGCTGCATGAGCACGCGTTTCAATATTCCCGCACCAGGTTATCCATTCAGGCTCTGCACTATATGAAAGCGTTTCAAAGTGGCGATTAAATTTTCTTTCGGCCACCGCTCCCATTTTTTTAAAGTGTTTATCTTTTGTTTTTGCTGCGACATAGAATAAAAGCTGATGAAGAATGAGTTCCGCTTCATTCCCGTATTGGTGGTTAGGTTTGGGATATCCATCTTTATAAGGAATAACGAGAGCCCCTTCCCCTGTTCCTGTAGTTTGCTGCAGTCCTCTTCCTAAGTTACCATGAGTTTTATAAGTAGACTTAAACGTCGCGGTAAAACATTTTTTAAAAGCAGCCATGTAGCATTTGCTCTTTTGCTCAGCATCCGAAAGGCGATCATCCCATTTTTCTGCCCCTGTAGGCAGGTCCGAACGAGTTCCAAGCAAATATTCAATCAACTCCTCTTTGTTGATCATATTCCACTCATCTTCTCTAAAACCTGCATGATCCCCATGCAACCAGAAATCCTCGACAATTTTTTTATCTGTAACAATGAGCGTTGCAAGATCTCTCATAGGAGCTTGAATATCCGGTAATGAACGGATTTTATCTCCAATCAAAAGAGGGCAAAGAATGGGATTATCTAGCATGAGACCGAGAATAAGGAAGGAGCAGTCAACATGGTAAGAATCTAAAGGACTTGCAGATTCCATAATTGCAAAGTTGTATTCCAAGGATGGGTCTTGAACGACATCTTCATCCCCTATCAAGACGATCTTGTCTCCCTTAAAGAAATTTTCAATCTGCTTGAGCAGTTCCACTTTAATGAAAATACGAGATCTCTCTTTGCGATCCCCTTGATTTCTAATGCAGAGATCCAATCTATTCTGTAACTCAATTCTCTTATCCCTTAAAAAACCTCTACGGGCAGGGGTAGTTATGATACCGCATTTCCTCGCGGGGATATGATAGAGGTTGTCTCGCAAATTCTCTAAATGACTAATGATCATTTTATCTCTATCATCTTCACTCAATAAGCTGTCGTTGAGTATGTTAAAATCTAGGCCGTAGTTGATATCAAAATTGAATTCAAATGCATTCTTAGGCATAAAGCTTTTAAACTGATCGAAAAGGGCGCTCGTTGTTCCGGAGACGGGGATCATGCCTAATGCAAGTAATATCTCGTGAGCTAAGGGAATAACGGTTGTAGATTTACCTAATCCCATACGTAACACGATAAAGTTCAGTGTCTTTTTAACAAGGTCTTCAATGGCTTTTGCGGCTTTCTTTCTAGTGATAGTGCCTTGATAATAGTCAGTAAGCAGGTATCTGCGCGAAAACTCTTGCTGTTCTATGTAATAATCGCCCGTGATGGGATCTTTCTTACAATAACGCAGCCTGTCAGAGCCCTCATTTAAGAAAGAGATCAACTTATAGCTATTGGTAATCCAGCTATTAGATGCGGCTGCAAGCATTCTCACAGGATCGACAGAAGGATCTTGACGTTGGATTTTTTTCTCCCACTCCTCCTGACGTTCGAGGGTGGCAAATAAGAGACGAGAACAAATTTCAAGAGCTCTTTTAAGAGTGACTTCCCCGCCTTTGCGCATTTCTACTAAGAGAGGAGTAAATTTGCCCTGAAGCAGATCTTCAAGGCTCTTCTCGCTACTTATAGCAGTTCCTTCCTGAACCAGTTTGGCAATATAGAGGCCATATTCTTGGTCTGTAAAATTAGAAGCCTCATCATATACCTCTTGGAGTCCTTCTCTTTCTTCATCCGAAAGCCCTCCAACTTCTTTTAATTGCTCCTTTGCTAGAGCAAAGAACTCTGCTTGTATTCTGGATATCTCATTTACCGAATAGAATAAATTTTCCGGATCTCGCAGACCTTTTAACCTTCTAATTTCTAATTTTAACTCAGCAAATTTTCGAGGACCACTCTCATTTTGACGTTCCTTTTTCAACTCATCGATGCGATGCTCATTCAAAAGAATAGCAAAACATCTCCCTAGATCAGACTTCTCACCAAATTGCAATCTGTCTTTGAGAGGAAGAAGCGCTTTAAAAAGCTCCTCTCCTCCTTTTTTGTTAAAATGGTGAGCAATGGTCGGATCTTCACGGTGATCTATAGCAAGTTGAGCAATGATCTCTTTGTATTCTTCAGCTTTTTCTTTTAAACCGCGTAAAAGCTCTGCATTATCATGGCTATCAGATTTTTCTTTTTCTACTTGCGCTGTCAAACCTTTGAGCTCTTCAAAGAGATCTTGTTGCACTTCCTGTGCTTTAATCAGCTGTTGTATCTCTGTTGAGCAGAGGAGGAATTTGGTAATAAGCTCTTCAAATTCTTGCTGTTTTTGAGGCATTCCTATTTTATTGAGCTCTCCATTCTTATACATCAATAAGATCAGATCAAGCAGCTCTTCTTCTGAGTACTTACTAAAGAGCCCAAGTTCACTTTGGAATTCGTTAGCAAATGCAAAAATACCTAGCTTCAGTTCTTTCGCTTCTTGAGCTAGATCAATTACACGCGCTGCAATGTTTTTCCCAAGCTGTATAATTTCATCAATCTTCAAGACGCGGCTACTCTTCTCCTTTAACTCTAAAATAGCCAATCTAAGCCCTTTTCTATGTCTTTGGAGCTCAGACTTGACCATAGGCGAGTCTTTATCGGTAGGTTGAAAGTGACTGAGGTGTTTATTAATTCGGTCGTTCCAATAATCAGTCTTATCGATTATATCAAAGTAGCTACTCCAATTATAAGCCCGAGCAACTGGTATGCCCGGAGAAATTCCTGGTTCGACACGAATAGGACCATAAGTAGAGCTTTTACTACCTGTTAAACGTCCTCCTTGAGGAAGTAATACTCTCTGCTTTGCTTTTAATGCCCTCTGTTTTTCTCTTCTTGCATTTTGAGAAATTTCCCAAGCATCCATCAAGAGCGGTTTACAATGGATGCGCATATTCTTTGCCAAATGCGAGGGATTTATATCAGCAACGATTTTCAATATACCCGAATCTATACCGGCAAGCGCTTTTAATATAGAAGCTAGAGGAATAAGTTTTTTCAATAGGATGGGATCTAAACTCCCTAGTGCTGGAATGAGGCGAGCTTCCTCCAGGTCCGTAGCTGGATTTAAAGCAGCAATACTGTCAAGAGTACCTTGATCTAATTCTCTAATCTCCGGAACCAGTTGGAGTATCTCAATACCTCTCGTAAAGGATGAGCAGTAGATGTCGAGAATCCTTTCACATCTATTTTCAAGGTTTGCTCCATCTTGCTCATCTAAAAATTCTCTGATAGCATTTTGCATATCTTTTACAAGAGAACCCAAATTAGAATATTGAGCAAGTCGTTCTAGTGGTGGTAGTTGGTGTTTTGGATCTGGCAGTTGCCCCTTACTGAAATATTCAAAGAGGTCTAAAGCAAAACCTAACCTGTGCGCCATGGCTGAAGCGAGTTGTAAGTGTGCTTCTCTATCAAAATGTTCAAAAGAAACAGGTCGTAAAGCTGCTTCATAAACTTTCGGCAAACCTATAAATAAAAATTTAAAAAGTTTTTCCCATGTTTCATTCTCCTTAAGGGCTATTCCCAAAACTTCAGCATTTAAAAATGCGCCCTTAAGGCCTCTCAGCCCCAGCTTTAGTGCTTCTCTATCCAATTTTTCTGGATCAAATCCCAAACGTTTTAATAAAGACTCTATTGAGAGTGCTTTGCGTACAGCAGTTGAAAGAAGCTCTTTTTTAGGAAGTTTTAACTGACGGGCACCTCTATCCTGAATGGTCGCTTCTCCTAGTGAGAAATGATGACACGTTTCGGGAGTAAAATCATCTATGGGTGTGAAGACTGCAACTCCATGCCTTGCCCGCTTTCCGCAAGCATCTACAACTGTATCAAAGAGCACTTTTGCATCCTTTTGATATTTAATGTACTTGCCTGTTCGAACTTCTATTCCCCGACCCAGAGAACGTTCCGGTTGTAAAATTGCTGCTTGACGGAATCCAGTTACAGTTACTGCAAATAGGTAGGCGGCGAGATGCGTCCCTCCCTGCACGCCCGTAGCTGCAACCCCACTTAAATCATTATTTTTGACTTCTTGCACGAGAGCTTTTACTGAACCATCTCTGCTGAATCCTTTGAGGCAGGCAAAAAGGTTTGATTGATAGCGGTGAATTCGCATTTCCATACTCATGAAGTCGGGCATCTGGGCTCGTATTCCATAGATTTTTTCTGTTGCGGCATCAAAGGAGTCTGGAATTTCACCATATTTTTTTTCATCATCAATAGGCATACGTATATAATGCCAAAAGCAGAGCAACATGCGACAGGCTATATCCACCTCTTCGGCATTGCCGGCCCAATCCGGAATTTTATTAAATAAAATTATGAGCTCTTCATAGTCGACTACCCCTTCACTAATCCATTGCCAAAAGGTCCAAAAATTAGAAATAAGAGTTTCTCCACGTAGTTCGCTTCCAAATTTTTTATTAAGTTCCTCAATAGTTGCTACAGGATGTGGATCTATGTGTGTGAAGGTCGCGATGATCAATTTTTCGATTTCGTGATCTTCTGGCGTTGTCAAACGAAGAGGTTCTGTCTTAGAATCTAATCTCAATTCTTTCAAAACACTCATCAAACATCCAGCAAGAGGAGGGCAGGCTTTTTCAAGAGCTATGATCTCCCCCTCTGAAAGCGCAAGATTTCTCTCTATTAAAGACTTTTTGTCATAAAGGCCATCGAGATAACTAAAATAGTGTGGAGAGATTAAAAGTCCAAATATGCGCAGGATCTCATTAGGGGGAGGAATGTCTGTAACAACGACATCTTCTACAACGGAAAAATCGATCTGTTGTAGAGCTGCTACAAATTTTAATGCAAAAAATGTTTGAGCTGTTGAAAAGGAATTATCATTCAATCCCTTTTTGGTCACGAATATGTCGGCCAAAGCGATCAAATAATTCCACATGACTCCACGAAGAGCTTGGATTTCTTCGGTTGTTTTTGAGCTACCGCATTTAACCATCTTCTCGAGATAGACCATGGCAAGTTCATGCTCGCCTCTTAGATAACAATTTAAACCAATGTATAAAAAGGCAGCATGCGAGCCATATTCCTGGTGCTTGCTATCGATTCCAAATTTAATAGGCTTGCAATCGAGATGCAAAGATCGAACTGCCTCTAAGTCCAGCAAGGTTGTAAGCTTTAAAAAATGAGGATTGCCCCCTCTCTTGCCAAGACTTGTTGCAATGTACGGCCATATCCAATATTCCCTTTCTCCTGTTACGCTATTGTGTAAAGGTAAAAGAAACTCTCGATAGCTCTCTCCAAAATGTTCCTCTAAATGTTTTGTTCCTTCAAGAACCCACTCCAAGTGAGTTTGTCCCTCAACAACCCATTTCTCCCCCTTTTTTAATAAAACAAGACGTTTATCTTTCTCTTCTTCCGCACGGGCTGTCTCGTCCAAGGGAAAATGGATTTCCGTGACATGTTTTTTATCAGATGAAAAAAACAATAATCCTTCATTGTCTCTAAAAGAGAGTAACCGAGGGGCTCCCTGATAGGAGGAGGAAAAAAGAGTGGAAATGGGATTATGAGCAAGTTCTGAACAGGCCCACCTCAGATTATCCTCCTCTCCAATTGAAGCTCCGATGACTTTATTTCCATCGAGATGGAGGCAAAGGGGGTCGTGAGTTAACTGCTGCCTATCTCGGGCAACATAAGCTTTCGTTGGATTAGGAATTGCGATCCCCTTCTCTTCGGTTAAAATCCATGCGCCATATGCATTAATAGTATTTTCGATTGCCTTATTGTGGAAATTGAGTATTTTAGCTATACCACTTTCATCGACCTTTGGACGATAATAGAGATAGCAACACTCCCCTACCCTCTGGTATATCTGATAACTTTTAGGTTTTGAATCATCTGAGCGGATTTCAAATGAAATACTTGCATCCTCATCCTTCCATTTGTACGTAGTGGTCGGCTTTCCCTCTCTTGGTCTCTCAACATCGACCATTTTGCCATCCATATCATCTAATTTACTTTTCACCTTTTCTGCTTCAATGATAGGATCTATATCTTTTACCAATGTGCCCATCAAATTTTTAAAAAGGTCATCCTTAATAATACTTTCAGGAAGCGCCATTCGCAGCTTGTAAATAGGATTTATGGGAATGCCCACTGCTGTAATAAGATCAACGCTCGTTTCTCCATCAGACGCAACCCAATGGTATGGTGATACTCGTTCCCATGTAATTTTTGAATCAACCAATCCTGTTAGGTCATTAAAGAATTTATTCTTATTAGCAACCTTTTTTTGGCCCTCCTTTAACAATAACGATTCTAGTTGGGGAATAAGCGATTCATGCATCTTTTGAAAAATTTCATCTCTTATAGCAGGATGGCCACCACGAGATGGAGAACGTGCAAAAAGTGCGTAAGCCTTTAATATATTCAACCAAAGGTCCATGCTTCTTCTTGTTGCAGGCTTATGACAATGAAACGATAGAAAATAGGTTGCAAAAAGTTTTTGTCTTGGATGATTCTCGTAAGTATGAAATTTTGTGCTTAGAAGCGACTCATGCGTTCCCTCTTCTCCAGGATTCCAATCAAATCCGGGAAGCACAGAGGCGACAGCCATCCCCTCGTCTTTGTTCGCCTTCGTGGCATATTCTTGATCGCGAGCTATTAATTTAATCCTTCCACAAATTTCAAGCAAGAAAAGGGCTATTTCGACTTCTTTGTCGCCGCCATTCTTACAATCTTGGATCATCTTATTAATAGTGGGAGTCCAGGTGATATAAAAATCGGGAGATTCACTAAGATGCTGTGAGAGAAGCCCGGGCTTAAAGAGTGTATTATAACAGTTATGACATTGCACCTCTCTGTCACTACCTCCCAAGCTCTTATGGTAGTGCAATAGGTATTCAAAACAAGCAACCACATTCCAGCTCGAAAGAAGAGTATTAGAATTGCCGGTAGCGCTTGATGAATAGGGATCTCCGCTTGTGCGGCCCACTTGCAAGTAACTAAGAAAATCCATAATCTGGTCTGCTGTCGAAGGAAAGGGCGTATTATTTCGACGAATATTCTTTATTACCTCTACTTCTGTTGTTCGTTCAGGAGTTCTTTTTGTGCCTTCTATATTTTGTTCACACACAAATGCTTCTGTATGAGCAACAGTCACTCCCAGCCCCAGCTCTCTTTCTCGGATTCCGGTTGTGATAATAAAGAAATCTCGCTCGAGAGGAATGACGGGCAAACCACGCCTTCTATCTTTTGTAGGATCGACAATCCAAAGACCTTGCAGGGTATAAGGGAATGGGAGGCAATACTCAAAATCAATGCGCTTCATCTGTTTGAGCTTTAGACGTAAAGTTGTTCTATGCATTGCATTGAAATCGATGAAACCTTTTGCTTTTACGACCGCACATTCTTTGCCCTGGTTAGACTCATTGACTAAATCTTTCCAGGCTCTAAAACGTGTAAGCATTGCAACTTCAAAAGGAACTACTCCTTGTCCCTCCTCTTTTTTGTTGAAGCCCCCATAAAAAAGCGCTTGCGCTGTCTTTTTGCTCGGCTTTGATCCATTAAATCCCTCTGCAAAATCTTGAAGATATTTTGTACTGATCGCTAAAGGACTCTTATCGTCGTAAATTCCTCTAACAGAAAGACGGAAAAGAAGCCCTTGGATGTGACGAAGTTGGGTAATCCGTCCATTAGTCTCTCCATTTATAGCATAACCGAGATCAACTGCAGAGAGAGCACCCCAATTATTATGCAATTCGGTCAAGGCAGTGCGAATGGAGGCTACATTGATTGCATCCAGGGTTTGTAAATCACTTGGATGGATGCCCTGAAATTGATTCAGCGCATTAATAAAATTGGTTAACTCACGATTGATTTGAACGACTACTTGACCGAAATCAGTTTGATTTAAAGGAAGAGGCAACGCTTGAGTCAATATACGTTCATCAGCTGTATCTAATCGCAATGCATTTAGTTCTCTATCTTCTACTTTTATAATCAAGTTGCAAATGTCATTAACACTTCTTAAAAGCTCTCTGCGATGAGGTAAAGCAACAACATTTTTTCGCTTTGTCTCCATAAGTGTGTGGTAGCGAACTGCTGCCTGGGTAGCCCTCTCCTTTTTTTGCAAACGGGGATTAGCTTGAGTTAAAAGGGAGTGATCTTTCGCTCCAACTGTTATCTCATCAGCAAATGGATCATTTTGCTTTACTCCTTTTTTAGGAAAATTGCCAAAAGATAGACCAAGACCAAAATAACGGGCATAGTATGCAAGCGGAGAACTGTGAGCAATAGGAGCCTTGGAGGGATTTTTAGAGATCGTTTTTACTACCTCTCCTTTAAATGTCGTCTCTAACGAATCAAAATAAAAAGGGAGTTCACGTTCAAAAGTGACATTGACAAGTCGATTGATTTCCGGATCGCGGACTTCGACTGTCGCTAATTCCCTTCGTGTTACTTGGTTGCGTATAGGTTGTCTTTCTTTTATCCAATCCTCTACCTCAGTCTCGTAGCGAAGATCGATAGATGCAGCAATCCACAAGATCTCATCCTCTGTGTAAGATGGTCCTGCTGAATGGCATAGTCTATAATTTTGTATGAGGAGCGCTTCAGCCGGAGCTCTTGCATTAGGCTGCTCGCTGCGTGAATCAAGGTGGTATAGAGCTATTACATTATCAGGAGTAATGTTCTCCTTAGGTCCAAGCCTGGCCCAATTCTCCGGTTGTCGTAAATAAACTTCAGCATTTGTAATACAGACGTCTTGTTGCTGCTCCCATAGAATTGGGGGTTTCAAGGGCTTTGGTCTGAAAGCTGTTTGAATAGCTTTCGGTTGTTTAGCTCTGGTACCAAATATAGCACCATAAGCTTTTTCGTGGAGTAACTCATCTTTTGCATCACGTATATCGCCATTACAAATAGCTAATTGAAAGATTTTAATATCATCTGGAAGTGTGAGATAATAGAGGGTAAGAGCAATGTCTTTAGAATCTCTTGGAAGAGCATTCGCAGGGAAGAAAATTTGGTAAGCTTCGGCGAAAATAAGACTATCTCTATTGTGAGCGGTGTGAGGAAATTCAATCTTTGCCATAACAAAGAGAAGTTTCTCTTCTTCACATCTGAATTGAGTGGTGGAGTATTTGAGATCACAGCATTCAACGAGTATCATCTCTTCTGCTGTAAGAGTGGAGAGCGCGTTCTTCTCTTTGTAGGAGTTGATTAAAGCAGCTTCATATCTTTGCCTTGTTTCTTTTTCATCTTCATCTTGCTTCCCTTGAATTTGAGTAGAGGTAGAGTAAGACAGTATTTTAACAGCATCACCAACTAACTTATCTTTGCGAATAACGCAAGCGTTCTCAGTAAATATGACCTCGATTCTTGACTTTACTCTTTCTGAGCCAAAACAAGAACCCCGGACACATTCCACAGCCATTTGACAAGCATGATTGTGCTGCGCTTCAAGCCGCACAGCCTGAGAACTGCCCTGTGCGCGTACATCTCGATTATATTTTGACGAAATGAGGAGAGCTTCTCTAATTATATCTTTAGCTTTTGTTTGAATCACTTCTGTACATCTGCCATGAACCAGCTGGAATCTTAAGATATCATTCTCATCGGTCAAACATGTAGGGTCTCCGGCGTGTATTGCTTTATATTGCAGGATAAGTTCTCTTTTATAAAACCTTATAGCAAATTGGCTTGCTATCTTTATCTCATCAACAAAGAAGATGCTAACGAGATCATCATCATCAATTGGATGGGCAGTTAATTTTCTAATACCCGTGCAAACTTCTTTCCTTTTTCGCTCATGATCAGTACTCCACCCTTTGTACCTTCTTGTCCAGGCTTCTACTTTATCCAAAGATCCTACGTAAAGTTTTTGACGCTTCTCTTGGTAGTCCTCATTCTCAATAGCCCAACCCTTCTCAAGTTCTTTTTCTCTTTTTTTTGTAACATTTTTTTTAAGCTCTTCAAGTCGCCTCTCTCTCATAGAATCTAATTCTTTAGTAGTCTCAACATCTAAGGGATTGTCTGAATCCAAAAATAAAAAAGTGTTATAAAAGAGTCTTTCTGCCAATTTCATCCTTTTTTCAAAGAAAAAAGCAGATAGAAACAAAAGATGGTTTTGCTCAACCATTTCAGCATGATTTATTGGAAAGAGCTGACTTAATATAGCGCTTTCACAAAATTTAGTATTGATTTTATCAATAACTTTATACCAACTATCACACTCTTCTTCTGTTAGCAAAGAGTCCCAAACGGGCTGGATCGTTCCATCTGTTCTGCAAAGAGGCGGCAAAGCTTTTAAAATTGCAAAAGCTAGTACCTTGGCGGCTTTGGGCTGAGGAGTATCTGCTTGCAGCAAACCCTCAAGAACCTCGTCTAAATCTGTTAGAAGCTGATGGGCCTTTCTTCTTTCAATCGCTTGAACAACTATAGAGGCAAGCTCCATAGCATACCCCTCTTTGGGAGGCAATTTTAAGAGGATCTCTCTACGCATTCCCTCAGGAATTTGTTTAAATATTACTTCCGTTGTTTCTTGAGTACTGTCTTGAAGTATCTCTTCAAGCCCCTTCCTAATTATTTCCCCAGACTCACCTTCAGGTATTTCTTCAAGCATTCCCTCTGGTAGTTTTTTTAGTATTTTTATAATTAATAGTTCAGGTAGTTCCGCAAGCTTTTCAATAAGTAGTGGTTTTAGTAATACTGTAGTATGTATGTCGCAACAATAGTTAAATTGGACTATGATCTCGATGAGGAGAGCTTGCTCGGGGTAGTCAACTTGTAAAGCTACCAGAGCCTCCCTAACATCACTAAAGTAATTTTTTGAAAGAGCGCTTTCAAGCGCTGCTAAAAACGCCTTATCATTGTCAGTAAACTTGGGAAATTCTTCAGTTAAAAATTTGGAGGCAACGTTGCGTGCAAAGCTTCTATTCATCTCTTTGAGGAAAACTACTTGAAATTGATGAAGAGCTTTGGGAGTAGGACATGCGCCTACAGCTTGATTATACTTTTGAATAAATTCATGCAGAACCGGAGCAAACCCTTGAGAAATTATTGCTGGTGGAGTATTGCCAGTGAGGTATATCTGAGAAACATTATAGGCTGTTTCATCAAGGACTGCTCTATCAACTACAGCTCTGAGATGAGTGTCAAAGAGCTCTTGCGCTTCTGCCTGATCCTGTTGCTCTTCTGTAGTTGGTAGTTCACTCTCCTCAGCTACTGCATTGATCGTAGAAAAACAATTGTCGAGCTCAGCAACTTTATTAAAGTCATCATGGCTCACGCGCGAAGGGTCGACATCATCCAAATTTACAGATTGATTATTGCCTGGATCAATAGCCTCCTCAATTTTTGAATCGAGTGTAGCAGTAAAAATCAGGGGCTGCTGCTCTAGCTTCTTCTTTTGCTCATCCTCGCGAACCAGAGTGAGTTTGAGATCGGGAAGTTTTTTCTTAATAGCGTCTGCAAAAGGTTTTACAACCTGCGAAGCTGCCGTTTTGCCTACTTCTTTTCCTAAAAAGTGTTTCAGCTCATCAAGGTATTTCCCAAGATTTACGTAGATTGCTTCAAGCTCACGAGAAGAGAAAGTAGAAGATTTTTCTTCTAAGAGAGCTACTAGATGATTCATATAGGCCTCTAAAAAAGTAGCTTTAGAAGCTAAAAAATCTAAGGGCCTTTCTTTATCTAAATTTTTTATAACAGTGTAAAGGAGCTTTATCGGGTCACGGCTAACTTTGGTGTAAGGCCCCCGCTTATAATAACATTCCTCTTTAATATCCGCTCCAACAGGGGGTAATTTATATCCAGCGGGTACATAGGGAGGAGCATCTTGTCTTGCATAGGTAAGCAGAAGACGGGAAATAAAATCATTCCTCTCATGAGGCCCCTTCTGTTCTTCGGGACAAAGGAAATATTCGATGATCTTATAGGGAGTCTGTTGGAATTTATTTTCATCGATTAGGCCATCATCATCAGCTGATTTGAATAGATGATATATATCAATGCCGGTTTGGTCATCGACAGGGCACTTCGGATCGTTACAAGAGGAAATAGCTACTAACTGTGTGATAAATCGGTGGATCGGAGTAACGTGCTGATTGATTTTTTCCCCCCAATTCCCATAAAAGATGTTTGAAGGTAGTTTTTCAAAAAACTCCTTTATTTTACCTTGATCCATCTTTCCATCAAGAAGAGAGGGAATTGTATATTCTGTTACCGCAGGGGTACTTTTAGACAAGGTAGGAGAAGAGAAAGTGACATGCTTGATAACTCCCGATTCCCTTTCGAAAATTAGGAAATGAGAAACAGAGTTATTACCATCGCCAAAAGCAAAGGGGACTATTAAACGATTGATCTCTCCTTTTTTAAGACATTCGAATTTTTCCTCTATCTTGATAATAGCCTTGAGACGCTCTTTGCGGTTATTTGCGTTACGGGCTGTTTCGATTAACGTTCCGATTGAATGCGCATCCTCTAAGATTTGAGCAACTCTTTTGCATGGTGTTGTCGTAGGAGTGAGCTTATCTCTTCCAGCAGAGGGGGGGCCCGATTTTTGGGGAGCGGAAAGGTCAGCAAAAAGCGAAATAAAATATTCCTTAAATGATCTTCCATTTAATTCAAACCACTCTCTATAAGTTAGATCGGAAGATGAAAGCGCAAAGCCTCCCTTTTGAGGTATCTCTTCATCCCCATCATCTAAGATGTGGGAACCTTTTGCAGCCACAGCATCTACATTTTCAAAAAGGCTTTGCAAAAAACGAAGCTGGGAGAGAAGTTCTTTATGGTTTGCCGAGCCAAGATTTTGAACAAACTCATGCGGTTCCTGACCTTTAGGGAAAATTTGGTGCGAAAGAATTTTGTAAAGTTGTGTAACCGGAGAAAAAATAAGTGAAAAAGCCGCTGAAAGCGTATCGAAAATAACGGTGTAGATTGTGGGCTCTTCTTTATTAAGAGTTTTTAGCGAAAACTCATGCACGGCAAATGCTTGATCAAAAGTAGGATGCATTGTCAATTTTGGAGCCGGTAGATCTCCTTCGTTTAACCCTTCCTCTTTGTTTTCGTAAACATACCGCTGGGTATTTTCATCGAAACCCCAGATGGTAATGTTTTCTCTATTGCCGAATGTTTTTCCCTTTGCATGATAACGGCGTGTTTCGGCATCCCAAATTGAATAGAGACAGTCTTTAATTTTTTTAGTAGTATCCAGGCCACTGGGATGCTCCAGGGTAAAAATAACGCTTCTGTTATCTCCCATTCGATACTTGAGCTCATAGACCTTACTGTTCTCATTGCTAGCTGAGGATGTGCCACTCATAATAATGCCTTGTCTTAACTATATTTTATTTGAATATGAGCTTATTATAATTGAAAATTATTAATGTAATATTAAGAAAAAGCGCCATAGTTTATTTAAATTTTTTTCTATCAGTTGAGTTCAATTGAAAGCGGGGTAAATCTCCCCTTGGTAGCGCTCAAGGATAAATTGTCTCATTTTATTGGAAGTGAGCTCTCGTTTTAGTAAAAGAAGCCTTCTTTCATTTCCGGACCCTTTTCTAATAGCAACAATGTTTGCATAAGGGGAGTTTTCCGCACTCTCTAAAGCGAGGGCATCTTTTAAAGGGAAAAGAGAGACTGATAAGGCAAAGTTTGCGGGAATCACTCCAATGTCGACATCCTCAAGGGTTCTAGCTAGAAAGGATGCATCAAGCTCTTTAAACCGCAATCTAAGGGGGTTACTGAGAATATCAAGAGGGGTAGCATTAAATCCTGCTGAGGGCCTTAGTTCAATCAAACCCTCTTTCTGCAGAAGTAAGAGAGCTCTAGCCTCATTTGTTGGATCATTGGGAATTGCAACCAGGGCTTTTTCTTTTAGATCTTTAAGATCTTTAATGCATTTCGAATAAATCCCCAATGGTTCAAGATGAACTCTTTCTAATACTTCGATATCGAAACCGAACTGTTTTTTTTGTTCTTCTAAAAAGGGGGTATGTTGGAAAAAGTTGGCATCGACCTCCCCCTCGGATAAGAGCCGATTTGGAATATTATAGTCATCAACAATGATAATCTTGAGAACGACCCCATTTTTAGAAAGTTCCTCTTTTGCCACTTCAAGCATCTCAGCATGAGGAACGCTTGTGGCAGCAATTTTTAAAGGCTTTGAACGCTCTTGACAACCTATAAGGAGAGAAGCGATTAAAATAGATAAGACAACTACTTTTATTTTCATCTTTTTCCTCTTTTTTTCTCTATGGATCGCACAAGGGCATTACCCATATATTCGATCCCCTCCACTAGAAGGACAATCAAGATTAGTGTGATGATCATTAAAAAACCATTAAACCTTTGGTACCCATATTGGATAGCAATTTTTCCAAGTCCTCCGCCTCCGACAAGCCCTGCAAGAGCGCTGTAGCCTACCAGAGTGACTAAGGCAAGAGTTACACCAGAAACAATGGTTGGGAGGCTTTCAGGAAATAGGACCTTTGAGATGATAAATGCTTTGGTTGCACCCATTGTGGTAGCAGCTTCGACCATCTCCCCACCTACTTCCTTAAGAGCCCCCTCAATGACTCTCGCCATAAAAGGGGCGGCGGCAATTGTGAGCGGAACTATTGATGCAGTTGTACCCAGGCTTGTGCCAACAATCCATCTTGTGAATGGGATGATTGCAACAATTAAAATTGCAAAGGGGATGGATCTACCAATATTGACAATTGTCCCCATTCCCCTATAGATCCAGGGAGAGGGGTATAAGCCTGACTTATCGCTCGCGTAGAGCAGCACACCCAAAGGAACTCCTATTAAAAAAGCAAAAAATCCTGAAACAAAGACCATATAGAGTGTATTTAAAAACTCAATAGGCACAAGACGGAGCGTTAAGGTTAAATTCTCTTGAAAAGTCATTCTTTTAACTCGCGGGGGGTTAATCGTTCATAGGTGATCTTCTCTTTTTGTAAAAAATCATGGGCTTTGGCTTTTTCCGCCTCATCTCCCACAAATTCTACAACAAGATGGCCAACAACCTCATTTTGAAGGGCATCTATAGAACCTGCCAGAATATTGACTTCGATATTTGCATGACGAAGCAGGCGAGAGATCAGAGGTTTTTTGGCCTTTTCCCCTCTAAAAGAAAGACGCAGGAGCTCTTGATTGGGATTTCCGAAGATATGATCGGGGAGGTCATGGGTCAAATGGTGTAAAAAACGGCGTGTGGTTGGGTGTTTGGGAGCGGCGAAAAGATCGGAGACTCTCCCCTCCTCCACTATTTTTCCCTCTTCAAGAACAGCGACTTTTGTGCATATTTCTCTAATCACCTCCATTTGATGAGTAATGATCACTATGGTGAGATTGAGCTTTCCTTTGAGTTCTTTTAATAGATCCAAAAGAGATTTTACATTAGCAGGATCAAGTGCCGAGGTTGCTTCATCGCAGAAGAGGACTTTGGGATCATTGGCTATTGCCCTTGCAATAGCAACCCTCTGTTTTTCTCCGCCACTTAAGGTTGCTGGATAGAAGTTCTCCTTACCGCTGAGACCTACAAGAGAGAGGAGATGGGGGACTTTTTTTTTCCGGACCTCATCAGGGACTTTTGCAATTTCAAGAGGAAAGCTCACATTGCCAAAGGCAGTTCGGGAAGAGAGCAGATTGAAATGTTGAAAGACCATTCCCATCGACTGCTTCTTTTTTCTCAGCTCTTTGGAGCCTTGCAAGGAGAGATCCTCTCCATCAAAAAACACTCTACCGGAGGTGGGAGCATCTAAACCGCATAAACAGCGTAAAAGAGTCGATTTCCCAGCGCCGCTTCGGCCTATAATTCCAAAGATATCCCCTGGAAAAATCTCAAGATCAATGCTTTGGAGAGCATCTTTTTCGGGAGTAAAACACTTGGAGACTTTTTCAAGCTCTATCAGAGCATTTTTATTCATCTTATACCATTTACTACTACTTTCTTAATTTGGTATTAATATGATAAACTAGACAAAATTATTTGTAAAAAAAATCCACAGATGTGCAAAGTAAATCCAAAGAACGGGGGATTAATATGGTCGTTTCAGAGGCACAAAGCACATTAGATGAGATTCAAAACTTGCTGGGGAACGAAGCAGATTCCCTACTTTCTTATAGTTGCAAAGTCCCCAAAGAGAGGCTTCATATCCCCGATAGTAATTGGGTCGACCGTATCTTTAACTGTTCCGACAGAAGTAATCGGGTTTTACGATCATTGCAAGCCCTCTTTGACCATGGCCGCCTTAAAAAGACAGGTTATCTCTCAATTCTTCCTGTAGACCAGGGAATTGAACACTCTGCTGGGGCCTCTTTTGCACCTAATCCCGATTACTTTGACCCAGAAAATTTGGTTCAGTTGGCAATCGAGGGAGGCTGTAATGGGATTGCCTCCACTCTCGGAGTTTTGGGGACAGTTTCGAGACGATACGCTCATAAGATTCCCTTTATTTTGAAGTTAAATCACAATGAGCTCCTCTCCTATCCAAATAAATATGATCAAATTTTCTTCGCCACTGTTAAGCAAGCCTACGATATGGGATGCGTAGCAGTTGGAGCTACCATCTATTTTGGATCTCCTGAAAGCGATAGACAGATCACAGAAGTAAGTCAGGCCTTTGCCCATGCTCACGACCTAGGGATGGCAACGATCCTTTGGTGCTACCTACGCAATCCTGCCTTTGATGTTGCTACGGGTGACTACCACACTTCGGCTGACTTAACGGGTCAGGCAGATCACATTGGAGCAACAATTGGCGCCGATATTGTCAAACAGAAGCTTCCTACATTAAATGGCGGATATAAAGCTGTGAAATTTGGAAAGTATTCGGAGAAAATGTACACCGATCTCTGCACCGACCACCCTATTGACCTCTGCCGTTACCAGGTAATTAATAGCTACATGGGCAGAATTGGTTTGATTAACTCAGGCGGCGCTTCGGGCAAAAATGACTTTGCCGAGGCTGCAAAAACTGCGATCATTAATAAACGAGCGGGCGGCATTGGTCTTATCACCGGCCGCAAGGCCTTTCAACGGCCCATGAAAGATGGCATTAAGATGCTTCATCTTGTCCAAGATATCTACCTTTGCAAACAGATCACCCTTGGCTAACCCATAAGAATAAAGATCGGGCACGCACACGGGCAAACCCGACTCTTTATTCCTTACACAAGAGACTCGTGCTTTAGGAGAAGGGCTTCGAGGCAGGTGGAGAGTTTTAGAGAGCGTTCGAGGGATATTCTAGCATCTTTGACTTTTTGCTCCATGTGAAAGAGATCAGGAAGAGGGTTTGAAGCTAAATACTGTTCGTAGTGGGAGCAAAAATCCTTGTGAATTAAGTGGTTTGAACCGCAAAGAAGGGCAAGGAGATCCCGCGCCCACTCAAGGATAGTTGCAAAAAGAAGCATTCCCTCCTCATGCATTTCAATTGTAACCTCGCCCTTTTCTTTTTCTTGGCAGATCTTCTCGATCTCTTTGCGCAAATAGAGGTAATCCTCTCTTTGAGGAGAGCAGAGAAGTTGGAGAAGAAGCTGCTCCGAAAGAGAGCGCTCTTTATGCACTCCTTGGAAAAAATAGGTCTGACAGCGCGAGCGGATGGTAGGGAGCAGGTTATTTGGGTGCCCGCTTAATAGTAGAAGCAGAGTATTTGGGGTAGGCTCCTCCAGAGTTTTTAAAAGAGCATTGCTGCTCGGTGGAAGCATCCGTTCCGCATCATAGATAATAAAGACCTTCCATTTACCGGCGTAGGGAAAAAAAGCTACCTCATTAATAAGAGAGCGGATGTGAGAAATAGGATGCAATCCACTCTTTTTTTCTGGATGGTAGCGATGGAGATCAGCTCTCCATTTGTCATCGCATCCAAGGAGGGTCTGTGTAAAGGCATCTGCCATTGCAATGCGTGCATCTCCAGTAAAAAGAAGAGCATGGGGAATTGTTTCGCTCTCAATCATTCTCTCTAAAACAGGCGGCAAGCTCATGAGAGAGAGGTGGGCTTTAACATTAAGTGGGGTTCCAGAGCCTTGAGAGAAGCTGCGCACACCTCTTCGGGAGTTGCAGAGCCATCAATAATAATAATACGTTCCGGGTATTTATCTGCTAAATGCAAATAAGCTGTACGCACCTCTATATGGAACTGGAGCTCTTCTTGCTCTAAACGATCCAAATTCTTTCTTTCCTTTGACAGACGTTGAAGCCCTATGATGGGGTCAAGATCTAATAAAAGGGTCAGATCAGGCACCAGATGGTTGCAAGCCAGATCGCAAATCTGCTCGGCAACATGGACTCCAACGTGTTTTCTACATCCCTGGTAGGCGATTGTTGAATCGTTGAATCTCTCGCAGATAAGTAGTTTACGATCTCTTAGGGCCGGTAAAATCACCTCATCGATATGCTGCACACGCGCAGCTAAAAAAAGAAGCAGCTCAGCTCTCTCTCCAACGGGCCGGTTTGGATCTGGCTTAAGGACCACGTCGCGAAGATGCTCTGAAAGAGGGGTTCCTCCAGGTTCTCTTGTCTTGAGAACTGGATACCCCTTTTTTGCAAGCTCTTTTGATAGAAGCGCGGAGAGTGTAGATTTTCCACAACCATCTCCCCCCTCTAGTGTGATAAACAGTCCCTCATAGGGCTTGTGGCGCAGCTGCATCTTTCTCTCCTCCGCTTTCCAGTTCTTTCTCTTCAATCCCCTCAATTTTTTGGATGGCAAGGAGGAGATCATCTTCTTTAAGATTTACAAGTTTAACACCCTGGGTGGCACGTCCCATGACACGGAGATCTTCCATGCTGATACGGATCGCTTGTCCTTGGGAGGTCATCATCACAAGGCCATCTTTATCCTTAATTGACATGGCGCCAATCACATTTCCATTGCGTGAAGAGGTGATAATCGAACGGACTCCCTTGCCCCCACGGTTTGTTTGTCGAAAATCAGAGACAGAGGACCTTTTTCCAAAGCCTTTTTCACAGACGACAAGAATCGTCTCCTCCTCCTCCTCTTTTCCGCTAACAACCGCACATCCTACAACATAATCATCCGCTTCTTTTAAAGTCACTCCCTTTACCCCGCGTGCTGTCCGGCCCATCGAACGGACAAGAGATGCATTGAAACGGACTGCCATCCCATGATGAGTAAAGAGCATCGCCTGCTCATTCGGCTTTACAAGCAGGGCTGCAATCATCTCATCCCCCTCATCGATCTCTAAAGCGCGAATCCCCTTTTTACGCGGGTTACTAAATGCAGAGAGAAGAGTCTTTTTCACTACCCCTTTACGGGTAGCCATCAAAATTGCATCCGTCTCATTAAAGTCTTTAGTACGCAAAATGGTTGCAATCTTCTCTTCTGGTTGGATCTCTTCCAATAAATTGACAAGAGGGCGTCCCTTTGAGCGTCGCTCCCCTTCCGGAAGCTGCCATACTTTGAGCCAATAACAGCGCCCCTGATCAGTGAAGACAAGAAGATGGTCATGCGTTGTCGCAACATAAAGCCCTTTAAGAGCATCATGCTCCCGCTTGATATCGAATCCCGTCACTCCCTGTCCCCCACGTCTCTGCTCGCGGAAAAGGTCGATCGGCATCCGTTTTACATAGTCATCTTCAGAGATGGTGATGATAACAGGCTCATTGGCAATTAGATCTTCTACCTGAAACTCCCCTTCGGCCTGGACTATTTGCGTAAGTCTCGGAGATTTGTGGTTTTTTTGGATCTCTAAAAGCTCATCACGGATAATTTCACGGACTAGAATCTCAGATCCAAGAATCGCCTTTAACTGCTGAATCTTTTCAAGAAGAGCCTGGTACTCCTCGTTGATCTTATCCTGCTCTAAAGCTGTTAACTGGTAGAGACGGAGATCTAAAACAGCGTTTGCCTGCCTTTCGGAGAGATCAAAGCGTTCACAAAGAGTGTTTCTTGCCATGTCTTTATTAGGGCTGCGGCGGACAATTGCCACGACCTCATCGAGATAAGCCACAGCCTTTAGATACCCCTCTAAAATATGGGCTCTTGCCTCCGCTTTATTGAGCTCAAAACGTGTTCTTCTACGAATCACATCGATACGATGGTGGATCCAGGCTGTAATGATTTGCCGGATATTCATCGTCCGAGGAAGGTTTTTATCTAAAGCGAGCACATTGCAGCCAAAAGTCACCTGCAGATCAGTGAACTTATAGAGCTGGTTGATCACGACATCGGGAAGTTCAGCCCTTTTAAGCTCTAAAACAATGCGCATCCCATCTTTATCCGATTCATCTCTCACATCTGAAAGGCCTGTGATAGCCTTGTTATTGACAAGGTCGGCAATCTGCTCAACAAGTCTTGCTTTATTGGCATTATAAGGGAGCTCATCAATGACGATCCGTTCGCGTCCGGGCGTTGTGGGATTCTCTTCAATATGGAGTTTACCTCGCAAAAGGAGCTTTCCTCGCCCGGTATGAAAAGCCTCTCTAATGCCAGAGACGCCGCAGATAACGCCCCCTGTTGGAAAATCGGGGCCCGGCATCACCTTCAAAATCTCATCGATTGTCACATCTTTATTTTCCAAAACAAGCAGAGTAGAGGCAATCAATTCATTAAGGTTATGAGGGGGAATATTTGTTGCCATCCCCACTGCAATACCCGAAGAGCCATTGCATAGAAGATTTGGAAATTTTGCCGGAAAAACTGTCGGTTCGACTTTTGTCTCATCATAGTTTGAGACCATATCCACCGTCTCTTTATCGAGATCCTCCATTAGAAACATCGAACTTATTGTGAGGCGCGCTTCAGTATAACGCATAGCAGCTGGAGGGTCGCCGTCGATTGAGCCAAAGTTACCCTGCCCATCTACCAGGCGGTAACGCATGAGCCAATCTTGAGCCATCCTGGCAAGTGTTGGATAAATTACAGATTCTCCATGGGGATGATAATCTCCAGAAGTATCCCCGCAGATCTTTGCACACTTTCTATGTTTTGCTCCCGGTGTCAAATTAAGCTGCCTCATCGCATAGAGGATTCTTCTCTGAGAGGGCTTAAGCCCATCACGGACATCGGGAAGAGCGCGAGAGATAATCACTGACATCGAATAGCGGAGATAACTCTCTTTCATCTCTTCTTCGAGATTCTTTGGAATCACTGTCTCATTTTCTCGAAAATCGGTCATAACTAATTAACTCTTAAATATCTAAATTCTTTACGGAAAGGGCATGAGATTCGATAAATGCCCGCCTTGGAGGTACATCCTCTCCCATCAGCATGGTAAACATGTGGTCTGCTGCAATCACATCGGGAAGAGTCACTTGAATGAGCGTTCTTCCATTAGGATTCATCGTTGTATCCCAGAGTTGATCGGCATTCATCTCTCCAAGACCCTTATAACGCTGAATTTCAACTCCCTTACGTCCATGTAGACGCAAAAAGTCCATAACTTCTTTTAAGGTATAGAGCTCATGGGATGCGCCATTCTCTTCAATGCAGTCAAAGAGCTTTCCATTGCTAGTGAGATACCTTTCAAGGGGGAGATCAAAATAGGAGAGCTTTTCCTGAAGTTTATCATAGGACTCCTGCTTGTAGAGTTCGACAAAGGGGAGAGATTTATGGCGGAATTGGCGCATCGCATCAGTGATCTCCGCTTCGGGTATAGATTCTAGCTTGCTCAAATGCGCCTCTTTTTGCTCTCTTTCGAACTCCTGGGCTATTTCTGAAAATTCATCTTGAGAGTAGACAAAATGAGAGCGGTTCTCTAATGGCATTGTGACAAGATAGTGGGGAAAGAGCCCTGCAGGATTTTTTGATTCAAGAAACTCTCTAAAAGGAATAGCTTTGCGTTCAATAGAAGAACAGAAGGACTCAATATCCAAAATGAGACCGATGAGAAGTTTTACATCTTCCGGTTCAAGCTTTTTTTCCCACTTTGCATAAAATATCCCAATATCTGATGAACCGAGCTCAAGAAGATAATCATCCATTTCCCGCTCAGTCGGGATATAGCGGCTCTTTTTTTTGCGAGTGACTTTAAAAAGAGGTGGTTGAGCGATATAGATAAAATTATTCTCAATCAGCGCATGCATATGTCTATAGAAGAAGGTGAGAAGAAGCGTACGGATGTGCGAACCGTCGACATCAGCATCCGTCATAATGATAATGCGCTGGTAACGGAGCTTGTCGATGTTAAAATTATCATGCCCAATGCCGCAGCCAAGAGCTGCAATGAGCATGCCGACCTCTTGATTTTGGAAGACCTTCTGCAAACGGGCTTTTTCGACGTTAAGAATTTTCCCACGAATAGGTAAGATCGCTTGAAAACGGCGATCCCTTCCCATCTTTGCAGATCCGCCCGCTGAATCCCCCTCAACAATATAAATCTCACACTTTGCAGGGTCACGCTCTTGACAATCGATAAGTTTTCCAGGAAGGCGAGCGCTATCGAGAGCTGTCTTACGTAAGGTCAGCTCCCTTGCTTTCTTGGCAGCTTCTCTCGCTTGCGCTGCAATAAAGACCTTGTCGACAATGCCTTTGGAAATCTGAGGATTTTCTTCAAGAAAGATGGTTAGCTCTTCGCCGACAATCTGCTGCACAACAGACCCCACATCGCTATTGCCAAGTCGCTGCTTGGTCTGCCCCTCAAACTGAGGGTTGGGCACTTTAACAGAGATCACAGCTGTCAGGCCTTCGCGCATATCCTCTCCTGTAATGGAGATCTTGTCGCTCTTCAAGAGATTGTGATTTTTGATGTAGGTATTGAGGACACGAGTCAGGGCTGTAGAAAATCCTGTGAGATGTGTTCCTCCCTGGCGGGTCGGAATATTATTGGCATAGGAGTAGATCGTCTCTGCATATCCATCATTCCACTGCATAGCGACTTCAAACTCTATAGATCCATCATCGCCCTCTTTATTCCCTTTAAAGTAGACAGGAGTTGGAAAGAGGTTTTCCCGATTTTCATTGAGGTAGGAGACAAAAGAGATAATTCCCCCCTCGTAGCAGAAGTGAGAATCCTGACGGTCAGCATCGCGTTCATCGCGAAAAAGGATATCAATCCCACGATTTAAAAAAGCCAGCTCGCGCAAGCGTTTAGAGAGAATATCATAATCAAACTCGACGCTGGCAAAAATTGTATCATCCGGCCAGAAACGGATCTTAGTGCCCCGGGCATCACTCTCTCCGACAATAGAGAGCGGTTTTACTGGAGCGCCTTTCCCAAACTCCATCTCATAGATCTTTCCATCTTTAAAAACTTGAACGAGAAATTTTTTGGAAAGAGCATTTACACAAGATACTCCCACGCCGTGGAGTCCTCCGGAGACCTTGTATGTCTCTTTGTCAAACTTGCCACCGGCATGTAGAATGGTCAAGACAACTTCTAAAGCGGAGACGGGACGCCCCTTTTTAGCCGATTCAGCCTCGTGCCAACCAATGGGAATTCCACGCCCATCATCTTCAATGGTAATGGATTTGTCTTTATGAACGATCACCTCGATATGCGAGCAGTAGCCGGCCATCGCCTCATCAATACTATTGTCCACAACTTCGTAGACAAGATGATGCAGTCCAGAGGACCCGGTATCCCCAATATACATACCGGGACGCTCACGCACGGCTTGGAGCCCTTCCAAAATCGTAATGGAATTTGCATCATACCCTTTGAGGGATTCCCCTTTAGGGTCTCTTTTGCTATTGTTGGTTTCTGCTTCCATAAATTTTGTATGACCTGTTTTTTCTTATCCAAGACGAAAATGGATGGTTTTGATCTGCGTCCCGGGAAATTTATCTCTTAAATTTTGGATTAATCTCGGCTTATCGTTTTGCGAAAGAAGAGTGTAAAGCGTTGAATTTTTTACCTTCACAACCAAAATCCCCTCAGCAAAAGAAAGAGCCTCAGTCATTGAAGATAGTTTTGGTCCTACAACATCGGGCCAAGCTTTTATAATGAAATCAGGGCGCTCTTGATGAGCTTTTCCAATCCTTTTTAGAATTTTTGGAAGAAGGTTGCGAATATGATGCGTTGTGCGCTTAGGCCCATTTGCCCCATTATAAGACATTATGTTTAAAATCTCCCATGCACCCCGTAAAGAATTAGCTATTTCAATGTCAGTGTAAAGGAGCCATCATAGCCTGATTTTAGGTTCATTTCAATGATAATCTTGACTGGGTGAAAGCCATTTAAAATAATCAACCGCAGAGACCAGAGACTCGACTTTAGGATTTTTTGAATCATGAATCTAAAGAATAACAGGATAGGCAGGATGGGCAGGATAAATTTACAATGTTACTCCCAACTCTTTGTGTTAGAAAATATTATTCTTATCCTGCTTATCCTGCCTATCTTGTTATTAAATTTTTTTAACAAGTTGTCCTTTCGTTAAATGTAATTCATTTTCTCTGTGGTCTCTGCGGTCTCTGTGGTTAGTTTAGGCGACGAGGGATTTCCAATTTTTTGTACGGAAACGGATGAAATAGACTCCTGCATTCACAATAGTCCCAATAGAGAGAATAAAATAAAATTTATCAGCAGAACAATTGCCTAACTGCAATGCAATCATTAGAGTGAAATGGCTTAATGGCCAAGAAGAAAAGAGATTGTATAACATGGTAAAAAGTGTATCTCCCAAAGAGAAGAGAAGGGCAAATGCAATTTGATTGACGCCATAAACGACAACAAAGACCCACAACCCATGCATTGCTTGCACAATCAGATCAACCTGGTCAGGATTTAAAGAATGCAGGAAAAAGATAGATAGAAGAAGGCGAGGACAGATAAAACAAGGAATAAAAATAATCGCCGCAGAACAGATTAAAAAAAAGAAGGAAGAGCGGGTAAGCCTTGCAATCATCTGAAAGTCTCTTTTTCCAATAATAAAGGAAGCAATAGTTGTTATACCCTTAGACATCCCATCGTGAATAAAAGAAAAAAGACAATTCAAAGTGGTTGTAACTGACAATACCAGCAGAAAATCCCCTCCCTTTAGAGTCATTAAACGATAATTGGCTAGCCAGGCGCTCATGATGATCAGTTTAGTTAAAGAGCGAGGAAGGCCAATTTTGAAACTCTGCCACCAGACTTGTTTCCTGATTTGAAAGGCTCCTGTCCCATAGATTTCTCGATTTTTTTTAGAGAGGAAGGGAATGAAGAGCATCACACAAAAAGCACCTTGCGCTATGCATGTCGCAAGAGCTGCTCCTAAAATTCCCAGGTGAGGAGTCCACCCCGGAATTCCAAAAATCAAAAGAGGGTCTAAAATGATGTTAAGTAAATTAACCGCAATTGTTGCCCATAAAATCCGCAGAACTTTGCCTCGCCCCAAATAAAATGAGGAGAGGGCAGCCCCTAAAGGAAAAAGAAAATTCCAAGCCATCAAGCAGCGAAAGTAAATTCCTCCCTGCTCTTCAATTAAAGTCCCTCTAAAAAAAATATATTCAGCGAGAGAACTTAAAGGGAGCGTGATCCCCATGCTAAATAGGGATAGCCAGACCATCTGCCAAACATAGGAGCCCACACGTTGCAGCTGCCCGGCCCCTATACATTGGCCAACAAATACCTGAGCCATTCCCGTCCAATACATTAGACACATTTGAAAAGCCAGGGATAAAAATGAAGCATTAACGCATGCCTCCAGACTAGCCAGAGAATCATGCGTCAAAAAAAGGCGGTCACAAAAGCTCATCAAGCTACCGGAAAAGAGCATCAAGATGGCCGGCAATGATAACCACCAAAGCTCTTGCAAACTTGCTAGTGGGTAGTTGGAAATAGAAGCAGCACTAGGCTCTTTCTGCAAGCAGAACATTTTATCAGTTCTATTTTAGCTTATCTTCCTTTAATAAGGGGAGAGCACTCTCCTTTCTCACAATGAAGGCTTAATGGAATCAACTCATGCAAAACATTTGATTTATAATCATTTCCATTGAACGCCCACCAGATACTACGTCTATTTTCAATTTTTGCGTGTTGAACGGTGTTAACGTTATTCACTCCGGAAAGAAAAATATCTCCGATTTCATCGATGCGAAATAAATAGGTTCCATTTTTTTGGCCCTGTAATAGTTCTTCCGCTTCCGCTGACTCCATTAGACCATACCAGCTCTGACCTAATATTTTTTCCAAGGTCCTTTCAACAGGATTTCTTGAAACGAAACAGTCAGCGTTTTGCATTGAATCATCAACTATTTGATTAGATTGAGTAGACATTATTATTCTCCATTTTTGGTTTGTTTTATCTTCTTCAGATTAATTTTTTTGAAATCAACAAAATCATTGATAATATTGACATTCAAAAAATTTTTCTTAATCGCCTGATCTCGTTCGTAGATCAGAGGAATCAAAGGCACTTCTTTAATCAGAATAGCTTCTGCGCGTGCCAGGTAGCGATTCCGTTTCACGGAATCTGTTTCATAAGAGGCTGCATCCACTATTTCGCGAAACTCTTTATCTTCCCATTTGGGGAAGTTCAATTCATCTCCATCTTGTTTAAAAACATCTAGAGTATAAAGAGGGTCATCAATAGAGGGATACCAGCCAATACAGGCCATTTCATAATCCCCATCAGTGATTTTTTGAAAAAGAGTTGACCATTCGCAATCTTGCCCGTGGACATCAATACCTAAGACCTTTTTCCATTGATGAGCGAGGATGGTCGCGATTTTTTGACGTCTCTCAGCTTCTGGATAGATCAATCGTAATGTTGGAAATGTTCCCAAAGTAAGCTTTAGCTCTTTTAGAGCCTCCTCAAAGAGTTGTTTTGCAAGCTCAGGCTCACCCTTTGTATTACCATAAAAGGGATATTGAGCATGGTTGGAAGGAAGTGGAGAAAATGCTGGAACACCGTCGCATAGCATTTCAACAATTTCTTGCCTATCAATCGCTAAAGAGAGTGCTTGTCTGAGTTTTACGCAATTGAAAGGAAATTTTCTTACGGAAAAAGAGCACCAATAGACACGATTCACTAAAAAAACCGTTTCTGTCTTTTCACTTTTTGCTAACTCAAAAAGAGAATCCCAAGGTCGTAAAGGACGTCCTAACCAATCAAGTTCGTCGTTCTTAAACATTTCCAAGGAAATGCGGGCATTTGTTGTAGAAAATATGACCTGGTTCAGATGAATATTTCGCTCATCCCAATAGAGAGGATTTTTTTCTAAAAGGTAACTCTCTCCTTTCGGATTTTTTTTAATAAAAAAGGGACCATTGCAGACAAAAGCCTCTCCCTCAGAAGCGGTCCAATGGGGATTTGCTTTATCTATAGAAGCATTAACAGGAGAGAAGATAGGTAGTGCTGTCAATTCTAAAAAATAGGGAATGGGATGTGATAAATCAACCTGTAGAGTTAAGTCATCCAAAGCATAAACACCTATCTTGTCAAGAGAAATGCTCCCGTTTTTTGCTGCACGCGCATTTTTTATAGGATATAAAAAATATGCAAAGGGTGTTTTAAACTCTGGGGAGAGAATTTTTTTCCAGGCATACTCAAAATCTTGAGCTTGAACAGGCATTCCATTGGACCAGAGACAGTTTCGCAAATGAAACACATAACTCTTTAAATCAGGAGAAATATCGACCTTTCGAGCAATTGCAAGCTCCGCCTTATTACCCGGTACTAAACGCATTAACCCCTCAAAAAGCATGCTCAGAATGACTTTCGAAATATGGTCTCCAGCCATCCGAGGGTCGAGAGAGATGGGATTACTGCCTAAATTAAGACGGAGAACTTGAAATTCCTCCCTCTCTTTCTTCCACTGATTGATCGCCTCTTTCAAACTTTCAATCCAGAGAGAGAAAACAGTGGGTTCATCAGATTCTAAAATAAATCCCCAACCAATCGTCTCTTGAAAATGAAAGATGCTTGTCGTCAATTGCCTTGCGGAGAGAGGGAGAGCGTTAGTTTTCTGAAGAATATACTTTTTTAAAGCAGGGTTTTCGGCACGTATGCATACGAAAAGATGCCTCTCGGTTGCGTGATGATTAAAGACATAGGAGTCCTTTTTTTTGAGATTCTCTTCCAATGAGGTGAGGATGAGGGAAAAGAGGGTTCTAAGTTTTGTAAGAGGAAGAGTAGCTTGCCTTTCAATGGGTGTTATAGAGTAGAAAAAGTTTTCAAGTAGACTGCTTTTTTCTTTAACAAGATCAGGAAATTGCTCTTGCAGCTGAAAAAAGAGCTCCTGCTGTTTGAGGATCAAACCCCCGTCATAATCTCGCATCTCCCCAAAAATCTCATGCAAAAATTCCACAACTTTTTGCCTGCCCTTATAGACATTCACTGCAAAATCTCTTCTAAGAATATCCATTGTCTTAGGAAGCTGAACATGAAAAATTGCTGCCTCTTTGGGCTCCTCCTCTTCCAAATATCCAACAATCTCTCTCCGCTCAAGAGAGACCTTTAAATGGGAATTGAGCTGCTGCAAGCGCTCCTCGATCTTAATCGAATGCCCCTTTGCCAAGTAAACAAGAAGAAGAGTAAAGATCAGTGCTGTATCTGTTTGTTTTTCAAAAAAGAGCATCATCTGAGGCAGGGAAGAGATCTGATTCAACTCCTGGCTAAGAGTGATAATGCTTTTCATGACTTTCTCTTCATTGCGTATAGTGAAAAGAGCAGGCATCAATTTTTGGACACTCTCTTTAAGCTCTTGTAGAAGCCTTTTTTTAAGCAGCGTTCTTTCCTGCAGCGAAAAAGGCTCGCCGCTTTTTTTATCTACTTCAACATAAAGGATAAGCACTCTCTCATCATGCGGATTACGGTATAAATAGCGAGAGCTCTTGACGGGAAGAACATCAGGCATCCATTTTTGGATGGCCACAAGGACATGCTCTTCATCAAAGGACTCATATTTATCAAAAAGAGAGAGGGTAATGAAAATTCCAAGCACAGGCTTTTTTTCAAAAAAAGAGTGAAGCTGTGTGGGTAGGAGACGGAGGCAGAGGTGGCGCCTTTCTGAGTTTGTTAGAAGCGCTCGCAGTATTGTTTTTTGCATCCAGAATTTTGAGATCACTAACCGACAAACGTGTTTTGCCAAGCGTTGCTCTAGGTAGATAGGCGAGCAGATTGCCAAAAAGCGCGCCAATTCAACAAATAAACCAACATCAAAATAGTGAGGAAACCGTTTAACCCAACGTTTCAGATTTTTCTGAATAAGAAAAATTGTCTGCCAGGAAAACTGAAGCTGCTGATGAGTAGTGTATAACGAATTAAGAAGCATCGATTTTGCAGCTTTAGAAGATCTGCATCCCAAAGAGATGGTTTCTGCAAAAGCCGGAAGGCGCTTCTGCATCATTTCAACGGATTTGTGTTCTTTAAGAGCGACAACACTCTCTATCAGCAAGAAAGATTGAGGAGAATAAATTTTAAGGTAAAAATGCAAACAGCGGAATGAATAGAGAGAGATTTCTTGTCCCGGAATAAGCTGGTTTTTCACCATTTCTACAAAAAACTCCTCCTGTTTAAAATCCTGAGAAGAAAAACAGAGCATAAAAATGGAGAAGCGATTGAAGAGTGTGGTCGGATGCTTCCAGGTAACAAAAGGCATGCTTGATCTAATCCAGCTCGAAAATAGCTCCAGCGAAGCTAGGTTTTCTTTAGAAATGATGCTCCTTAAGAGATTGGCTATCTCCTTTACTTCTCTCTCCTGCTCAGCGGAGGCCGTGTGAAAAAAAAATTGCGGAGAGATGTATTTTTCCAAAGCAAAGGGAAAATCAGGGCCCTCAGAGGTTTTTGGGCTCGGATAGAGAAGTATGTTCCTAGAATTTTCGTACATCATCTTAAGGACGATAATTAAAATTTTGTTAAATTAGGGATTCTAAATTTTAATACAAATTTTATTCAATAAAATATTCATAAAGACTAAAAACTATATTCTAGTCTATGCATACTTCTCGTGGAAATTTTTCCAAACTTGCCATTAGCTGCTTGTGAGCATACATTTAGGGATTTTGCTTTTTTTTGGCTTTGGGCGGATCAGGCGTTGGGTGCTGGGCATGATTCCCTCCAAGGCCAAGGATTGCAATGGCGAGAAATAGAACAGAGCCGGTAAAAAAAGTCCCGGTATAGAAATATCTAGTGAATGCAGAGACCGGAAAAGTCTGCGAAATAAAAAGAAGCCCCACAACGGCAGCAACAACTGCGGCAATTAACATTACAAGTCCAAAGACGCGACACTTATACTGCCTTCCAATCAATTTGGCTGCGATAATGGGATCCGGGTCGGGAGGGGGAGTTGGCTGACGTTTATAAATCAGAGTCTCCCATGTTTGTTTAAGACAATTCATCCTGCACCTTGTATAGCCTTTTCAGCTGAATCGACCATAGCTGCTTGTTCAGTTTGTGAGCACACTCTCAATTGCAAAGCGCAATTTTAATGCACTCTCATGAGCTATAATTCTATCTAAAATTCCCATACAGAATAGGCCATTATGAGTTACAAAGCAAGTTGCAACCTGGCTCCCATCTGTTATAGTCCGCTCAATTGCACTCAAAACTTCCGTGCGAAAATAGGGTTCTTTAGAAAGAAGTACCATATAAGAAAACTCTCTATCTTCCAAAGTACGCATCTCTATCGCCTCCCTCTCTTTCCCCTCAAAATGCGCTGCTTCAAGGAGCATAAAAAAAAGTTTTTTAAGCGGCACAGGTTTAAGGACGCTCCGCATCACAGCGGGGCCCAGCGAATAAAAGAAATTTTCTAACAAAAAAGCATGCTCCTGCCCTTTTTTTCCAACGAGCTTGCGAAGATTTGCAAAGAGCTCATTCTCTTTAGAAATTGTTCCCCCATTAAAGTCTCTAAACTCGCCAACAATGCGAGCAAGCTCCTCAGCGACCTCGCTGCGTGCTTTATATAGGTCGACGGAATGGTCATGCCTTAAATAGTGATCCTTTTTAGCTTGCAGCCTGAATACATTCGCCTCTTTACGATATTTTTTGCGAAGAAGTCCCACAACTTTAATACGATCGGGAATGAAATGTAAAAATGTAGGCCTTGTCTCAAAAAGGTCCTGGATGGGTATAGAAGCAGGTTTCACAATGCGCACAACAATCACTAAAAATTCCAGATGGCTTTCGGTCTGTTTTTCAAAGGAGATCATGGCTTGAGGCAGATCTCTCATATATGTAAGCTGGTTTGATAAAGCCAGGATTCCTCGAAAAACCTCCTCTTCATTTTGGGGCATAAAAATAAGGTTATAACTCTTTTCTATGCACTCGCCAATAGCATGGGGCAGCTCCTCTTTTAAACCGCTTGTCTCATCGATGGTAAAGGGAGATTCATCCTCTTTCTCTACCTCCAAATAAGCCAAACAGGTCGGATTGTGGCGTGATGCATTCTTAAAGAAGGAACCCTTAATTACCCTTGTATTAGGAATATAGCTTTTTATAGCTTTCAAGATATGCCGTTGGGTGAAGATCTCATTTTCTCTTAAAAAGCTGAGTCCTATCACAACCCCCAAAACGCGTCTCTTTACATTGTGTTGCAAAAGGGTCACTCGAATAAGCTTGACACTCACAAAGCGCCTCTCGGGAAAAGCCTCTGAAGAGTGCATAAGGGCTTTTCTAAAGAGATAAAAAAAACAGATGAGGCGGCTCATATGTTTATAGGATCTAGGATGTTTAAACTCCTCTTTGCAGAAGACTAAAAGATGTTGCATTTCTGAGAAGAGATCATAGTCAAAATCCTGGGGGCGATGCTTGACAAGCATTGCAATATTTTCCTGAATCATCCCCGTTTTTTCATCGGAAGAGAGTCCTTTAATCTCTAATATTCGGTTAGCCTGGTAGGCAGATTGCATTCCAAGACGGATTTCTGTCTCTAAAATAGGAAGGTTTTTCTCTACCAGTTCTAGCTCTTTTAAGGTTTCGATATTCACAACAACTTGCCCAGCCAGATATTGCGTGTTGCAAAGATCTGGAATATAAAAATTGATGGCAAACTGCAAGAAAGCATCGATTCCTGTACCTGGAATAAGCCAACGGCAGATCATCTCCTGAAAGAAGCGAAAGGCATTCTGACGAAATGGGCAGCAGAGAAAAAAAGAGAGATAAAAGGGAGGTTTTTTTAAAGGGGTCCATTCGATAAGGGGTAAAAGCTGATGCCACCTTTCAACCGCTTGGGCTCTAAGATGAGGATTTTTATCGAGCTCCTTTGGAAAAAAACCAGGCGGTAAGATTGTATTTAACGATTTTTTTAAAGCTAACAGATAGAGACTCTCCTCCTCTGCTACAGGACTAGTTATTTTGAGATGCAATGGCCCCCTCACTTTCATATCCGGGTTTTTTGGGTTTAGGGCTCTCTTCGCTAATGCATGTCCCCAAAGAATCTTGAAACTCTTCACAAAAAGAGCGAACAACAAGGGGCATCTGGTTTTTCTTAGCTAAGAGAATGGCTCTTGGAGCCAGAACTCTTCCCCCCGTTTTTTCTACTATCGCAAGGGCCTCTTCAAAATTCAATTTATGAAAGTGCTCTTGACAAAGGGATTTTTGAGGATCCTCCTCAAAAATGCCTGGGACATCTTTGTAAAATTCCACTCTCTTTGCGTTTAATGCAGAAGCTACTGCCACGGCCGTTGTATCAGAGCCACCTCTTCCGAGAGTAGTGATCTCTTTTGTGCTGCTCACTCCCTGGAAACCTGCTACAATGACAATTTTCCCCTCCTGTAATGGCGGCAAAAGACGATCGGGACGTACATCGATAATGCGGGCATCGGTATGGTCGTTCGTTGTGATAATGCCCGACTGGCTTCCGGTAAAGCTTACAGCTTCACATCCCTTTGTATGCAGAGCCATAGCAAGAAGAGCGATGCTGATCCGCTCCCCTACGCTCACAAGCATATCATATTCTCGTTTGGGAGGCTCATCGCAGATGGAATAGGCAAGCTTGATGAGCTGATCTGTGAGATTCCCCATGGCGCTAATAACAACTACTACTCTGCCAAATTCTTTTTTTCTTTTTAAAATAAGATCGGCAATCAGCGGGAACCGTTCAGTCTTCTCAACTGCCTTTCCACCGAATTTCATGACAATGGTTTTCATATTCTGCTCTTTTCTGTAAAATGTTATAGTCGATCCTTAAAGAATTTATATAGAAAAAATGAGTAATGGCTGGATTTTTTCACTTCAAACGGCTCTTATTGGAGGGTGTCTGCTCTTTGCCTTGAGGCTTGGTAAAGAAGCTCTCTCTGCTTTTTTAGCCCTGCTTGTCGTCCTGATGAATCTATTTGTCACCAAACAGATCGACCTTTTTACACTATCCGTGACAGCGAGCGACTCAATAACTGTCGGCTATCTTTTAGGCCTTAATCTATTTCAAGAGAGCTTCGGAAGAAGTGAAACAAAAAAGTGCATTTTTCTCTCTTTTTTTATCGCTTCTGTTTTCTGCCTCTTATCCTTTGTCCACCTCATCTATACCCCTAATGCATTTGATTATACCCATGAATCTTTTAAGGTGCTTCTTCTTCCAGGTTTTAGGATCTTTTCAGCCTCTCTCTTCACCTTTTTCATAGTCCAGTTTTTTGATTTGCGCCTCTTTGCCTTTTTTCGAAGAAAAACAGAGGGGAAATACCTCCCTTTAAGAATCGCCCTTTCTCTTATCTTGTCAGAGCTCATAGACACTGCGCTTTTCACAACTTTAGGACTCTTGGGAAGCGTCCATTCCCCTTTGCAAGTTGCCCTTCTTAGCTTTCTTATTAAACTGGGCTCTATTCTTCTCTTTATTCCTTTTTCTATGATCGCCAAAAAGATGATTCGCCATGCCATTCCAGTTTAAAATTTTGCATTCTTCAAAAAAATCCCGCGCCCGTGTTGGGAAAATTATTACCCCCCATGGCGACATCGACACTCCCGGCTTTGTGGCTGTTGGAACCAATGGAACGATTAAGGGTATCGATAATGCCACTCTAGATGCTATGGGAGTGCAATTGATGTTTTGCAATACCTACCATCTTCTCTTGCAACCCGGCACGAAAGTTGTCAAAGAGGCAGGAGGCTTGCATGCGTTTATTAATAGGAAAAAACCGATTATTACTGATTCGGGCGGATTCCAGGTCTTTTCTCTAGCTTATGGGGGTGTCCATGACGAGCTGAAGAGCCGTGGGAAGAAAAAAACCGATGGAATGGTACTCAAGATCACAGAAGACGGGGTCCATTTCCGCTCTTATCGGGATGGCTCTAAATTTCTTCTCACCCCCGAGTCCTCTATTCTGGCTCAGAAAGAACTGGGTGCAGATATCATCATTCCTTTTGATGAACTGCCGCCTTATCATATAGATAAAGATGAACTTGCAAAATCGCTCGCTCGCACACACCGTTGGGAGATCCGTTCTCTTGCAACACATTTGGAAAATCCGCAAAACCAGGCAATATATGCGGTCATTCATGGAGGTGTCGACGAGGATTTGCGTAAAGAGAGCTGCCAGACCCTGACAAAATACCCCTTTGATGGCTTTGCTATTGGAGGAAGTGTTGGAAAAAATAAAAGAGAACTAGAAGAACTCATCCGCTTTACAACTCCCCTGCTTCCTGAAGATAAACCTGTCCATCTTCTTGGCATTGGTGATCTCCCCTCTCTGGCCGCAACAATTCCTTCAGGCATCGATACTTTTGATAGCTCTTATCCAACCAAAGCTGCAAGACATGGGCTGCTTTTAACAAAAGAAGGAGGGATAAAAATCAAACAGGGTTTCTTTAAATCTCACTTTGCCCCCATCGAAGCTGACTGCTCCTGCTTCACCTGCTTGCAATATAGCTGCGCCTATCTACACCATCTTTTAAAGGCAAATGAGCTGACCTTCTATACACTTGCAACTATCCATAACCTTCACTTCATGGTCAAAATGATGCAGGAGACCCGCAAGCTTATCTTCGAAGACCAAATATAGTTTTTTTAAATTTATTCGCAAAAAAAGATCATACTACTTACAAAATAGCCAGAAGCTATGCTGACGTTGCCAAACATATCGATGATCGTGAACAAGAGATAAAACTTCTTACAACCACCGCTATTCTTTAGCTTGCCTTAATCGTCTATTAATATTTTTATTGATAATATTGTCTAAGGAGAGATAAACTGTTTGAAACAAACAAAAAATCAAAGGAGAGTTTAATATGGCTGTTACAGCACTGGTAAATTTGTTTAGTTGTTGTTATAGAAGATCATCTTCAGATGACAGAAGTGCCCACGCTTCAGCAGTAGCCCAAATGGTTGATGAAGAAGAAAGCCCAGTCGTCCAGACTGCCATTGCATCTGCTTTTCAGACATTTGGTCTTTCTATCTGGAATAACAAGGGCAAAATTATTCTGACAGCAGTTGCGGCAACTCTACTTGTTTTAGCTATTATTGGGGGTGCTGCATGGATTGGAGGAACAAACATTGCTACAGGAAAACTTACTTTCCTAAAAACATTTAATGCCCTTTTAACAAAAGACTTTACCTGGCTGCCCCAAACAATGGTTGCAGTTGGATTAGGTGCACCTCTAGCAATGGGCGCCCTTGGAGGAGTTATTAAGCTTGGCCTTTATATCTGTGCCAAACTATGTCCAACTCACCTTTACAGCACTTCAAACCTTCACGAAACGGATATTAAGAAACCAGACAATCGCCTTTTGGGAATGAGGAACACACCCGAGATGGAACAAGCCTTCATAAGAGAAATGTACTATGCAGATATACTATATGTTTACTCTAACTCTAAAGCATTAGTACTATTTTACCCCCAATTCACGGAAAGCGATAATTCATATTTTTTCGCTGCAGATGAATTCGCTTCCTGTGAGACGCTTTTATCCAAAATTAAAAAATTAGAGGTGGATAATCGACTTATGTATTCTATAGCCACAAGTTATTCTGCTGTTGAGAAGGGTATCAATGATCATCAGGCATCTTAAGCCGCACGAAACGAAGAGTCATTATAAGTCATAGGAATTTGGAGTGCCGTGACTTGTCACCGCACTCCAAAGATCCGATCTTTCCATCACGCTAGTCTTTATCCACCCAGTATAATATAAAATTATTTAAAAATTTTGCATTTTTTAATTATTAATTAATAATTTTAATTTATAATAGAAAGCAAACAGATAAATAATTAAGAGAAATTGACATGATTAAAAACGAGAGAATACCGCTACATCATCTACATATGGTCAGTGGAGAATCCCTGGAGAAGAAAGATGTAGTTGTGCAGGTAGTGGAGGAGATACCGACGGAAGCAAAGACTAATATAACTGCCTGCGAAACATTTGTAGGATTTCTTTGGAATAACAAAGGCAAAATTATTCTTGTAGCAATTATCGCAACATTTCTTGTCCTAGCTATTGTCGGAGGTATAGGATGGGCAGGATGCCTTGCGAGAAAAAAGCTAGCTTTTCTAAAGGCATTTAACGCCCTTTTAACAAAAGACTTTACCTGGTTGCCCCAAACAATGGTTGGAGCTGGATTAGGTACACTTGCAGCAATAGCTGTTCTTAAGCTTATCCACTATCTCTGCGAAGAGATAGATATACCCGACAATTACAAAGGATTGGACGATAAGTGGAAAGATGAGAATGGTAATTTTATTGCATATCAACAAGCTCTAGAAGATATGTATCAAGCTAATAAACTTTATGTTTACCGCGAGCGTTCAAAATTTGTCATAATTAAAGCTACCAAGGATGAATCTCAAGATCTCTATGGCTTTGAAAAACATGAAGTTTTTAGATTTGTTGGCCTTAGGCCCATGATTTCACTCCTAGAATGCCGTGATAATTGTGATTACAAAATAGTTGCAACTCCTATTTCTATTGAAGTGGAGGATATACCGACGGAAGAAAAGACTGTTGAAACAGTTTGTAAGACATTTAGAGGGTTTCTCTGGAATAACAAGGGCAAAATTACTCTGACTGCAATTATTGCAACATTTCTTGTCCTGGCTATTGTAGGAGGTCTTGGATGGGGAGGCAGCCTTGCTACAGGAAAACTTACTTTTCTAAAGTCATTCAATACCCTCTTAACAAAAGACTTTACCTGGTTACCTCAAACAATGGTTGCGGCTGGAGGCATACCTTCAGCAATGATCGCTCTTGGATTAGTGATTAAGCTGGGTTTTATGTTATATAAAAAGCCCCAAAACGACTCAGAAAGCCCCATTAAAATCAAAGAGCCCTATACACCCCCTCGTATAGAAATATTAACAGCAGAGACTATTACACCGGAAGCTGTCGCCAAAGAAGATGGATACACTACAAAATTGTTCACACAACAAAAAACATTAAAAGCGGCATATGAAAAATCTATTATATATATTTATAAAGAAGCCACAGCTGAAGACGGTAATAAATTTATAGCAAAAAAAGCTCTATTTAATGCGGATGCAAAAGCATATCAGCTCGATGAGCCTCATGAGAGTAATGACCTTCAGGAACTAATCAAAAACTACAATTTAAAAGACTTTAAAATAGTTACAAATTATGAATCTTTTATGTCTGCTTCAGAATTACAACCCACAATAGATCTAGATGAATTCATGAAAATCATGCATTAGAATCGAGGCTTCTCGTAAGAACAATCTATGATTCACTGAGTCTGATAAATTTTTTTATAGGGCAAAATTTTTTAAATATTGCCTTTCTTAATTAGGAGTTAATAATTTTAGTTTATAATTATCGGTAAATGAAAACAAACAAAAAAAATTTTTAAGGAGAATTTAAATATGTCTTTTGAAAGTATAGCATTTCCTTGGGCGGGGTTTATAGCCCTTTTTGCTGGAAAAACTTCAGCCAAAGAGGATCCGCCCAAAGAAGTCCCAGAGGATTCGGGTAAAAAAGTGGTTGAAACGGCTACTAATAGTAGCAGCCGGGCATTTCCTTCTAACCATAAAGCAGCGATTTTTACAGCAATTGTTACAACGTTAGTTATACTAGCTCTTTTAGCTACTGCTGCCACAGGGGGTGCAGGATGGCTTGGAGGCACAGCCTTTGCGAAAGCAAATCTTAGCTTCCTACATTTGGACAAACTTAATGCCTTTTTAACTCAATTTAATAGTTGGCTCCCTGAAGCACTGGCCGGAGGCGGAATCGCTGGTTTTTTTGGTGTCTTAGGAACAGGTGGCGTAACACTAGCCGTAAGAGCCTTAATCCGCGATCCAAACATAGACACAGATGTTTCAAAAAGAACAGATGCTCCAAAGACTCTTTCTCCCGCAGTCCAAGCGTTAGTTAAACCTGTTGGTGAACTACTGCTCACTGATTATCCGGATTATTTTGACACTGATCGCAAACAAGCAATCGAAGGAGTGTCAAATGCAATACCACCAAAGATTGTAGAATATATGTATGAGAACAAACTAACCTATTTCCACCCTCTACAAGATGGGTTCCTAGTATTTACTCCTCTTTGGCAGCAGTTTGATAAAAGTTCACCCCGTAAATATTACCTGGAGGCAAACCCCAAGCCTTTGAGATTTGAAGACGCAAAACAAACAATTCCTTCGACGCATTCTGTAATTAAATGTTATACTCTTAACAAATTTCTTGAAGTGGTGCAGGAGCAGCAAAATGGAGAAGGAAAACAAGAAGAATAGTCTTTTTTTTAAAAGTTTTAAGAAGCAATAAATCAGGGTATCACCCTGAAATATAACTGCCTGAGGCAGCAACGCCCCAGGAATTTCAGAAGAGTTTTCAGGCTTACAGTCTGAAAACTCTTTTTTTTTAATTTTCCTAGATAGTTGCTCTTGCCAAATTGGGTCTGATAAAGTTAAATATAGTATAAGATTTTTCAAAATGTTGCACTTCTTAATTATATATAAATAATTTTAATTTAAAATAAGGATAAGAAATAAAATTATTAGGAGAATTAATATGTCAAATCGGTCAAATCCACCAAGTAACGGGTATAATATTTACAGCACTCTACAAAAAACACCTGATAGCCAGGAGTATGATGCAGTTCATGTTTCGGAGGGTACTGATGAAGTAGATGTTAACGCAGTTGCTAATGCTAGCGCCCGGGCGTTTGCTTCCAACCACACAGCCCCCATTATTACAGCAATTGTAGCAACGCTTGTTGTACTAGCTCTTCTAGCTACTGCTGCCACAGGAGGTGCAGGATGGCTTGGAGGCACAGCCTTTGCGAAAGCAAATCTCACCTTCCTACACCTGGATAAGCTTAATACTTTTTTAACTCAATTCAATAGTTGGCTCCCCGAAGCAATGGCCGGAGGCGGGATCGCTGGTTATTTGGGTTTCTTAGCAGTAGGTACCCTAACGCTAGGAATAAGAGCTATAACCCGAGGTCCAAACACAGATTCTCCAAAAAGAATAAATATCCCAAAGGTTCTTGCTCCTGAAATCCAAAAGTTAGTTAAACCTATTGCTCAACTTGAGGCGATGGATTTTAAAGCCTCTTATAGTCAGGATTCAATCGCAAATGTGGCGGTCCAAGTATCTGCAGAGACTGCAAAATATATGCATGAGAACGATCTAATTTACATCGATAATATACCGGATGGGTTCGTATTATTTACTCCTGAAAAGGTTTCGTCTGATAAAGATTCACCTCTTGCATATCACCTGGCGCGCAATGAGAAGACTTTGACTTTTGAAGGCGCAAAACAAATAATTTCTTCGGCATATCATGTAATTATATCTTGGGAAAATTTGCAAGCACTTGACACAGTGGTTCAGCAGTTTCCACAAGGCGGAGAAGGAAAAGAAAAATAGCCTCATTCTTAAAAGATTTAAGAAGCAATACAATCAGGGCAATGCTGTGGCCAAATTGGGTCTGATAAAGTTATATATAATATAAGATTTTTTAAAAATGTTGTGCTTCTTAATTATGTATAAATAATTTTAAGTTATAATAGTGAGCAAACAGAGACAAGCTGTTAATAATAAACAAAATAATTAGGAGAACTAAGATGTCTTTACCAGAAGTAGACAGATTCATACTAGACGTAGAAATAGAAGAAGTAGAAATAGATGGCAGTCAGATTAAATCACATATTAGTGATGAGGTGACTAAAGAGGTAAAAGATAAGGTTTCGAATGCTGATGAAGAAGTTGTTAAGGCTGCTACTAAGACTAGTCTCCAGGCATTTGTTTCCAACCACAAAGGCCCCATTATTGCAGCAATTGTAGCAACACTTGTTGCACTAGCTCTTTTAGCTACTGCTGCCACAGGAGGTGCAGGATGGCTTGGAGGCACAGCCTTTGCAAAAGCAAATCTCAGCTTCCTACATCTAGACAAACTTAATACCCTTTTAACTCAATCCTATAGTTGGCTGCCCGTAGCAATGACCGCTGCTGGGATTACTGGTTATACGGTTGTCTTAGGAGGAGGCGTTGGCACGATATTAATTAGCAAGATTTGGAAAACAATTAAAGAAAGATCTTTTATACCTAGTAATGCTGATCAAACAAAGAAAGTAAAGGATTTGTTCGGTAATCAGAATTTTCTGATGCATTTGTATAATCAGTATATGATATACGTTCATACCGAAGCAGATGATAAAGGGCAAAGAAGTTTTACAGTATATTCACCTGCCAGTACAAGAGACATTAGTAGTGGAATAGATGTATTTCATATAGAAATAACAAAAGCAGCTAATATTAACGAATTAGAGAGAGAGATTGCCAGAATTCAATGTGAGTTCCTGGAATATGATGGAAAGCTTAGAGTAATTAAAAACTTTGCTGAGCTAGAAGCATTAGCAAAAAGTCAAGGAGTTGGAGAAGAAAAGAAAGAAGATTAATCCATTCTTAGAAGACTTAAGAAGCGTGGTGGAGAGATTCATCACGCTTTTTTAATGCTTTTTTGCTTCGGCTCTTTTCCAATGATGGCAAGAAACATAGTGGAGCCCAAGTTCTTTGCAAAGAGGCAGCTCTCTAATGTCAGAGATATCTCTCCACTGCATAGGGCGAATAGCGACCTGATCTGTCTGAGAGAGAACAAAATTAAAGTAGATCTCATACTCCGAAGCCCCCATCTGAGAGAGCTCTTCTCTATTCACACAGGAACAAAAAGCTCTCCAAAACTCCTGATGATGAAAAGATTCCACTTGCTTAAAGAGGTCTTCCAACACAGCTCTTTGAAAAAGCATATGGTGAGAAATTCCCGAGTACATTTTATAAAGGCGCTTAATCTTATTGTTAGTCAGTTTGGCGGCATGCACAAAATAAGGTGGGTGATATTCAAAGCCTGGGTTATATAACCCTCCCTGAGAAGAGTTTAAAAACGCAACGGGATTTAAAAATATTGTATCCGAATCGAGCATCAGCGCATTAGATGAGAGATTTGGAATTACGAAAGGAGCATAAAATTTAAGAAGCTGCTGATAGTACCAACCCAATCGAGAGTTAGGTAATGAGAGGTACTTTTCGGCATTTTCATCTTCGCCATTAAACAGGCTGAGGGCCACCTCATATTTGCTAAAAGGATAACGCCTCTCATCAAACCAAGCAGCATTCTCTGTAAGTCTTTCAGATGAAACAACTATGACCTCTCGAATTTGGGGACAGTTGTTTCTAATCCCTGCAATACATAGCTCTAAAGTCTCAAGGTCTTTATCAATACAGGGAATGACAACGTCGACAGGATCATCAGGAAAGATGTAGGTCTTTAGGCTGTTATGGCGCATGTCTAAAAAAAAGGACCCCTGGGAAGTAGTAATTTACGCCACATGAAGATGTTTTTTTAACTTAAATATTGGAAGAAAAGTAGCATACCAAAAGGAAAAATGGCAACCTCTTCCTTTTAAAAAATGCACTTATCCCAAGGACCATAATGCTCTCTGATCTTCCCTCTGAAAATAGAGAGAATAATCACAATAGTAGCGATGATTGCACTATGCCAATAGATAAGAGGTCCAGGATTACCGGGTATTATAAGAGGCGCCACTCCAAACCACAAAGCAATAATCATATTAATAAAACGGAAAGGCCGAATCACCTCAGCCCAGGAAATAACCGAAAAGACAACGATCAGCGCTCCGCAAACATCTGTATTATCTGCAAGAATGCCGGTATAGCCAAGCTTGTGGTTTGAAAAAAGCAGCCAGATCCCAATTAAGGTTGTAGCAAGGAGATTCCAGGGCACCGTCACCCCCCAAACCATGGCTTTAAAATTTTTCCAGATCGAACAGCGGAAACCCGGATCTCGTGTATCGACCCCCCTTTCGGAATAAGCGGATCCCTTCAAAAAGATCCCCCAGAACCCCTTCCCCTCTTTTCTCACTCGATTCAAATATTGGCAGACAGCCACAACTTCATCGACCGTGAGCGCGAGCATCACTAACATGCAGACAGCTATCAGCAGGCAAAGTCCACACCATGCCCCCACAGCTATGGGTTGAAGCATCACGAGAAGAATGCTCACAAAACCTAAAGGCACAACAAGTATTCCAAAGATCACAACAATCCATGGCATGGTATGCCAGCGCCGCGCGCTCCCTTTCGCTCCCATAAGAGCTTCAAGCGAATAAGCCATCGCCCCCAGCCCTGCATCAGGCACTGGAAATTGCTGAGAGATCATCGATGTAATCACCTTCTCTGTTCCCATGCCAAAAAAAGGATCCCAAACATAGTTGATATAATGGAGCTGAAAAGAGGCCAGATAGCGGGCAATAAACCACCCCACCATTGCAAAGAAGATGACAGGAATCCGCTGGTTCCAAGAAGAGGGATTATAGGTCCATCCCAGTGGAATCTCGGGCCCTAAATCCAAGCTGTGCGGCCTTATGGGTGCTAAGATCCCTACAGAGATTGCCAAAACACCTATGATTGTATCATTGAGATAGATAACAGGCTCCTTTGCCCAGAAGAGCAAGGGGGCAAATTGAAGCCAAATCCCAACAACTACTCCCCCCCAGATCCACCAGCGAAATCTGTAGGACATAGAGAGAAAGCCAAAGAAGATCAGGAGGGCGCCCGAAATCCAGTCGCTATAAGTCGATGGCTGGTGCATATATCCAAAGGTCTCAGGACTAACAAGAAGCCAAATCCCCAAAACCACAGTGACCAAGCGAGTCCAAATCAGCTTTTCATGGTGCGTTCTGGTCTCTTTTTCCCGCATTTCCTGACTTAAAATCGTGCTCATAGTTTACCTTTAACGTTTCCTTTTCTCTTTACAAAGCTTGAAAGAGGGATGTTATGCCTTTTATACCAGGCCACTGGATCGGCCCTCATATTTTGGATGATCGTTGGCAGAATATTGCGCAGCTGCCGCTTCGGAGCCCATCCTATCACTTGCCGAGACTTATTCATTGAGACCTCATAGTTATCATCGGCAAGATCAACCATCCAGGGCTTGATAAAGGGTGCAGGTCCAGGAGCTAGCCCTTGAGCCCATGCGCCAAATTTTGCAAACCATTTGGGAATGCGGACCATAGGCCACTCTTTTCCATAAAGAAGCTGGGCGATCTGCTGCTGCAGATCATAATAAGAGATCGAATCTTCCTCACAGCAGAGAAAAATCTCCTCTTTGGGAAGCTCTTTTCTTTTTTGGATAAGAACCTGAACCATCTCGCAGAAATCATTAAAATGAGTATAAGGCACCCCATGGTTCACATCCCCCGGGAAAACCTTGCTTGCAAATTGCTTTTCGTAAATGCGCACGATATGCTGCGAAATGGGAATGCAGTTGCACCCCTCATCATAGCAGCCAGCAATACGGATAATAACAATTGGAACATCTCCATGCTGCTCGCGGATCAGTTTTTCAGTTCTCACTTTTGAGGCGGGGTAGTGCCACTTGCCTTCGATCGGAGAGTCTTCCGTAATCACCTGCCCTCTTGTAGTAGGATTATGGACAAGTAGGGTGCTTGTAAAGATAAACTGCTCTACCTCAAACCCCTTAGAGTATCTCAAAATACGCTCTGTCCCCTTCACGGTGATCTTCTCATAAAGTTCTAGATTTTTGCCTGTAAAGCTATAAAATGCTGCTAGATGCACAATAGAGGTGATCCTATTACCATAAGCATACTTGATTCGACTAAAAGCCTTTTCGACGCTCTCATCCGATGAGAGGTCAACATAGACAAATTCCATAGAGGGAACAATCGGAGAAATAGCGAGAAAGTCTAGTCCAACACACTGATAATTATTAGAAATCGTTTCAATTAAACGAGTTCCGATTCTTCCGGAACTCCCTGTAATCACAACAACTTGTTTTTCTTGCGCCATAGATGCCTCAAACAAATATATTTTTATATATTTAAGATAACATTGTTGGAAAAAAAAATATATAAAAATTTATTGACAAACAGTGTAAAAACAAAGGATCATTAGACTTCTTTCGAAGTTCGTTTTGATTGGGAAAATTGATGATTTTTGAGCAGACTTATTGGCAAATTTTGAGAGCATATACAAACATATGGTCGAAAAATTTGACGATAAATATGTCAAAAATGGCAATTTTAACGACCAAATGGAATTTCGAAAGAAGTCTATTATAAAAAAAGATTATTATTAGTTATGAGAGGCTTTGCAATAACAGTCGGGCTTGTCCTAATTCTTATCGGCATTTTGGGTTGCATTCCTCAAGTGACTCCCAATCACCTTTTATTTAATGCCGTTAAAATTAATTGGGCAGTGAACTTCCTTTATCTTCTTTCGGGATTGATAGGGGTGGTTGTGGGGCTCTTCACTTATTTAGGGACGCGTCTCTATTTTGAGATATTAGGCATTGTCTACGCTATTTGGGCAATCCTTGGCTTTGTCTACCAGCAGCTCCCCATTTTTGGCATTATCGCCAATAACATGGGTACAACATGGTTAAATGTCGTCATTGCTGTCACTGCTCTTATATTAGGATTTGGGTCAACATACAAAACAGTAAAGTAGGTAGGTCGCAAGATGAGCGAAATAAAAGATTCAGGAAAGCAAGAAGCTGATTTTAAAAAAGATGAACTTGCTATTAATACAATTCGCACTCTGGCCATGGATGCAGTCCAGGCGGCCAATTCAGGACATCCAGGCACTCCGATGGCTCTTGCCCCTGTTGCCTACTGCTTATGGAACCGGTTTTTACGTTTTGACCCCCTTGACCCCATTTGGCCCAATAGAGACCGCTTTGTTCTATCTAATGGGCATGCTTCGATGCTTCTCTACTCTCTTTTACACCTTACAGGAACGCGCGCTGTCAATGAAAAATATGAACGCCTTGGTTCATTATCTGTCACTCTGGAGGATATTAAAAACTTTCGGCAGCTCGATAGCAAATGTCCCGGACACCCCGAATACCGCTGGACATCGGGAATTGAAACGACAACGGGACCTTTAGGTCAGGGAGTTTCTAATAGTGTTGGAATGGCTATAGCCAGCCAGTGGATGGCAAAGCATTTTAACCGCGAAGGGTTTGAGATGTTTAATTACAATGTCTACGCTATTTGCGGCGACGGGGATATGATGGAGGGGGTCAGCAGCGAAGCGGCTTCGCTTGCGGGCCACTTAAAACTCTCCAACCTCTGCTGGATCTACGACAATAACCATATCACCATTGAAGGGTCCACAGAGCTTGCCTTTACAGAAGATATTGCTACCCGTTTTATGGGGTATGGATGGAATGTGATCCGCGTAACCGACGCAAATGATCTCCATATGCTAGAGAGGGCTTATAATACTTTTCTAAAAACCAAAGATCGCCCAACTTTCATCATTGTTGATAGCCATATTGCCTGGGGTTCTCCTCATAAGCAAGACACTGCGGGGGCTCATGGGGAGCCTCTTGGAGAAGAGGAAATCCGGTTAACAAAACGGAATTATGGATGGGACGAAAACGCAAAATTCTATGTACCGGAAGAGACCTACAAGATCTTTAAAAATGGGATTGGCGATCGGGGCCACTGGCTTAGACAGGAGTGGTTCGACCATTTCAATCAATATAAACAACAATATCCTCAGCTTGGTAATGAGCTCTATCAGATGCAGCATAGGCAGCTCATAGAGGGGTGGGATAGCGAAATTAAGGAATTTCCAGCTAATACTAAAGGGATGGCCACACGCGTCTCCTCGGGGAAAGTCCTTAATGAGGTTGCTAAAAAACTCCCCTGGCTCATTGGCGGAGCTGCAGATCTCTCCCCCTCCACCAAAACGCATCTTACCTATGAGGGGGCAGGAGATTTCGAGGCTGATAATTACGGAGGAGCGAATTTTCACTTTGGGATACGCGAACATGCTATGGGAGCTATTTTAAATGGCTTGTCACTCTCAAAGATCCGCGCCTTTGGTGCCGGATTTTTAATCTTTAGCGACTATATGCGCCCAACTTTTAGACTAGGAGCTCTTATGGAGCTGCCAATTATTTATATTTTCACCCATGATTCCATCGGCCTTGGAGAAGATGGCCCGACCCACCAACCGGTTGAGCAGCTCCCCTCCCTCCGCGCCATACCCGGACTAACGGTGATCCGTCCCGGAGATGCAAATGAGGTTGTTGAGGCCTGGAGATATTTGATGCCCCTCCACCATGAACCTGTAGCGCTAATTCTCTCAAGGCAAGACGTCCCCACAATTGACCGGGAAAAATACGCATCTGCGAAAGGATTGCATAAGGGAGCTTATGTTCTAGCTGAAGCTAAAAATGGGAATGCAGAGCTTATTTTGATTGGAACAGGAAGTGAAGTCCATCTCTGCTTGCAGGCCTATGAAAAGTTGAATGAGGAGGGAATCAGGTGCCGAGTTGTGAGCATGCCCTCCTGGGAGATCTTTGAAAAACAGGATGAAAGCTATAGAAATAGTATACTCCCTCCCGATATCACTGCCAGAATCTCTGTCGAACAGGCATCTACCTTTGGGTGGGAGCGCTATATTGGCTTGGAGGGACGCGCGATTGGGATGACAACCTTTGGAGCTTCGGCCCCTCTGGAAAAGCTTCTTCAAAAATTTGGTTTTACGGTTGAAAATATTATTCAACATGCAAAAGAACTTCTGCAATTAGTTATATAACTCTTTAATTATAAATGTTTTTTATGTATAATTGACCCTCCTCGGGGGGTCTATATGAAAAAAATGATTACACTTTTTATTCTTATCTCAGCTTTTTTAGCCATCCCTAAAATGGTGCATAGCCAGATGCGAAAAACCCCCAAAGGTAACTTTGCGCATGTACCGGCCTCTTTAAACCAACCCGTACAGATTCTTTTACGCTGCCCCCCTGTCAGAGAGCTCCTTGCAAAGATTGAAAAGGAGGGACCTATTGGACTCTCTTTTTCTCCGTTAGGAGAGAATGCAGCGAATGCCATGTGGCGGGATGATATCCGCCAGATCATCATCAACTCCTCAAAAAGACGGGGAATTCCCCAATTCATCCGTTCTATACTCTTTGAAATGCATAATGCCGCCTCTAGATCCCACCTGTATCAAGTGGATCTAAAGGCTAGAAAAGCAGAAATAACAAAAGAGGATTACGTCCGTGCTATTGAAAAACTGGAACATCAGAATGCCCTCCAAACAAAAGAACTTATCAACTGGGGTATTAAGGAGGGATATTTTCCCCCTGAATCGGCATGGAATATTCTAACAGACTTTGAAGATCACTATAAGGTGCAGCAGCTCTCTGGTCACTCTCAGTTTATTGCAACAGTCTATGACTCATTAAATTCACGGGGGAAGGCTCAAACTTTCCGCGGGACTATTGCAATGGCTCATCTCTCTTCCCAGGACAAAGAGGAGATGCTACACCTTCTCTCCATCAAAGATAAACTTGAGTATGGGTCAATTCTTGACAAACAAAAGGCTAAAAGCCTCCTCGAAGTTGCCTATGCAAAGAACAACACACAAGAACTCGCTCTTCTAAACAAGATCTTCGGCCCCTCCAACAAACCCTTTGCCTAGTATTAATTATTAGTTTCCGTTCAAAAAATTTAATAACAGGATAGGCAGGATAGATTTATAATTTTTCTTTGTGGCTTTGTGTTTAATGGGTTAATGGCTTTGGTTGACTCTATTGGTGGGGAATGAGATATTTTTGAGCATGAATAAAAAAGTTGTGGGCGTTTTAGGAGGTTCGGCAATCTCCTTCATCGACCATCTCGTTCCGCTATGCCAGATTTTAGATATCCCTCTTCTATGCACAGACCCCTGGGTTTTTGAACTCATAGAACTCTACTACCCACCCATGAGCCTCTCTCTTGTTAGTCCGCAGGATTACTGCCTCGATTCTTTTTTAAAAGATGTGGACGCCTTAGTTTTTGTCTTCCATTACAAGAAATGCGAGGGAGGGTATTTGATTGGAGATTACATTCTTCATTCCAGTGCCAAATCGATCTATGCGCTCCATGGAAATTCCGATAAAAAAAGAAATATCTTCTGGGTAGAGAGATCAGCCAATGAGGATATCGTACTCTTCTATGGCGATTTCATGATTGACTTTCATAAAGAAAAAGGGGTTTATGACCGGATCCCCCATCCTGTAATTTGTGGAAACTACCGCTTAGAGTACTACAAAGAAAATCAATCCTTCTTTCAAAAAAAAATTGCTCCCCTCCTCTTTCCTAAGAATGGGAAGAAGACAATCCTTTACGCTCCCACTTGGACATCACCCGATATTAAATCGGAGTGGCGCACTGACTACTCCTCTTTTTTTGAAGCCTCGCATTTTGTTCTAGATAAAATCCCTGAAGACTTACAGATCTATGTTAAAACTCACCCCTATCACCTTCAGCTTTATCCCGAAGAGTCTGCCCGCATACGTGAAAAATATTCCGGATGCCAACACATTCGATTTATCGATGATCTTCCTCTTATCTATCCTCTATTAGAAGAGGTCGATATTTATTTAGGCGACTACTCCTCTATTGGATATGATTTTTTAACCTACAATCGCCCCCTCTTCTTTTTAAATGCTGAGAGGCGTGGGAGAGATGATAAAGGTGTCTTTCTCTATAACTGCGGAGTTCCCATTGAACCGGAAAATTTTCCCCACCTCTATTCAACCATTGAAAAGCATCTTAAAGACGATGAGGAGTTTAGAGCTATCCGTGAAAAGACCTACAAATATGCCTTTGCGAAAAAAACTCTTAAAGATCTAAAAAATGAAATCGCGGCATTTTTATGAGACGCATTGATATCTTAAAATCAGGGAGCCATAGCTATTCCTTTGAGGCAGCGGCTGCCCGCGATCTTCACCAAGCCCTAGGGGAAACCGATATTACTTCTCAGATTATTGCACTCGATGAGGGGAATATTGGGACCTATTTTCAAGATCTCTTGGTGAATCCCCCTTGCGCAACTCTCTCTTTTACAAATCTTTTTCCCGCATTTCATTTCTTTAGCGCTAACGCAAGGCTCCCGCATATTCTTATTAAAGAGGGGCATATAGGAGGAGGGTTCTCTTCTCTTAAAAATCCTTTAAACCAAATTTACCTCCCCTGCCGAGCAACTGTCTCCTATCTTCAAAGCAAAGGGTCAACTCAGGTCCACTTTGCCCCCTCTCCCCCTCTTTGGAGAAACTCCTCAATAGATAGGGATGCAAAGCGTCCTTATGATGCTGTTTTATTCAATGACCTCGTCGAAAAGGGTGACCTATTTAAAACTTGGGAAAGGATTTTTTCGAGGCAAGAAGCGGAGTTTTTAAGAGGATTTCTCGAAAATCCACCGCCCGCCTCGACACTTGAATCTTTAATCGATGCATTAAAACACTCTCCCCTTTCGAACCCAACTGGAGGCATTGATCATTGGCTGACAGCTCTAGAAGAGGCCCTCCCCATCCAACCAACTCTTGATTTGATAGAGTCGATCCCCAATGTCCATTTCCATCTTTTTGGAGAACATATTGGCAACTGCTGGCTGACACGCCTTCAAAATAGAGGAACCATTTTTTTGCATGACCTCCTTCCCTATTCGCTCCATTTCGAAGTGCTAAAGCGTGCTAAAATCCTGATACGCCCTAAACCCTTCTCAAAGGATGGCGCCGATCCCTGGATACTGCCTGCAATAAACGCCGGATCCCTTTTTCTAACACCCAAAAATCCTTTTTTAGAGGAGATGCTAGGCAAAGATTCTCCCTGTTTCTACCCCGAAGGAGATTTTTATGCCCTTGAAGAAAAGCTCCATTTTTATTTAGAAAGAGAAAAGGAGAGAGAGGAAATCATAAGAGCCTACCATCCTCTTCTCGAAAAGTATGAATATTCTTATTTGTAATGGGGCGCATATTGGCGACCTTATTTTAACAACAAGCATTCTATAACCTTTATAGACCGCCCCTTGCAGCAATTCACACAATCTCAGCAAGAGAGGTTTTCGAAGCAATCAAGCAAGCGCTTGCCTCCCCTTATTAGTAAATCTACTACTAAGACGCAGTGGCAACTCCAAATGCTCCCAATGCAGAAGAACCGATACAACAAACACAACAAGAAGCAATTGGGATACCAACAGCAGTTGGTATGACCGCAGTGATTAGAACACCAAGACTCAATTGATGAAGGGTTAAAATTCCTCCAAATCCTAATCCACCAAGAGTTACTAATGTCAGGCTAAAACATCCTCCGAATAGAAGATAAACTGAGATGTTTATTGGCTTTCCCCCCGTCCCCAAAAGACCAAGCACTAAACCAGTCCCTCCAATACCAATTGCCGTCCCGGCGACAGTTGCCATGGAAACAGTTCCTGCAAGACCCATAGATGAGATAGTAACAAGGGCAATGGTGCATGCTAAAGTCACACATCCACCCCAAGACGTCCCACAGATTACCATAGGGTCTTTCAGCTGTGCTGGTACACCACCTCGTGCATTTGCTGGTTGTGTCATATTCTTCTCCTTTATGTAAAAAAATAGGTTAAATTAAACATTAATATATCATAAAGAACTCATTGAATAAAGAGAAATTTAAGATGTAAAAAAATAGGGAACAAAGACTCGTAAAATTCTCTCGTTTTTGCAAAAGTAAGCATTATAGCAACCTGAGTTAGAAAAATGATCTCAAAAGAAAAATTTGATGAACTCCATAAACGGATGGAGAAGGTGAATATTAAAGAGGATGACCTCATTGAAAAATTTATTTTAGGAAGTGGCAAAGGAGGGCAGAAGGTCAATAAGACTTCTTCCTGCGTCTATCTTAAACATATTCCAACAGGAATAGAGGTGAAATGCCAGCAAGAGAGGTCGCGAGAAGCCAACCGTTTTTTTGCAAGACGAGCTCTTTGTGAGCGAATTGAAAAAGAAATTTTTAAAATAGAGACAGCAAAGGAGAGGGAAGAGGAGAAGACCCGGCGCCAAAAGCAGCGAAGAAAGCGAAAAACACAAAAAAAACTCATTGAAGACAAAAGACAACTTTCTGAAAAAAAAGAATTTAGAAAATCTCCCGCTGATTCTGATTAAAAAGTTAATTCCTTTTTTTAAAATAAAGTTTATACTGAATACATAGGATTCCTTAAATTTTATACAAGTCCGTGGGGGAAATAAAATGCAGAGAAATGTTCTTGAAGAGAGACCTCCCAAAACACTGATATGGGTAACAATTGCAATTTTTGTTCTGATTATGGGGATGATGCTCTCTCTTTTCGGGGAAAAATTGCCCGAGGCAATAACCATTTCTACAAAGGGGCAGCCAACAATCGGATACCCAAAAGCGCCGGTTCAAGTCGTTGTGTTTAAAGAGCCGAAATGTATCAATTGTAAAGAGTTTAATGACAATATCTATCCGAAAATTAAAGAAGATTTCATAGACACGAATAAGGTCAAATACACAGTTATTCCCGTCTCCTTTTTACCCGGATCAATGCCTGCTGCAACCTCTCTTCTCTGCGTCTATTATGCAGACCCCCTCTACCCAAATAATGAACTTTTCTTTACCTATCTTGACTATATGTATGACCACCAGCCTCCGGAACATCTGGACTGGGCCACGTTGGATAAGCTCACCCAGATGGCTCATTCAGCAAGTCCGGCTATTAATACACAGAAATTAAGAAAATGCATCGAAAGGGAGACCTACAGAGTAAAAATTGAACAGAATAATAGTTACGGAAGGAAAATAATGGGCGGAACACTTTCAACTCCAACAGTCTATGTAAATGGAATTCTTGTGAAAGAGCTCTCTTACAGCGCCATCCAAAAACTCATCAATGAACTATTAGAGCAGAAAGGAGTAAACTAATGACAACTTTTTTTCGCCGTTATGGTCTCTATTTTTCTTGGCTCATCACCTGCATAGCTTTTGTTGGATCTCTCTATTTTAGCGATATTCGCCACCATGAACCCTGCCATCTCTGCTGGTATCAGAGAATTTGTCTCTTCCCTCTTATCTTTATTTTAGGGATTGCATGCTACCGTGGGTTCCGAGGGATTGGGATCTATGTTCTGCCTCTTGTCGTCATCGGCCTTTTATTTGCTATCTATCAAATAGCCATCCAGGAGATTCCCGGATGGAATCCCATAGATATGTGTGGGGCGGGCCCGAGCTGTTCAGAAAGAGTCGAAATTGGTCTGGGTTTTATTACTCTTCCGATGCTCTCAGCTCTTGCCTTTCTGGCGATTATACTTCTTTTGGGGGGTACTTTATCTGCTGATAAGAAAAAGATTGTGCAGCGGACATAATTTATTCGTGCCCTAAAGGGATTGACCTGGATCGATTTGCTTTAGCTTGGCAAACAAAGCAGACTCCATAGAGCATAATAAGAAAAACGCATCCTCCAAGGCCTGTAATAACTCCCCCCGGAATAACAGTCGAAATGGTAATAGCGGGTATTGTTGGAGTGCTAAAAACAAAGCCCATAGGAATTGTGTTAGATATCCCTAAAATACCAATTGCTACAATTGCGGTACCTATAAAAGCTATACCTCCTAAAGCGAGCCATTCCTTACCTAAAAAGCCGCAGCAGCACCCTTGCGGAGCCGGGAGGCGGGGCCGAATTTCATATGCAATACTCTGCCTATCGCGATGAAGTGGGTCATTGAACGACATCATTTACTCCTTTTGTTAAAATTTTAGCAGCCTTTTGTTAAAATTTGATTAATTTAGCAAATTTTCTTTGAATCAAGATAGATGAAAAATATATGGAAACTTAAAATTTAAAATGATAGACTTTTAGATGTAAATTCAAATAAGTTAAAGAGATATGTTAACGGATAACTATCAACAAGTATTCAAATCTCCTCACGCTTCATACTTCTCTTTTGGAGTTGCTGCTCTTACAGGTGTTTTTGCTACTATTGGAATAGCTCTTGGAATCATCTCTTTTTTGTCTGCTTATGATGTCATTGGAGGAGGGATCTTCTCTCATATCGGCCTAATTGGTTCCTGGTTAATCTCTTCTGGGGGTATTGGCTCTCTAATTATTTTTGTCATCTCTTCTGCGGTGTTCGGTTACTGTATCTACTCCCAGTTATCAGAGAAGACTCTCACCCCCGAAACTTTAAAAAAGTTTGACTTAGATACATCCCTAACTCAGGAAACTGCCCTCATGCAACAAGCTTTTATGGAAGCTTGTAATTTTTCAGGCTATGAAGAAAAGGATCGCTGCGCCCCTGAACCTGAAGTATTAGAGTTCATCCGCTTGCAAACAGTTTTTAAGTGGCTTATTGCAGAAAGTTTAACAGAGAAAAAAATTGAAATAATTACTGGTATCAGTGGAGATGTTGAAGTTACTGCATTAGCAATCAACCTTATGGAAGCAAAAGAAATTTTAAATAAAATTGATTTGAATCAGCTTTATGACTACATAACTTTCCGAATAGCTCATGCTGCACTTTTTCATACCTATGCAGAATTATTGGAGACAAAAGAGCCAGAATTAGCAAAAACATTGTCTACTAAAACAATTAATGAAGTAGATAGGCTTATAGCTCTACTAAAACCTTTATCCGAACGTCTGGCAGACAATCGTTGCCAAAACTTCCTTAAGATGTTGAAGTTTGCAGTTTCCACTCCCCAAAATTCCGTCACAAAATAATTATCTGTCAGGACGTAGGTAACACTTTTTGTGAAATCTGAACCCAAAAAATCAGTGCAACGCCCTGATTTTGAGGCGAATTACATGGCTCGCCTAACGTAGGCCTAAGACCTACGATTGCGGCTTAGCTCCGTTCAAGCTCTCTTGGTATTAGGGTCTATTCAAAAAAAGGTGTGTTTGGTACTATTAACACCCCTATTTGTAAAGGTGTGTAGTATGAAGGTCCTTTCTTTTCTAACGCTTGCTCTTCTTCCTCTTGTTCTGCCAGGCTCGCTTATGGCAGAAGCCCAAGAGATCTCTAAACCCCAGGTGATCATTATGTTAGGAGCGCCGGGTGCCGGGAAAGGAACTCAGGCTCTCTATCTCGTAGAGAAACTCTCTTTGCCTCAAATCTCTACCGGTGATCTTTTTAGAGAAAACCTTAAAGCCAATACACCCGTTGGGCAAAAAGCTAAATCTTACATGGAAAAAGGAGAACTTGTTCCTGATAGTATTGTACTGGAGATGCTCTTCTCCCGTATTGAACGCCCTGACTGCAAAGATGGATATATTCTAGATGGATTTCCAAGGACCATTCCACAGGCTGAAGCCCTTAGCAAATATCTTGGAGAAAGTGTCCAGCTCCTTGTTTTTTCTCTCGAAGTCAGTGATGCAATCATTATTGAACGCATTGCCGGGCGCATCGTCTGCAATACATGCGCAGCCCCCTACCATAAAACTGTGCTTCCTCCCAAAAAAGAGGGAGAGTGCGATCGCTGCGGCGGGAAGCTTATCCAAAGAAAAGATGATAGCGAACAGGTTGTAAAAGACCGTCTCGACATCTATCACAAACAATCAGAGCCTCTTAAGGAATACTATGGTGCGCGCGGAACCCTATTTTTAATCGATGCTGCAACATCTAAAGAGAAGACAACCGCTCTTATCGATCAAGCTCTTTAAACAAGAGTTGATAACTCTTTTCTTTTTTAAAAAAATCTGCCATATAAGTAAGGTGTTTTTTTAAAAAGGACAAATGGCTCCTAACCACTTATACTTATCTGACTTCCACACTATTCTCCCTGAATACATTTGCTCACAAGAATATGGCCTTAAGTGGCTTGAGAAAGCCCATCTATTTTCTGCGCAAGGGTCTACTGAGATTAGAGAGGCCATAAGTCGAACAATCGAAAAGGTCTGTTGCAAACCCTCCTATATTGGCCAAAGAGGATCTGCCCTAGCAGATTTCACTCATACCGATTGGGAACAGATGACCCTTTATCCTCTTCAAGATCTCCCTTTAGGGCATGGCATGGGTAGGCGCTCTGAAGTCTACAAGCAGATTGTCGATACTCTTTTTATGGAGTTCTACCCTTCTAAAGAAGAAGAGCCGCCGGCTGACCTGATCCATGTAACCTGCACCGGATATAACTGCCCCAGCGGCGCCCAAACGAGAGTTGCCAATCTCGGTTGGGAAAAAAGCACCAGCGTCACCCATGCCTATCACATGGGATGCATGGGAGCAATTAAGGCGATCCGCATGGGATGTGGTTTTTCTCGTAATAGTGAGGCAAGAACGGACATTGTTCATACTGAAATCTGTACATTGCACCTTAACCCCTCTTTACATACGGCGGAGCAGCTTGTCGGGGAGTCACTCTTTGCAGATGGTTTTGTTAAATATAGCATCAAAAACTCCTCACAAGAGAGAGCATTTCTTGTAGAAGCCTTTCTCGATGAGATGATTCCAAATAGTGAAAAGCTGATGCGATGGGAGTGTAAGGATTGGGGATTTCAGATGACTCTTTCCAAAGAGATTCCGGTCTATATTACAAGAGCTGTCAAGACATTCATCGAACGGCTGGATGCGCTGCGGATAAAAAAAGAGTGCGGCGCTAGGCAGCCCCCTCTTTTTGCAATTCATCCCGGGGGGCCTAAAATCATTGATCAGATAGCAAAGACGTTGGAACTAAAAGAGGAGCAAATTGCTGCAACAAAAAAGGTCTTCTTTGAGCGGGGAAATATGTCCTCATCGACGCTTCCTCATATCTGGGAAGCTATTTTAAATGATGACAAGATAGAAAAAGGAAGAGAAATCATCTCATTGGCCTTTGGACCGGGCCTAACAATCTGCGGCCTCCTTCTCTCTGTCACTTAAACTTATGGAAACCATGAATAAAAGCACCACAGAGACCACAGACAGGGCTTATGAGGACGTAAAAATTCTAAAGTTGAGTCTCTGCTCTGTGGTGATAATTTTTTTATGAAGTGTTAATCCTTCAACTTAATGGGTGGATTATGAAAATAACGATGATTTTATTTATCCCTTTTCTCGTGCAGGGATTGGCTATTTTCTTTGATGAATTTTACTTTCACTTGAAAAGAGGACTCCCAAAATGGGAACGCATCGGCCATCCCCTCGATACCCTCTCTGTAGTAGCCTGCCTTTTATATGCAATCCTAGCCCCCTACTCCTATCTTGGATGCTTTGGATATGCAGCTCTTGCCACCTTTTCAACCCTTTTTGTGACAAAAGATGAGTGGGTGCATAATAAACACTGCGATGCAACAGAACAGTGGCTCCACGCCCTGCTTTTTGTAAATCACCCTATTGCCCTAATAAGCGCTGGCCTTATGTGGGCAAAAATTGGACAAAGTAATAGTCTCCCTACTAGCAATTGGGCGACCTCCTGGTTTGACTCTTCCCCCCTCTTTAGTCCCTTTTTAACCATACAGTTTATACTGATGGCCCTCTTCTTTTTTTATCAAATTATCTACTGGAATCTACTATGGAAAAAAAAGTAAAGATCAATAACGCCTGCTACGATGACTTTGGAAAGAGATGGTATGAGGAGGGAAACGACCACCCCATTGCCCTACTTCGCGCCGAGAATAGAGCCCGCCTCCCCTGGATCAATCGGATCATCGAAGAGCATTTTGGCACCTCCCCATTAAAAATTCTCGATGTCGGATGCGGCGGAGGGCTTGTTTGCAATGAACTTATCAAAAAAGGCCATGCAGTCACAGGAGTGGATCTCTCACTCCCAAGCCTTGAGATTGCAAAAGAAAGAGACTCCACTAAAAGAGTTAATTATCTAGAGGCTAATGCTTTAGAATTACCATTTGAAAATAGCACTTTTGATATTGTCTGCTCGATGGATTTCTTAGAACATGTCGAAGATCCAGAAAGAGCTGTGAAGGAATCAAGCCGTGTTCTTAAACCGAACGGACTCTTCTTCTTCCATACCTTCAATCGCAATTTTTTGAGCTATCTTGTCATAATCAAGGGAGTAGAATGGTTTGTTAGAAAAACCCCCAAGAATTTGCATCTTTATAATCTCTTTATTAAACCGTCCGAACTTAAAGAGATGGGGGCAAAAAATGGCCTTTATCCCGGCTCCCTTCAAGGTCTCTCTCCAAAATGCTCTCTCCCTCTACTAAAAATGCTCCTCACGAGGAGAGTTCCCCCTAATTTAGAATTCCAATTCACTAGTTCCTCCCCTTGCGGATATTCAGGCTTTTTCATTAAAAATATTAAATAAATTATTTTAATTAAGTTAATCGAGAATAAATAAAATACTGTTATAATCGTTGAATTATGATAGTAAAAAATCTTTTTTATTCTTTTATTGCAGATGACAAGAAGGCGGCCTCTAGCTCATGGGCTTTTTCCATGAGAGAGACGGTCCTGGCTCCCGTTTTATCACTTATTACCCAAATTGGAGGGAGCGCCCGCTCGCCGGGCCCCCGCACGCCGTTCCTTCGTCAAAAAAAGATCGATAAAGAAAAGCTCATTAGAGAACATTCCCTCCTCGAGACGGAAGTTGTTCCTGTTTTAAAAACAAAGAAAAGAGAGCATCTGCCGGCTCTTTTAGGTCAGATCCATGCAGATGAGATTATTCTGAATACATCTCTTGAAAAACTCCCTTCAACTACCGCAATCGATACATTCGATGATTATTTAAAAAACTTGGATGGAATATGGGGGGAAAAAGCTCCGGAGGGCTTGAAACAACTCAAACAAAATCTCTCTCAAATGCATAAGGTCGCAGAGGAGTTTGCAACCCTTCCCGACAAAATGAGGGATGAGAAAGCAGAAATTGAGCATGAGAAAAGCGCAAAGCAGGAGGAGATCGCTGCTTTAAAAGAGCAGATCAAGCCTTTAGAAAAAGAGAAAGCGACCCTTAGGAGCTCACTTGATGCAGCAACGTGGAATCTTAGCGTGCGTGAACAAGATGTGATTGCTTCTAGCGCATATTTCTATCGAGAAGAGAATCGAAAAAACATGGCAAATTTAAAAGAGCAGATAGCCGCTCTAGAGAAAAAAGTTTATGCAAAAGCGATAGCAATTAAACCTCTTGCGATTCAACTTGAGAAGCTAAAAGAAGAGCTGCAAACACTTCAAGAAAGAGATGAGCGCGTTAATCCTATCTATCGAATGGGAAGAGCACTTATGCAACAGGTCTATGCTCTCGATATCGGCTCTACTTTTATCATCCCCGGAGGATATACAAAGGATGGCATCGATTACCCTATTGTCTATGAATTTGTAAAGGGTAGCGAGGGAAAATATGATCTCTTGGTCTACCTTGTTGGAAGAGATCAGGGCCAATACCGTACCCTACTCTATAAAGATGGCAAAGAATGGATCCGCCCAGTAATCCATTATAAAAACATCCCTGAAGGAGACCTTTTTTTTAATGATGTGACGCAAACAATTCAACCTGATTTTTTTCAGGCAATTGTTGAAATAAAAATCCTTCCGGGCAGTGACGCAACCATTGCATTTGCTAACTTTCATCTCCTGGGGCATCTCCAACAATACCGGCTGCCTGCCAATCAGGAAACAATTGGCTTTATCTCCGCATCCAATTCTGATTCTGATGCATGGCGTAGTAGCAAAGTCATTGCCTTTAATTATTTAGAAAAAGAAGAGTATAAAACTCTCATCGCTGAAATAAAACTTAACTCCCTTATCGAGGGATATCAGCTAACAGAGGGGAACCTCTTAGAGAAAGATACGCAGAAAGGAGCCTCCCTTCGAGAATCATTAAAAGCCGGAGCATTAGGAATTTTACGCTATCTCCTTCGTCAAGAAGAGAGGGGCTCCCCCACTGGGGGCTCCCCCTTAGGGGGCTCCCCCCCCTCAGAGAGAAGTTTAGCTGCGGAAGCGACAGCTTATGATCTTCTCCAAAGAATTGAGATCATAGAAAGAGGGATTGAGAAGACCCGAAAAGAGAAAAGCGCACCTCTTCTCCTCGACACTTGCATGCAAGGAGGAAAGATCGATAGAGCAGGGCTCCTTGAAGATGCAAAGGATCTGATTGTCCACCCAAAAGCCACTCCCGCTATTCTAAACCCAACCCTCCCACGCCTTGAGAAATTGCCTGAAGACCCCTCCCTCTTCAATGAATATCTTCTGGAAAGACTCCATTATTACAATGCCAATAAGATCGATCCAAAAGTCCAAAAAGCTGAAATAGAAACCCTTGCAGAATTACTTCCCATTCCCTCCTCAAATGGAGAGTCTAGGTATTTAAGCGGCGTCCATGTAGAAGATCTTCCCTCTACAATCGATGCATTAGAAAAGCTCCTTCGAGTCTATGATAATGCAACAAGAGAACTTAATAGTGTGACCACCCCCTACGAGACAAATAGTGTTTACACTTTTTTTGCCGTAATCCACTTTTTCGCCCTTTGCTACGACAAAACAGTGAATGATAGGGGCGACCGCCACCCCTCCTCTCTTGCTTTCTATCCAATCTATTTTCCAGGGATAGTCGGGGAAGCGGATCAATATTTAAACACCACCTCTCCCAATTCCTTCGAAAGAAGAAATCAGATCTTTGCCTATTTTAAGGGAACTTTCTTAAATAATCCTAATTTGGGTTACGAGTATAAGCCCGACTCTTTTGGATGGGCATTCGAATGGCAAAAAAAGGGACGGGTCCCCTATCCTCTCTTTAATTTTGGAAAGCACCCCCTCCTCTATGATGGGAATGCAGAGAGCAAAAACTTTGCCTTTTTCCTGGAGTTTATGAAAGCTCATCCCTCTCTTGAGATCAGAGACACTCATAGGAAGAGCTCATTTAGCGCAGAGACCCTCCAAGTTGCCACATTTCTTATATCTCTAACATCACCGGAAAGCACAAATCCCTTTAAAAAAGCCGGCCTCGCTCATATCCCCGCCCTTGCCTACGCAGCCTTTTTAGCCCATCAATTTAGCGGCGATCCCCTTTTTCGAACAAAAGATAAAAAAACGACCTCTCCATTTTCTATTACTGCAAGAATTAGCAGTCTTACAGATGATACTCCCTGTTTTTCTCTAAAATACCAAGCACATGAAAAAGATCTGCCTAAAGAACTTACCCCAAACTCTTCTGCAATGCACCCACAAATGGAAGCGGGATATCAGAAATTCCTAAAGCTTAAATGGAGTAGCAGGATAAAGGAGATAAATGAGAAGCCTGAAGAGGGTGAAATATTAGCTAAAAAAGAGATCGAAAAAGAGCTCCCCCTAAAATCCTCCCCAAAAAGACTGCTGCTCACAACCTGCGAACCGCAGCTCCAACCCCGTCAACTTCTCTACCACTACCGCAATAATATGGAAATTTTAGAGTCGCAGAGCGAGCAGGTGATTTTTGAAATCCAGTTTTTTAAAACCCTCTCCATTGCAGAGTCAAATAGAGGGGGTTACATTGGAGATAATAAAAGCCAGCTCTTTTTAGATCTCTGGGATCAATGGTTTCCCTATTTACGAACCCCTCTCTTCCCTTTACAAGAGGAACTCGCCCAAAGAGAGTTTATTCAAGAATGCGGCAATTTTATAAAGATGGGGATCGATAGCTTTTTCCTCCTTCAGCCGGGGGGAAGACCCTCTGTCTTCCCCACCCTTTTTTTTATCCGCCTCTCCTGCCGCCTCTCCCGGTTTGTCGATAAGGAAAACGCTCACCTTCTTCCCGATCCCATCCCCCTCCTTGAAAAGATCCTTGGAGAGCCCCATTTAAAGCAGGAAGAGAGGAGCGCCGCCTCCCTACATCTGATTCTAGCCTACCGAGAAAAAAGAGAAGAGCTGCAAGATAAAGAGCTCGAAAAGCTCTTTTTAGGATGGGTCTACTATTGCAACACCCCTCTTCCTGCAGCTTGGAAAAATCCTCTTCTCGAAAAAGAGATAGAGGACTTTCTTAAAACACAGATGACTTTTTTAAAGAGACTCCCGGAAGATTTTACTAGGAGAGTCATCACTCTCGCAGTTGAGCAGATGGGTGTAGACAAGCTCCCAACAACCTGCGAGATTACTTCATCAACACCGCATATTGTGACTGCACAAATATCTGCAGCCGCCTTCTGGCAGCTCAATATTTTTACAGGGGAGATGACAAATGAGAGTGGAATATTAAAACGGGGAGCTACCCCCACCTGGGTTAAAAGAAGCAACTCCAGCAATACCAAAAATGAAAGCCTGGAGTTTTTTACCCATCTCTTTGGTTCTACAAACTATGATTTTTTGCAATCAGGGAGCACGATCTATTTTAAAGATGAATTACTCGGCCATTTTAGGGTGATCAATGGCAGCCTTTTAAAGGGGTTGCAACGCAACATCGATGGTAGATGGTGCCAATTTATTACCCCTGAAATCTTCTCTAAAGATCAGGAAATTCCGGAAGCGCTGCTTAAAAGTACAACTTGCTGGATTCCCATTGCAGATCCGCTCCCCTCCATTTTATTCATCCATCAAACAACCGGAGCAAAAATGGCAATGGTTGACAGTAGCGGCCATCTGATGCCTTATGATGCCGAACTACAGGCTTTTGATAGAACAAGAGAACTTAGCCACCCCAAAAAGTCAGAAGAAGGAGAGCTCTCCTTCGATGACTTTGAGCTTCTGGAGCATATTCTTCTGAACATCCATCATGGGCAACTTACCAGCCTAACTTTTACACGCTATAAATCCCTAACGAATGAGCCCCTTCACTTTGAAGTCAAAGAGGATAAATTGATTTATGCCTCGAATAAAAAATACTTTCTAAGCCCAAAACAGGAGGAGGGGTGGCTTGGTGGAATCAAAGGGTATCGGCTGCTCATTCACGAAAAGGGATCAAAGCTCAAGCTCATCGTCCCCCTTAAACCTATTGCAAAGTATAGACGACTATCCGGTTTGCACCGTCTTGACATAGAGGGTAAATCTCCAGATCAGATCATGGGAGATGGATCCTATTATTTTTTAGAGTTTGATATCAAGGGCGACTCTCTTCTGCCTCTCTCCAAAGAGGGAGCCCTCTTTCTTGCTTACATCTCAATCTCGCAGAGAAAATATCTTAAGGCTAAAGAACTTATCAAAGAAGTCGACTATCGTGATCCTCTCTCTAATAAAAGCCGGGATATTTTACATTGGATCATTGATATCAGCAATGTGGGGAGGGATGCTTCCCATCACGCTGCCGCCTGTGCAATGCATGCCCTTCTGCTGGAAGCAAAGACCTCTGCAAAAGGGAAGATAGAGGGAAAGCAATCCTCTCAAGTGCCCCCTCCAAAATGCGAAAGGTCCAAGATGTGCTACAAACGGTATAGGAACATTATTCCCAGCGGATTAGAGCTCTCTTTGGAGGAGGAACAATTTTTAAAAATAGCTCCCCAGACCCAAGGCACCCAAACCAGCTATCCTAAACTTCAAAACTATAATTCTCTGCACAGTCGAAGAATAGAAGCGGTTTCAGGATATACAACACTTCCCTATGAACAGGCAGGTCTATTTGATTCTTTTTATAAGACACATGAAGTCGATATAAACAGGCAGAATGTGAGATACCGGACAAGTTTTCTTCCCGGTTCGAAGGAGGAGGCAAAAAAGATCCTATCAGGCTACCACAATCCTCATCTTCTTTCGCTTCATCCCTTTGGTTCAGAATCTACAACACAAGCCTATTTTCCCGGAGCTTTTAATGCTTCAAAATCGACCTCTTCAGCGAAAAAAAAACAGCTAGCCTTTCGTTTGACATGCATGATGGGAAAAAATCCAAATGCAACGCCCCCCCCCTGAGTGGACTTTTCTACACTTTGCCTCAAATCACCCCTACTGGCGCTGGGAGCTTCCCTCTTATGATTCATGCGATGAGCGATGGAAATTCTACCGGGCTCTTATTACAGATATTCAAGAAGATGTAAATCGCGCCGCACGCGAATCTCGCCCTCCCATCTTCTCAGAAAAAAAGGAGGCTATCTCAATATCCTCTTCCCCCATTGCTAAACCCATTCTGCCTGAAAAGGAGGTAAAAGAGAGCGTTACTCCTCTTACCCTTTCCATCCCAAGCGTAGCGGATATCGATGCCGGATTTTTACCTCACCACCTTGAGGCGCACTTCATTCCTTTAACTAAAGAGGAGCATGGGAAAGAGGGGGTTATCTCCTTTACCTTTGACCCCTCTTCCCTACTACCCGAAGAGGAAGTATTTAAAGAGGCGATCCTCGCAGATTGCGAAGAGTTTCAAGAGGACTATGAGGAGGGGCAAAAGATCAACCGCGAACGCACATTCTATGCGGTTAAAAATGTGACAGGGCTCGAAGAGAGCCTTGGAAAGAGAATTGACCACCTCTCTTCCGAAATGGAAGATCTGGAAGTTGCCATCCTGGAGATTGCAAATAAAAGAGATCCCCAAGATAGGGACCAACGCAAGAAAGAACTCTACGAAGAGACAGGCATTCATAGAGAACTCAATATGGATGAGCTCTTTGCCTTATTTGTCATGGGGGACAAAAAAAAGTTTTTAGAGGCAAACCCCTATCTTGCAAATGAGCCGTTTGCTGTAGCGTTACCGGAAGAGAAAGATGCAACTATTGTCTATCTATACAACCTCATTGGACTCTATCTTACAATCGGTATTTATAAAAACACTCTGGCAAGAGGAAGAGATCTCTGCAATAAGATCGAAGAGATCCAAGGCCTCTCTAGCCTAACAAGAGAAACTTACGTTCAAAGACTTGCATCTGAACTCACTCTTTCAACACCGCATCAGATACCGGACCTTCTATTCTTTGAATTTCATGAAGATCTCTCCATCCGTACGCAGCAGGGAGGACTCCTAGCCAAACTTTTAACACTTGATCCACAAACTAAACAATTCCAGGATATTGTCATTCAGCTAATTATGGGCGGTGGAAAAACAGCTGTCCTCGCTCTCATCATTCTTAAAAAAAGTGCAAGAGAGGGGCGCTTATCCATTTTTATTACCCCCTCTTCTCAATATCCATCTGTGAAACAAAACTTACGTATACCCCTCAAAGCCCTCTACAATCAAGAGACCGAAGAGATTGATGTGCATCGAAACCAGTTAAACCTCGAAATGATTTTGGAGATCGAAAAAAGGCTAGAACGCACGATGAAGCGGGGAGATTTTTTAATTGTCAAACCGGAAACATTGCAATGTCTGGAACTCGAATTCTTGGACCTTGTCTATAAGGCCTGCTCAAGCTCGAGAGTAACTCAAGAAATGCTAAATAAGATCAATGGGCTCCGCAGGATTTTACTGATATTTCGAAAAAATGGTGATGCTCTTATCGATGAGGTGGACCTTGTGCTCTATATCCTCCAGGAGATGAACTTTCCTATGGGTGATCCCGAGCATATCTTACCCGATCGTATTGCTCTTATTCGGGAAATTTTCTCTATTCTCGCAAAAAAAGATGCACCCATCAGCGCAAGTGAGAGAATTAATCTCAAAAAATTGATCCGCCTTCAGAAAAATCAGCAGACTCTTTTGCAAAGGGCAGATTTTAAAGAGAGTGTTTGCAAAGCCGTCGCCTGGCACTTTACCCAAAATCTGTCGGTATTAGAGCTAAAAGAGACTCCTGAGCATCACCCCTCTTTCTACCGTTATATCAGCGGCTGCATCAACTCGACTTGCCAGAAGATGCTCGATTGCCCGGACGATGAGCAGTTCCCGATATGGGAAGCCTCCCTTACCAAAGAGGATGCTGCTGACTTTGCATTTTTGAAATATGTTAGAAGTTTAAGAAACTCCCCCGATAAGGCGAAGGTCGAAGCTTCCCATGAGATTGCTCTTGTAAAGCATATGATGCTGGCCATTCTTCCTGTCACCTTTGAAAAAACGGGAGGAAGGCAATTTGGGAGAGCTAAATCCCTCGGAAAACCGGGAGAAGTTGTCCCCTACATTGCTGTAGATACCCCCTCAACAAATAAATTTGGCTACCACTATGAGGCCGTTGCCTACCACTTTCAAACTGCTCTTCTCTTCGGCATTGAACAAAAACAGCTTGAGGCCCTTGCAGCTCACTATCGCGCTCAAGTTGAATACTATATGAAACGCGACACTAAGCCTTTTGATGAAATTTTAGAAGCCAAAGAGTTTAAAGCGTTAACAGGCGTCCCTCTCGATGAGATAGATAAAAAAGGCAAACTTAAAGAGGCCACAGCCACTCTGAATGCCAATATTGAGAATATTCTTCTTGCGGAAGCAGAGACTATTGAAAACCTGGTTGTCTATTATCCTGAAAGAATCACCGCAACCGGACAATCTCTTATTAAAATGCTCTCTACTAAGCGCGCGATGGGTGGAACCCCTTGGAATCTTGACTGTTATGATGACGCTCTCTCCTCCTCTTTTGAGAGGGACCTTGGAGCTGAGGGGCTGATTGCTGACCTTGCCCTTAAGCGGGCCGCCGAAGATGATAAGAAAGATACTATCCATGAGGTTAAAACAGGATCCATCGAAGAGATCCTGGAAAAGGTTATTGGTCAACATCCCACACCGGACCGCCTCCGAAGCTTGCTAGATTCCGGAGCTTTTTTTAAGGATAAGAACAACTATGAAGTTGCCAAAGCCATTCGAGACTTCCTTAGAATTCCCGTCCTATTTTTCACAATCGATGCAAGCAAAGGGGAAAAAACGCCTGATTCTCTTGCTCTTTTAAAACTTGAAAATGATACCCCCATCATGATTGGAGGAACACGGGCGGATGAGATTCAAAAAACGGGCCTTACAGAGAAGGACTACTTTGTCTTTGCAGATGAAGTCCATACGACAGGAATTAATATCTATCTTATACCCGATGCTATTGGCCTGATGACTATTGATGAAACAATGCTACGCCGAAGCTACTTTCAGACAATCTTGCGCCACCGTGATTATGTTATGCATCAGCGCATCGAATTTATTGTTCCCTCTTATGTAATCCGACAATCTATTGCTAAAATCGATCATAAAAACCCGCAGATCAAGATCCTTTTAGGCTCCCTTCTCTCCTCTATAAAAAACCAGGCCATCCGTAAAAGTCAACATTTTAACAGGTCTATTAAGCAAAAAATCGATGGCCTCTTTAGAGAGGAGCTTTTGTGTGAGCATCTATTAAAAGAGCCGCTGACGCTTGAGAATCTCAAAGCAAAAGCTCTCCCCTTTCGGGGAGTGATCATCTCCTCATCAGGAGACCATCCTTACGATCAGTTCGGTGCAATAGAGTATGAACTTGATACCCCGGATGCACTTAAAGAGTATAAGAACCGTAAAATGGCTGCCTTTAGAAAAGGAAACCCGCCTGCAGAAATTGCTTTGAGAATGGAGGTTGAGATCGATAATCTCATTGCCAAAGCTAGTAAGTCCCCTTTTCTTCAGACAAAAGTCATAGAAACCCGCACGGAAAACCTTGGAATGGAGGTCGATCTCTTGTCAGAGGTGGCAAGCCAGGTGCAGGCCGAGACAAAGCAGGAGATTGAACAGGACCTCCTGAAAGAATTACAGCACTATCTTGGAATCTCCGCAGCAAGCCTTCGCGTAGAAGACAAATGGGATGGAAACAAGATCAAAGCCTTACTCAACCAATTTCTAAAAGAGGAGGAGTATACATCAAAAGAAATTCTCCCTATGCCAAAACTTTTTGCTAAAGAGCATTTTGACTATCGAAGAGATTATACAAAGGTCTTTAATAATAAACTGCTCGTGAGCCGTTCCTTTGTCTTTTGTTGTCAAAATAGCCTTCCTGTCTTCCACCTAATGCAGCGCGCGCCAGCCCAGATTCTCATGGTGAAGACTCCTCAAGGATACCGCGCCCTTCTTCTTGCCACAAAAGAGAGCACTGCTTTTAAGGCCTTTTTAAATAAGAACTACAAAAAAAATCCCTCTTTAAAAAATGTCTGGCTTATCCAGACGGATGGGAGCTCTTTAGAAGAAAATCCTTATGGCGCTCTTCTCACTGATGCAGAGGAAGTTGAGGATCTCCTGATTCAGATCAATGCCTTTGACGGGAATATTTCCTACCTTGACTCCCACCCAAAAGCTGCGGCAGAGTGGCTGAACAAGCCAGGCCGAGAAAGCAGAGTCGATTTCTTAAAATTGAAAATCCAAAAGGAGAAAGCGCAGAAGGCCCTCTTCTTTAAAAGTGAACTCTTTGGTTTTACAGATGACTCCTCTAGAAAAAAAATCTATTCAAGACGCATACATGAGCAGAAGAGTACTATGGGAAGGGAGCAGATCCAATCGCTTGGAATGGAAGAGCTGCATGATCTCTCCTCTGCGGAGCTCAATCTGGTTAAAGAGAGCCAAGTTGCCCTATTAGCGCCCCATCAGATAAAACATCTGCGTAAGAAAAGACTTATTCATGCAGTTCCGCTTAACTTAATAGATCATCTTGTCGACACACAAATACCCTTTATTGCTCCGGAGTTTGCCCCCCATTTTGAGAATGCAATCTCTAAAACGCGAAATATGCCCAAAGCCTTCTTCCCCTACATGACAGATAAGCAGATCACCCATTTGAACCAGGCTCAGGTGCAGCAAATCGAAGATAGGGGGTTGATTGAAAAATTGGAGGAGGGCCAACTTGCCTATATTAGCGGAAAGCAGGTAAAAGCGGGCTTAGTCACAACAAAAGAGGTCCCTCATCTCCGCCTTCGTGATGCAATTGGCGCACTTGATTTAAACTATCTTCCACTTGTCTCTAGACCTTTAAGAGAAAGATTTTTGACAAAAAAACAGGTAGAGCAGTTTGATGTAATAAGAGAAGCTCCGCTGATTCAAGAGTTAAAAACCAATCAGCAGAAGTGGCTTGCAATAGAGCCCCCCCCCTTTACAAGTTGAAGAAACACCAGTTTCACCAATAGCCCCTCCTATTCCTCTAATAGCCTCGCCTATTATAGAAGAGCCTCCTCCTTTGCAAGCTGAAGAAGCTCCTCCTCCCCCTCAAATAGAAGAGACCGTTGAAGTCAAAGAAGCTCCAATTACTTTAAGTGTGCCTAAAGAGGTTGATGCTATAAAGGAAAGATCCTGGTTAAAGATCACTCTAGTTACGGTCGCAATTCTTGCTTCCCTGGGATTTATTCTAATGGCTGGCATTGGAACATTTGGCATTATGGGAGCTCACGCCTCCTTTGCTCCCCAGTTCATGGTCTCAATAAGCCACGTTCTTGGCTCACCCTTTGTCTCTTATGGCTTAACTGCCGTTGGCACAGGTGCTGGGCTCATTTCTCTTGGACTTGTCGCCTTTGCAATCTACTCAATTACCCACAAGAAAAACCACAGAGATCACAGACTTGGTGCGTAATTTTTATTTTGGATGAGTGGGTTTTGCTCGAGATCCAAAAATCACTAGAATGATCCCTCCAACAAGAGCGATGATCCCGAATAGCGGAGAGAGCGGAGAATTAAGAGTTTGACTACCTACAGCAAGAGTTAAAACGCCAAGAATAATTAAAATGATGCCAAAAACAGTGGGAAGACGCATAGATCCCTCGATTGTTGATTTTGAAAGAGATTATCGATGAGAGACTTTTTATGTACAGATTTTTTAAAAACTGAGAAGCTGAATCGACTATAGCTATTAATGCTCGTTGATTTTCTCGATGACCCAAGCTTTGAAATCTACAATCTTTGAGGGCAAAAAGTCGTCTATTCCAAGCTTTTCTCCCGCATGGAGTTTTTTTGCAATCCTGCAAATCCAACGAGTCAAGGGCAGAATCAGATGATCAAAAATTGTTTTTGAAACGTCGATAACAAGCCACACCGGCCCAAGTAGAAAAACTTCTCCTCCTCCGCGAACCATAAATGTAATGCCCTTGGCTCGTTCATCAGGAGTTGTAGACTTCTTACGCATTTCATTTCCATTAAAGAAATTGACTGCCCCTACAGGAATGCCACCAATAATGGGGAAAGCACCGGCAACTTTTGCTAAATTTCGCTTCCAAGCGCCTTTTAAAGGAGGCTCCTCAGTTGCACGAAGACAAGATTCATATCCAAAGACAGGGTGAGTATGTCGTAAAATGATGGCGTTTGTTACTGAAAAAGAGCTCATTTGTCCTCTAAACTTTTATTCTATAATAACTTATTATAAAGAAAAATTGGATGAAAAGTCAAGTCTAATGTATAAAATTACCTAAAAATTTGATTTAAATTATATAAATTATTAAATTATTTTCTATTAACCTGAGGAGTCTCTCTTGGTAGATTTTTTTATAGATAGAGTAGATGCCGGAAAACATTTGGCAAAAGAGCTTATACATTATGTAGATGCCAAAGAGACAATAGTGATCGCCCTTCCCCGCGGTGGTGTTGTGATAGCCCAAGAAATAGCCCTTGCTCTTCATCTTCCTTTGGATATTGTAGTTCCCCGTAAAATTGGGGCCCCCTCCAATCCGGAATATGCCATTGGAGCCATTACAGAAACAGGCGAGGGCATTTTTTCAGAGGAGGTTATTCGTCAATTAGCCATTCCTGCAAAATTTTTAGAGGAGAGCATCAAGGAAGAAAAAGCTAAGGCAAAGTGGCGCTTGGATCATTATCGAAAAGATCGCCCCCCAAGGATGATTAAGGGGAAACGGGTCATCCTT